>URIA01000008.1 GCA_900547765.1 uncultured Collinsella sp. | reverse complement strand
GTCGCGCCCTTGAAGTTGAACGTCAGATTGTCCAAATGCGGCCCGCGCAGCGTCGGCTGGTCCGCCGTTCGGTAGAACGGCGGAACCTACACAGCCTGTGCCAGCTTCTCGGCTCGCTCGGCGGCGGCGAGCGCCTCGATGACGGTGCCGAGCTGATCGCCCAGAAGGACGCCGTTGTAGGTGGAGTTGAAACCGATGCGGTGATCGGTCACGCGGTCCTGGGGCTGGTTGTAGGTACGGATCTTCTCGGAACGGTTGCCGTGGCCGATCTGGCTTTGGCGCTCGGCACCGAGCTCTGCCTGCTGCTTCTCGAGCTCCATCTCGTACAGACGGGCACGCAGCATCTGCATGCAGACCTCGCGGTTCTGGATCTGGGAACGCTGCTCCTGTGACTGCACCACGGTGTTGGTGGGCAGGTGGGTGATTCGCACAGCGGAGTAGGTAGTGTTAACGCACTGACCGCCAGGGCCGGAGGCGCAGTAGGTGTCGATGCGCAGGTCGGACTGGTTGATCTGGACGTCGATCTCCTCGGCCTCGGGAAGTACGGCGACGGTAGCCGTGGAGGTCTGAATGCGGCCCTGGGACTCGGTCTTGGGGACGCGCTGGACACGGTGCACGCCGGACTCGTACTTCATAACGGAGTAGACGCGGTCGCCCTCGACCTTGAACTCGATGGACTTGAAGCCGCCGGCCTCGCTGGGGCTGGAATCGAGCACGGTGGTCTTCCAGCCACGCGACTCGCAAAAGCGCTGATACATCTTGTACAGGTCGCCGGCGAAGATGGCCGCCTCGTCGCCACCGGCGGCGGAGCGAATCTCGACGATGGTGTTCTTGTCGTCGTTGGGGTCGCTCGGGATGAGCATGTACTTGATGTCTTCCTCGAGCTGGGGAAGCTTGGCCTCGTTTTCGGAGATGTCCATCTGGAGCATCTCCTTCTCATCGGCATCGGTGGTATCGTGCAGCATTTCCTTGGCAGCCTCGATGTCATCGAGCGCGCCGATGTACTCGCGCGAGGCGGCGATGAGGTCGGACTGGTGCGCGTACTCCTTGTTGAGACGCGTGAACTCCTTGATATCGGAGGCGACGGCCGGGTCGGAAAGCTTCTTCTCGAGCTCCTCGTAGGCCTTGATGATCTTTTCGAGCTTGTCGCGCATGACGGACTCCTTTATATGCGTGAAGGCGAAAATCGGCAGAATTGATGGGGCGCGGGGCGCCGCTGCGGGGGTAAGTCCAGCTAGAGCATGTCGATCTTCAGATACATGCGCATCCCTTCGCGTATGGGGTACATAGTTGCGGTCTAACCCATATATGATAGCGTGCGCAGGCAAACCTGCATATAACCCGCACGGAATGATTGGTGCAAACAAACCTGGCCCCATTGCACCAAGGGCTTGCTTTTTGGCTAGAGCGTATGGAGCAGGGCGATGAGGAAGCGGACACCCTGGAGGTAGGCGCGGCGGGTAATGCACTCGTTGGTGCCGTGGACGCCGCAATCGCACTCGTCATCGTCGACCACAAAGGCCGAGAAGCGAATGCACTCGGAGCAAATGCGCTGGTAGTTGGCAGCGTCGGTCGCGCCGATCACGGTCGAGGGGACAATCGCCAACGGCTCGGATGATCCGTTTTCCTCCGTCCCCTTTGGATCACGGAAATAGCGGGCGGCGATGGAGCGAACCGCCTCGAGTCCCGGTCCGCCGATGCGCGGAGACGGCGAGGGTTCGGAGCTGCCAGGGCCGAGCTCGACCTCGACACGGTCGGCGAGCCCCGCCTCGGCAACGGCGACGCGGCAGCGGGCCACGACATCGGCCACGCTCGTGCCCTCGAGCATACGGAAATTGATATTGGCCCACATATCCTGCGGCATTACGTTGGCGCCGGTGCTGCCACCCTCGATCTGCGTGGGCGCGCAGGTGGTGGTCACGAGCGGATAGAGCTTCTTGCTGGCGAGGCACTCGCGCACGATGGTGTCCTTGTTGGAGGCAATCTCGTCGGCCGTGTAAAGCCCCAGCTCGACGAGCTGTGCGGCAAGCAGGTCCGTGACGCGCGTCGGCCATTCGATATCGCAGATTGCGGTGATGGCGCGGCTCAGCACCTCGAGCGATGTGCCGCCGTAGGGGTTGGACGAATGCCCGCCCTCACTCTTCGTCTTGAGCACAATATCGGCGTAGCCCTTCTCGGCAAGGTCGGCATGCATAAGCCAGCCCTCGCCCGCGCCGTACTCGGCAGCTGGAACGATGCGGTAGTCACCCTCGTCGATCAGGTACTCAAGCTCAATGCCGCGCTCCTCGAGCGCGCGGCCGATGGCGCCTGCGCCGTACTGCGTAGTCTCCTCGTCCTGGCCAAAGGCGAGGAGCAGCGTGCGCTCGTGCTGCCAACCGTGCGCCAGCGCATACTCAACCGCCTCGAGAATGCCTGCGACTTGGTCTTTCATGTCGATGGCGCCGCGGCCCCAAATGTAGGCATCGTCCACATGTCCGCTAAAGGGGGCGTGCGTCCAATCGTCCTCGGTGCCCGGCACCACGGGAACCACGTCCATGTGGCCCATGAGCATAATGGGCTTGAGGGCAGGGTCGGAACCGCTAAGCGTCACCAATAGCGAATGGTCGATAAGCTCGACCTTACCCGCCGTAAATACGTGCGGCCAAGCCTGCTGCATATACGCGCGCAGGTCGTCGAACGGCTGCCAGTTCACCGCCTCGGCATCCATACTCGAGATGGTCGGAAACGACAGCACGCGGCCCAGGCGCTCGCACGCACCAGCCTCGTCCAGATCGGCAAAATCATCCTCATGCGCAAAAAAGCGCCAAACCTCGGCCATGACATCCTTTCGATTGTGACGACAAGGGCCGCCCCACCGGAGCGGCCCTGCCACATAAGCGTTTGCGGTCGGTTATTTGTCCTCGAGATAACGCGAGAGGAACTCGCGCGTGCGCTGATGTTTGGGGTTGCCGAAGAGCTCGGCCGGCGCGGCATCCTCGAGCACCACGCCCTTGTCCATAAAGACCACGCGGTCGGACACCGTGCGGGCAAAGGCCATCTCGTGCGTGACGACGACCATGGTCATGCCGTCGGCAGCGAGCTTGCGCATGACCTCGAGCACCTCGCCCACGATCTCGGGGTCGAGTGCGGAGGTCGGCTCGTCGAACAGCATGATCTGCGGATTCATGCATAGGGCACGAGCGATGGCCACGCGCTGCTTTTGACCGCCGGACAGGCGACCCACGGCGGCGTGCGCGAACTTCTCGAGCCCCACACTCGTCAAATGCTCCATCGCGACCTTCTCGGCCTCGGCCTTGCTCATTTTTTTGAGCGTGACGGGCGCAAGCGTGCAGTTGTCGAGCACATCCATGTTGTTGAACAGGTTAAAGCCCTGGAACACCATGCCGATGTCCTCACGCAGCTTGTTAATGTTGCAGCGCTCGGCCGTGAGGTCCTGGCCGTGGAACCAGATGTGGCCCGCGTCCGGGGTCTCGAGCAGATTGAGGCAGCGCAGGAAGGTCGACTTGCCCGAGCCCGAGGCGCCGATAATGGTGACGACCTCGCCGGGGTTAACGGACAGGTCGATGCCCTTGAGTACCTCGAGCGAGCCGAAGCTCTTGCGCAGGCCCTCGACGCGGATGAGCGGCTCATTGGTCTGTGCGGCGGCCGCAACGCCGGTAGTGGCGGTATCTGCCATGATGATTCTCCTCGTCTTAAGCCTAGTTAGAGCTGGGCAGCGTGGCCGGAGCCTCGGCACCGAGCTTTTTGCCAAAGGCTTCGAGCAGGCGGCTCGCCACGAGCGTCAGGATCAGGTAGACCACGAGCGCCACGCAGTAGACCTCCATCTGGCGGTAGTACACGCCGGCGACCGTGGTAGTAGCGTACATAAGGTCGAACACGCCGATGACCGAGAGCACCGACGAATCCTTGATGTTGATGATGAGCTCGTTGGTGAGCGCCGGAATCGCATTTTTAATGCCCTGGGGGAACACGACTTTGCGCATGGCCTGCCACTGCGACAGGCCCAGCGATCGCGCCGCCTCGGCTTGGCCGGAATCGATGGACTCGATGCCGCCGCGCAGGACCTCCATCATGTAGGCGGTGGAGTTGAGCGAGATGGTGACGAGGCCGGCGGTGAAGGTGCTCCAGATCTGGTTGGCCTGGGCGGTCTCGAAGCCCATGCCGCGCAAAACGGTGAAGCCCGCGTAATAGATGAGCAGGCCCTGGACCATCATGGGCGTGCCGCGCACGATGGTGGAGTAGACGGTCGCAAAGCCGCGGCCGATACTCTTAACGAAGCGCACCAGGTCGTTATCCACGCGGTCGAACGTCTGAATGCGTAGGAACACGAAGAGCAGCGCCAGGAAGAATGCGATGACGGTGCCGAAGGTGGCAAGCGCGATGGTGATCTCGATACCGCGAATGAAGAAGTCCCCGCTCTTGTAGGTCATGTAGACCAGGCTCGACAAAAAGTCGCTGGGGTTGGAATCCGAGACAATGCTCACCTGCACCAGGTCGATAAACGACATGACGCAGCGGTCCACGAAAAAGATCGCCGCGATGGCGACCACGACGTAGCTGCCCAGGCGTGCGCCACGACGGCAGCGCTCGGATGCGAACGGCGACTTTTCGCGATAGTCGTTCCAGTGCATGAGCTTGGTGACCAGCGCCGCCGCCGACACGACGAGCCAGGCCCAAAGGATTGCCCAGAGGCAGTCTTGGAACACGCCCGTAGGCGCCAAGAAACTCATCGGCGTGGGGTTGCGCTGGCTAAACGCCAGGCCGAGCGCCGCGATGACGCTCGTGCCCAGGTATACATAACGGTGGTCTGCCTTGATAAAGGAGGCCAGGCGATTGATGGTTTTCATGCTGCCTCCCTATGCCGGCTGACGGTCGAGGCACGCGTCCCACATTTGGTCGCGCTCCTCTTGGCTAATGCCCTTGAGTGTCTTGTCGATGAGCTTAAGCAGTTTGTCCGAGCCCTTGCGGCAGCCGACGTTTGCCGTGACCTCCTGCTTAAAGCCCTCGCCCTCGGCAAATTGAATGGGGACGATGCCCGGGTTTTGGGCCATATAGCCCTTCTCGTTCTCGGTGTTGTAGGTCACGGCGTCGCAGGTGCCCTGCAGCAGGTTCGAAAACACCGTGGGGACCGAATCGACCGGGTTCTTGTGCACAACGCCCGGGATTTCGTCGATGACGGTATCGAGCATGGTGTCCTTTTGGCCGAGGACCGTAGCGCCGCTAAAGTCGCTGAGCTTGGTCGCATTTTGGTAGGGCGAGCCCTCTTTTACGAACAGGCCAAAGTAGCCAATGAAGTACGGGTCGGAAAAGCCGACGGACTCCTCGCGCTCGGGCGTGGCGCTCATGCCGGCAATGATGAGGTCGATCTGGCCGTTGTTGAGCGAATCGATAAGGCCCGAGAAACTCTGCTTGACGGCAACGGGCTCGCCACCGAGGGCCTTGCAGACGATCTTGGCGATCTGCACGTCGTAGCCATCGGCATAGGCACCCTGCACGTTGTCGATGGGGATGGTGTACTCGCTGGCCTCGGAGACCTGCCAGTTGTACGGGGCGTAGGCCGCCTCCATGCCAATGCGGATCTTATCCTTGCCGATCACGGAATCGGACAGGTCGTCGCGACCGCCGCCCGTCGTGGGCTGAACCACCTTGAGCGTTGACGGGCGCTGACAGCCGGCAAGCGCGCCGGCGACGACGGAAGCGCTCGCAGCGAGGGCGCTACCCAAAAAGATGCGACGGCTGCATACCGGCTGGCGCTGCGCATCGCACTGTTGGAGAGAATGCATAATCTGCCTTCCCTGTTGAATCGTATGCTGACGACTTAACAGGATATACGCCAGCGACCAGCAGCGCAGCACAAGCTCGAAAAATTAATAGACACACGGTAGCCATTGGGGACGCCGATGTTTTGGCAATGCCGGCGAGCGACGTCCAGAGCGAACAAGTTGTCATTCAAAAGGCAAGGCATGACCAGAAGGTCTATGTCTTGCCTTTTGAATGACAACTTGTCGCTCTGGACGACGCGCAGCATCGACCGAGCGGCGGAACCTCTAGAGCAAGGTAACGCTAAAGCTGCGAACATCCGTCTCGCCGGGAGCCAAGGTGATGGTGTTGACCTTGTGCTCAAAGACGTCGTCCTCGGTGTCCATGGTGGTGTGACCGGTCCAGGGCTCGAGCGCCACAAACGGAGCGTCGTTGGCGGCAGACCACACGCCGATGTACTTAAAGCCCTCAAAGTCGATCTTGACGCCGTGGCCCGACTTGCGGCCGCGCAGTGTGAGCGTGGAGCCCGGAGTATCGGTGAACATGATGGCATCGTTATCGAAGCTGCGGTGCGTGATGGGCAGCACGTCCGAGTTATCGGGCGCCTTGTAGCTGCCCTCGAACGTCATAAGACCGTCGGGCGTGATGATGGGAGCCTCGTTGGTCCAAGCCTCGGTAAACGCCAACTCGTAATCCTCGAACGCCTCGTCCTCGGCACCGGGGGCGGGCACGTTAAATGCGGGGTGGCCGCCCACCGAGAACGGCAGGTCCACGTCGCCGGTGTTGGTGACGGCAAAGGTCTGCGTGAGGGTGGCGTCGCCGGTCAAGGCATAGGTCATGTTGAGCTTAAAGTGGAACGGGAACGCCTTGAGCGACTCGGGCGTATCGGTAATCTCGTACGTTACCGAGGAGCCGTCCTCCGAAACCTCGACCAGCTTGTGCTCGACAATGCGCGCGAGTCCGTGGCGCGGCATCTCGCAGGTACCGGCCGCAGACGTTGCCGTGTTGTTGCGCAGCGAGCCCACAATGGGGAACAGGATGGGCGCGTGCTTGCCCCAAAAGGCGGGGTCGCCCTGCCACAGATACTCGTTGCCGTTGAGGGCAAGGCTCGTGAGCTGGGCGCCCATGGAATCGATGGCCGCGGTGAGGCCGCCGCGCTTGATGGTAGTAACGGTAGACATGCTACTTCCTCCAAAAGTAAACAATAGTGTCGAGGGCTATTGTCCCACTCTTGGCGGCGGGACGGGACGGCAGGCGATTATTGAGTAGCCATAGCGGAATGAGCGGCGAGCGCCTACTGGGTATCCACGTAAAGGTCGAACCCGCCCTGCGGTGTAGTGTCGACCGTGTCGGGCGCCTGTGAGTTAAAGTTCACGGGGACCATGCGCTTTGAGGCGCGGAAGCGCGTGCCGTCGGTGGCGACGGGCGGTTCATCGACGGTGAGCTCGTAGTCTCCGGGCTTGAGCTCGATGCCGTCACCAGCGGAATTGACGTATTGATACTCGTCAATTGTCTGCCCTTTGAGCGTGCGCCCCACGATATGGATGAGCATTTGGCTGTCGCCGCGCGCGGTGTCCCACGTCGCGCCGTCCTTGACCTCGACCGACACATGTACCGAGCGCGTGCGGCTGAGCGATTGCTCGACAGACATCTCGACCTTGGCGGCGTCTTTTCGCTGTTGTTCGACATGGCTCCAGACGTTTCCAATTACCGAGCATGCGATAACGCCGGCCATAAAGGCGATAAGGATGGGGCCGAGCGGCGAGCAACGTCCTGCATCTTCCTCGCGAGACAGATTGGGGCGACGTGTGGGTGCGGGCGCCTGGGCACCCTGCGAGGGCACGTCGAGAATGCTGAAGGATGCCGTGCTGTCGGGGTCGATAGTGTGACGCGGCTGCGGGGTCTTTGCCGGCGAGATCGACATGTCGGCTGGCTCGCCGAGCGTGGCCGTAGCGTCGGCCTTGGCCTCGTCTGCCTCGGCCTGGGCCCAAGCTTGTTCGAAGGTCAGGGGCTCGACGGGGTCGAGGGCGGCGTCCGAGTCGGCGGCGACGTCGTTGCCGGTCTCGTCCTCGTCGCTCGACACGCCACGCGGCGTAGGCTCGTCCCACTCCTCATCCGGAGCTTCGCCCTCGCTATACCACCATTCAAAGTTATCGATATCCATACGGGGCGCCCCCTTGGCCTCGCAAATAAACACTTGCTAGCCTTATACCCCCAGATGACACGGGAGCTCGCCGGCACAGACAGGAAAAGCGTCACAACATTCGACGCTTTTCCTCGTTTTCGAGATTTTCATCGAATGTTGTGACGGTTTGGGCGACTGGCCGACAGCGCAATGTGACAAAGGAACTGCCCCTTTGTCACATTCTGTTAGAGTTGCAGGGATTAAATCCCGCTTATTCATGCGACATTGGAGTGACAACCTTGACCGCCGCAACCACGCCTAAAAGTAAGTCAACCGCCGCCGCGCTCTCCCCCGCGCGCACCAAGCTCTGCCTGGCGCTGCTCGTGCTGCTGGGATTCTCGCTCGGCTGCTCCGAGTTCGTGGTCATCGGTATCGAGAGCGACTTGGCAACGGAACTCGGCGTATCACTTGCTACTGCGGGCCAGCTCATCAGCGTTTTTGCACTGGTCTACGCCATCGCGACGCCGGTGCTTGCGCTCAGCACGGGGCGCTTCCGTCGTTACCAGCTGCTCGTGTGCTACAGCATCGTCTTTGTGCTCGGCAACCTGGTCATGGCGTTGGCGCCCAACTTCCAGGGACTGTTTATCTCGCGCATTGTCCTGGGCTCTGTCTCGGGCGCACTGCTCGCCGTGGGCGTGACGTACATCCCCGAGCTGCTGTCCCCGCAGCAAACTTCGCTTGCCATCTCGGTCGTGTACGGCGCGTTTTCCGTGGCGATGGTCTTTGTGACCTCGATTGGCAAGTTTGTGGCCGACACGCTCGACTGGCACGTGGCCATGTACGGTACGCTGACCTTTGCCGTTTTGATCTGCGGAGCGCTCGTGGCGTTTATGCCGCGCGCCGGACAGACCGACGAACCCGCTACCTTCCGCGAGCAGGCGGGTCTGCTACGCGAACCGAGCATCATCACCGGCATGCTCATCTTTTTGTTTGGCGTGGGATCGGTCTATGTGTTCTACGGCTACGTGACGCCTTATCTTGAGCAGGTGCTGGGCATGGGCACTGTTCAGGCGAGCACCACGCTTATGGCCTACGGCGTGTTCTGCCTGGTCTCGAACATCTTGGGCGGATGGATCGACGCGCGCTTTGGCATGAAGGCGCTGCTTGTGACGTTTGTGCTGCAGGCTGCGGCGTTACTCGGGCTGTTTGCCGTGGGCGGCACCATGCCGCTCGCGCTGGTCTTTGTCTTTAGCCTGGCGCTGCTCATGTACCTGTTCTCGGTGTCATGCATCACGCACTTTATGGACGTGGCGCGCAGCCGCCATCCCAAGTCGATGGTGCTCGCGAGTTCGGTTGAGCCCATGGCGTTTAACGTCGGCATCTCGTTTGGCACCGCAGTGGGCGGCGCTGTGGTAAGTGGAGTTGGCATTTCCTACGTAGGCGCCGTGGGCGCTGCGTTCTCGCTTGTAGCCTGGGCACTTACACTGGTGACGATTAAGTTGGCTCGCTGGGAGCGCAAGCGGGCGAGAGCGTAAGCGCAGATGCGATACTCGAGCTCGATGATGGCGATCGAAAGGAAACCGCATATGCAACGTGTACTGTTTATCTGTCATGGGAACATCTGCCGCTCGACGATGGCTGAGTCGGTGTTTACCGAGCTCGTGCGCCGCGCTGGGCGCGAGGCGGAGTTTGTCATCGATTCCGCAGCGACCTCAACTGAGGAGATCGGCAACCCGCCGCATCATGGCACGGTCGCCAAGCTGCGCGAAGTCGGGATTCCCGTCGTTGCGCACCGTGCCCGCCAGGTGCGTCGAGCAGAGTATGGCAACTGGGACCACATTGTCTATATGGATGCTGAGAACGCGCGCGGCCTGCGTCGCATCTTTGGCGACGACCCCGACGGCAAGATTACGCGCTTGCTCGATTGGACCGGACGCCCCGGCGACGTGGCCGATCCCTGGTACACCGGCAATTTCGATGCCACCTACCGCGACGTGCTCGCCGGTTGCGCCGCTATGCTCGAGCAGCTGTAGGAAAGCGAGGTCGCAGGCCACGCCTTCGGCGCGAAACGAGCGTGGATAATCTCCCGCATGAAAAATGAGCGTGGATTTTCTCCCACTTTGAGCATTCAAGTGCGCTCTAAACGGGAGAAAATCCACGCTCACCTATTCGTCGACGATCTCGGCGAGCCAGACGTTGAGGGTGTCGACCTCGGGGCAGCAGAACTTTGCTGTGCCGGGCTCGTTGCCAGGCACAGCGCCTCCATAGCGCAGGATATCGATGTAGGGAAAGCCCACATGGCAGGCCATGGCGCACATCTTGCCCCGGTCGCGATCGAAATCAAAGACGTCGCCCGGCTTGTGACCATGGTGGCAGCGGCACGCACCCAGCTGGTCCACGCAGCTCACGCGGATACGCGGACGCTTGCCACGCGGCGCGCCGAGCGGCTTGTTCTCGCCCGCAGGCTTGATGCCGCCCTCGCCAGCATTACTCATGGTCGATCACGTCCAAGCAGGCCTCGATGGGCAGGCCGGCCGACTTGTCCTCTTGGTCGGCATTGCGCTCGATAAGCTCAGCCACCACGCGCATGGCATCGGACGTCGCGCGCTGCAGACTCCAGCCAGCCATAACGCGGCCGACGAGCACTGCCGAGAACGTGTCGCCCGTACCCGGGAAATAGACCGGAATGAGCTCAAAGGGAATCGTAAAGTGCTCCCCCGCCACGTAGTCGTAACCGATAACCGCGTTCGTGCCATTGACTACGGCGCTCGTAATGACCACCGACTTGGCACCCAGCTCGCGCACGGCGTCCACAAGGGCGCGGGCCTCATCGGGCGTAATTTGCTCGGCGATAGGCCTATCGGTAAGCAGGCACGCCTCGGTATAGTTGGGCACCGCGTAGTCTGCGCACTCCAGCAGATGCCGCATAAGGCCAATCGTGGACTCGGGCACGCCCGCATAGAGCTTGCCGTTGTCGCCCATGATGGGGTCGACGAACACCTTGGTGCCCTTTTGCGCACGGCGGTGGCAAAAGTCCGAGATGATGCGCGTCTCTTCCTCGGTCACGATAAAGCCGGTCGAGATGGCGTCGAACTCAAAGCCGAGCTCCTCCCAGATAGCGAGGCTTTGACGCACGTACTCGGTGGTGTCGTGGATGTAGAACTTGGGGTAGTTGAGCGTGTCAGAAACGAGCGCCGTCGGCAGGTTATGGATACGGTAGCCCATGTGCGACAGCACCGGCAGCATGGCGGAAAGCGCGACCTTGCCGTAACCGCACATATCGTTAACCAGCAGCAGCTGAGTATTCTTCATGAGGGTCTCCCTTGTTTCGGGTGCGGCGCGGCAGCGCCACAGTGCGACTAAGTGTAGCGCAGGGGACGTTGTGAACGGGCGCTGGCACCGCAGAGGACGAATTGTTGCGGAAAGGTTACGGGAAGGAGAAAGTTAGTCGTTGGGGACGTTCTTAAATGACTAGTCGACACAAGGAGTGTCCCCAAATGCCGGCACATAAGGAACGTCCCTAAGTGCCGCTCGAACATAATAAGTTTGGTACCTTGACATTTATTTACCGTGCTCCTAAATTGGTTAGGCACAAAACAATTCAACTACCTAACTAAAGAAAGGAGCGAAGCTTAGATATGTGTGTTGAACCACTCGTCCTTCCGCATGAGCCCGGCGGTGACCCGTCGCAACCGGTAGACATACCCGAAGCGGTCAGCGCCGAAGACAAACTCGCCAAGCGCATCCTGAGCGGCCTGGGCTTTTGCGGCCATTACATGCATTTTCATGGCGGAGGCGTGTCCGGCAAGGCACCCATCATCTGCCTGCTGGCCAAGCAACCCGGCGGCGAGATGTCGCAGCAGGAGCTCGGCATGCACTTTGACCTCAAGCCGGGGTCACTTTCCGAGATCCTGTCCAAGCTCGAGCTCAACGGTCTCATCGAGCGCAGCCGTAACCCCAAGGATCGACGGCAACTCACCATTCGCCTGACCGAAACCGGCCGGGAAAACGCCCGCATCGACCAGGCGGCCCGCATCCGCTTTAGAGAACGGGCCTTTAGCGCGCTCACCCACGACGAGCGCGAGGACCTCGCCGAAATGCTCGATAAAATCCGCGTAACCTGGGAGGAACTGGATGATTAAAACCCTCATGGGCAGCATCCGCGACTATATGAAAGTCGCTGTTGCCACGCCATTGCTCGTGCTTGGCGAGGTGCTCTGCGAGATGCTGATTCCATTTATCACCGCCAACCTGATCGACGCCATCAAAGACGGCACCACCGTAGCCGAGATGCTTCCCACCGCAGGCTTTTTGGTGCTCATCGCGCTAACATCCCTTGCTTTTGGCGCCGCTGCCGGCGTCACCTGCAGCCATGCGAGCTGCGGCTTCGCCAAGAACCTGCGTCACGACCTGTTCTACAAGATCCAGACTTTCAGCTTTGCCAACATCGATGAGTTCTCGAGCTCCTCGCTCGTCACGCGTCTGACCACTGACATCAACAACGTTCAGCAGGCCTTTATGATGATCATCCGTATCGCCGTGCGCGCGCCGCTGGTCTTGATCTTCGCCTTTACCATGGCATTTATCATGGGCGGCAGCGTCGCCATGGTCTACCTGGTCATCATTCCGCTGCTGGGCTTTGGACTGTTCTTTATCATCTTTAAGGCACGCCCCATCTTCTCGCGCGTGTTCCACAAGTACGACGCCCTTAACGAGTCCGTCGAGGAAAACGTCACCGGCATGCGCGTGGTCAAGAGCTATGTGCGCGAAGACTTTGAGAAGGAGAAGTTCGCGACCGCCGCACGCGACGTCCAGATGGACTTCACCCGCGCCGAGAAGCTGCTCGCCTTTAACAACCCCATGATGAACATCTGCGTCAACGGCGCGTTTGTCGTCATCATCTACCTGGGCTCCAAGCTCATCATCACGAGCCAGGGCACGCTGTTCGACGTGGGCCAGCTCTCATCGATCTTTACCTATGGTTTCCAGATCCTTATGAGCCTGATGCAGCTGTCGATGATCTTTGTCATGGTGACCATGGCCGACGAATCGGCGCACCGCATTACCGAGGTGCTGGCCGCCGAGCCCACGATCGCCGATCCCGCCGAACCCGTGCTCGAGGTTGCCGACGGCTCCATCGACTTTGACCACGTGAGCTTTAAGTATTCCGCGCATGCGAAGCGCCAGGCGCTCGACGATATCGACCTGCACATTAAGAGCGGCGAGACCATCGGCATCATCGGCGGTACCGGCTCGGCCAAGTCCACGCTCGTAAACCTCATCGCCCGCCTGTACGACGCCACCGAGGGCACCGTGCGCGTGGGCGGCATGGACGTGCGCGACTACGACCTGGACGCGCTGCGCCACCAGGTCGCCATGGTGCTACAGAAAAACGTGCTGTTTAGCGGCACCATCGCCGAGAATCTGCGCTGGGGCGACCCGAACGCCACCGACGAGGAAGTCCGCGAGGCGGCGCATCTGGCCTGCGCCGATGAGTTTGTCGACGGCTTCCCCAAGGGTTACGACACCTGGATCGAGCAGGGCGGCTCCAATGTCTCGGGCGGTCAGAAGCAGCGCCTGTGCATTGCGCGTGCCCTGCTGCGTCGCCCCAAGATCTTGATCCTGGACGACTCCACGAGCGCCGTCGACACCAAGACCGATGCCAAGATTCGCGCAGGGCTGGCAAGCTATCTGCCCAACACGACCAAGCTCATCATCGCCCAGCGCATCAGCTCCGTGCAGGATGCAGACCGCATCATCGTCATGGAGGGTGGCCGCATCGCGCAGATCGGCAACCACGATGAGCTGCTCAAGACGAGCGAGATCTACCGCGAGACCTTTACCTCGCAGAACAAGATGTCTGCCGAGGGCGAAGGGGCCGTCGAGGCCGACACCGAGGCATCCGTAACGCAAGCTCAGACCCAGGAAGGAGGCGAGGCACATGAGTAAGGCAACGACCGCCGAGCGCGCGCTCAACCGCAAGGGCGGCACCATGTCGCGCCTCATCAAGACGCTCTTTGGCTTCTACCCCGTGCTTTTGCCCCTCGTCGTCGCCGGCGTGGTGCTCTGCGCCATCATCAACTCCATCGGCGCGACCTTCCTTCAGAGCGCCCTGCAGATTATTAGCGAATCGTGGCAGTCGGGCGATTGGACGACCGCGCAGCCCAAGATTCTGCGGCTCGTGACCACCCTCGCCTGCATCTACGGCGTCGGCATCCTGTCCTCACTGTTCTGGAACCGCGCCATGGCCATCGTCACGCAGGGCTCGCTCGAGAAGCTGCGCGAGAAGATGTTCAACCGCATGCAGGACCTGCCGATTCGCTACTTCGACACGCACCAGCGCGGCGACATCATGAGCCACTACACCAACGACATCGACACGCTGCGCCAGATGATCAGCCAGTCGCTGCCCAACCTGCTCATGACGACCATCGTCATCGTCACGGTGTTCTTTATCATGCTGTACTACAGCGTGTGGATGTGCCTGGTCATTGTGGCCGGCGTCGTCTTTATGACCTTTATGACCAAGCTGCTCGGTTCCAACTCCGCGCGTTTCTTTATTGCACAGCAGACCGAGCTCGGCGTGGTCGAGGGCCATATCGAGGAAGTCATGAACGGTCAGAAGGTCGTCAAGGCATTCTGCCACGAGTCTGCCGCCGAGGCCGATTTTGACGAGCGCAACGAAAAGCTCTTCGAGGTCTCGCAGAAGGCCAACATGTACGCCAACATTCTCATGCCTATCCTTATGAACCTGGGCAACCTGCTCTACGTGCTGGTGGCCCTTGCCGGCGGCATTTTCCTGGCGCTGGGCGTGCCCAACCTGAGCATCTCGGGCATGGCGCTGTCCATCGCCGTCGTGGTGCCGTTCCTCAACATGACCAAGCAGTTCTGCGGACAGATCGGTCAGATCTCGCAGCAGATCAACGCCGTGGTCATGGGCCTCGCCGGCGCCGACCGCATCTTTGAGCTCATCGACGAGGAGCCCGAGGCCGACGAAGGCTACGTGACGCTCGTCAACGCGCAGGTGAACCCCGAGACATGGGAGTTCGAGGAGGCCGACCACCACACCGGCATGTGGGCATGGAAACACCCGCACCGCGCAACCGGCGAGATCGAGTACGTACCGCTGCGCGGCGACCTGGTCATGGACAACGTCGACTTTGGCTACACGCCCGACCACGAGGTGCTGCACGGCGTGTCCGTGTTTGCCAAGCCGGGCCAGAAGGTCGCGTTTGTCGGCGCCACCGGTGCCGGTAAGACGACCATCACCAACCTCATCAACCGCTTCTATGACATCGCCGACGGCAAGATTCGCTACGACGGCATCAACGTCAACAAGATCCGCAAGGCAGACCTGCGCCGCTCGCTGGGCGTCGTGCTGCAGGACGTGAACCTGTTCACCGGCACCGTGATGGATAACATCCGCTACGGCAACCTAGACGCCACCGACGAGGAGTGCATCGCGGCGGCAAAGCTCGCCGGCGCGGACGACTTTATCACCCGCCTGCCTGACGGCTACGACACGATGCTCACCGGCAACGGCGCCCAGCTGTCGCAGGGCCAGCGACAGCTGATCTCGATCGCACGCGCCGCCGTCGCCGATCCGCCGGCGATGATTCTGGACGAGGCCACGTCGAGCATCGATACCCGCACCGAGGCCATCGTGCAGGCAGGCATGGACAAGCTCATGGAGGGTCGCACGACGTTTGTCATCGCGCACCGTCTGTCCACCGTGCGCAACTCCGACGCGATCATCTGCCTGGACCACGGCCGCATTATCGAGCGCGGTAACCACGACGAGCTGATCGCCAAGCGCGGATATTACTACCAGCTCTATACCGGAGCGTTTGAACTGGAGTAGATCTGGCAACCCGGAACTACGCCGCAACGCATAAGCCCCCGCAGTTCATATGAGCTGTGGGGGCTTTTTTCATGCCAGCCGGAAACCGTATCCCACTTTTCGGGCCCAGAATGGGATGCCGTTTCCCGCTGGACCCCCTCCGGGAAACGGCATCCCATTTCAAGGGGGTAAACCGGGATGTAGTTTCCCCTAACGGCACCTTTGGGAAGCCGCATCCCACTCTAGACGCACAAAACGGGATGAGCTTTCCCATGGTGATCCAAGACCAGAAGCATGTCCGATAGCGCAGCCAGGTCAAGAACAACAAGGCAAGCGTCACGCCAATTTGGACGAGCGTCTGCTGCAGTTTGAGGCTGCTGGCCCATATGGTAGAGTTAACCACCCATGAATTTCAGCACACTGCGTGCTACCTGCTCTTTTGTCATTTAGGGGAGTGAACTTGTGAATACTTCTGTCGCCAAGAAGGCCAGCCAGGCGGTGCGCCTGCTCATGATGGCGCTCACGGCAGTTCTCATCTTCTTCTTCATCAATGTTATGCTGCTCGTCTCCGATATCCAGGGCACGGCGCGCGTGGTCAATTACGCCGGTCTGGTGCGCGGTACCACGCAGCGAATCGTTAAGCTCGAGGATGCGGGCCAGCCTCAAGATGACCTGCTCAAAGCCGTGGATTCATACATCAACGGTTTGCGTTACGGAAGTGACGACCTCAACCTCGTCCGTCTCGACGACGATGAGTATCAGGCAAAAATGACCGAGCTTGCAAATTATTTTGATGAGCTTTGCGCCGAGATCATCCGCGTGCGCGAAGTCGGCTATGAGAACACCGACATCATCCCTATGAGCGAGGAGTTCTTTGGCATTTGCGACGATGCTACGCGACTCGCAGAGGACTACTCTCAGGAGAAGGCGTCGGCGCTCAACTATCTCGAGGGCCTGGTGATCATCGACATCATGGGCTTGGTGGCGACCTTTGCGGTCGAACTTGTTCGCGCGGTGCGAACTGCCGCGCTCAATCGCGAGCTGCAGAGCAAAGTCTATCTCGACGAAGCCACGGGACTGCCCAACAAGAACAAGTGCGAGGAGATCTTGGGGCGGGAGCAGCCCGTCTCCGCGGAGGCGCCCGTTGCGGTGTGCGTCTTCGACCTTAACAATCTGCATACGGTCAATAACAGCTTTGGTCACGAGAAGGGCGACGAATACATCCGCTCTTTTGCCCGGCAGCTGGGGCGTGTGGCGTCCGAGACCTGCTTTATGGGCCGCGACGGCGGCGATGAGTTTATCGCGGTGCTATGGGATACCGATCGAGCTGCCGTGGAGTCCTGTCTCGCTCGGGTTCGTGCGAACGTGAACGAGTATTCCGAGGTTCACCCCGACATGCCTATCAGCTATGCGGTGGGCTACGCGCTTTCCAGTGATTTTGATGAACCGCCTACGATGCGCGAGCTCTTTTCCCAGGCCGACAAAAACATGTACATCGACAAGAACCGCGTAAAGACAGCCGAGGCAGCCGGGCCGCAACGCGAGAACCGCTAAACCCGTAGCAAAAGGTAGCTAATTTGGGACGGGGCTCTTTTGGCTACTTGAGAAGCTGGGCCATGGCGTTGACGAATTTTTGGACTTGAAGGGTGGGCTCAAGCGGGTAGTGCAGAAAGACCGGCACCTCGCGGCCGCAGAGGAACGGTACGCCCACAAAGGCCGGGTGCACCCCCGACCACGCGCCGCAGGTGAGCACCGCGTCGCCCTTTTCCTCCGCCTCGTTAAAGAGCGCAAAGTCAAAGCTGTCCACGTCGATCACGTCCACGCCGCCGTCGGCCAACAGGTCGATGCGCAGGCTGTCCATGGCATCGTTGCCGTGGCGGAGCACGCGCAGGCGCATGCCCTCCAAGTCGGCAACCGTGATGCGCGTCTTGCGCGCCAGCGGGCTCGTGCGCGGCAGGTCGATATAAAACGGCACGTTGACAATGCGGAGCTTTTGGCAGGCATCACCCCAGCGTGGGGTAGAAAAACTCGACTGCACCACATCGACCTCGCGGCCCAAACCGCGCATGACGGTCTCGCGCTCGTCGTAGAGGTCGCTTACCGGCACGATCTCAAATCGCAGCGACGGCTCCAGATCGTGGATGCCCGTCCACATCGATAGCGTTTGGCGCCCCGGACACATCATCGACACGCCCAGACGCACGGCCCCGCCATCGCCCGCGGCGCGTCGGGCACGGCGCAGCGCGTCCTCGGACTGCCGCATAATCGAGCGCGCGTCGTCTACCAGTAACGCACCCGCCGGCGTCACCTTGACGCCCGAATGCGAGCGCTCGAACAGCGTGATGCCGAATTCGGCCTCGAAACCCGACACCTGCTTGATGAGCGCCGGAGTCGACACGCGCAACTTTGCCGCGGCGCGCGAGAAGCTCCCCAGCTCCGCGGCGGCCGATATGGCCTCAAGTCGTCGATCGTACACGTCAATCTCCCGTTTTTGCACGCGCGGGCGCACAGCACCGCAGGGGGTTATTTTCGCAGGTCACGCGCTCAATTGAGAACAAGCCTCAATGCACAGTATAAACTTACAGTTAACGCTATTCTAACAAATATGCAATTCACCTGCGCAAATGCAAAGCATACGATAACCTGCGAAAACCACGTGGGTCGATTAATGGGAACGGCCCACCGGGAGGTACAAGAAGGGAAGTTCCTATGAGCAACTGGCTTAAGCTCGAGGGCGATGTCTGCGCCGTGACCGGCGCACTCGGCGGTATGGGCGTCGAGATTTGCCGCGAGTTCGCCCGCAACGGCGCCAACGTCGTCCTGCTCGATCTGGACGAGGAAAAGGTCAAGGCCGCAGCCGCCGACCTCGCCGCCGAGTTTGGCATCCACGCCGAGGGCTACAAGATGAACGCCACCGACGAGGCCGAGGTTCAGGCCGCCGTCGATGCCACCATCGCCGACTTCGGTCGCGTCGACGTTCTCGTCAACACCGCCGGCATCCTGCGCTTCGCAGCCATGGAAGACCTGCCGCTGAGCGACTGGGAGCAGGTGCTCAACGTCAACCTCACCGGTTACTTCATCACCTCGCAGCGCTTTGGTCGCGAGATGATCAAGGCCGGTCAGGGCCGCCTGGTGCACATCTCGACCGTCGCCAGCCACTCCCCCGAGACATTCTCGGGCGCGTACAGCTCCACCAAGGCCGGCGTCAACATGATGTCCAAGATGCTCGCTGCCGAGTGGGGCCCGTACGGCGTCCGCTCCAACTGCGTCGAGCCCTGCTTCGTTAAGACCCCGATGTCGGCCAACTTCTACGCCGACCCCGAGGTCGAGAAGAGCCGCAGCCGCCTGATCGCCACGCGCCGCATCGGCGAGGTCAGCGATATCGCCAACGCCGTCATGTTCCTGGCGTCCACGCGCTCGGACTTTACCACCGGCGACGCCATCAAGGTCGACGGCGGCTTCTCCAACATGATGGGCGACCTCACCGCCAAGCCCGGCGGCCGTCGCGCCTATGCCGACAACTACCTTAAGGACAAGGGTGTCGATCTCTGGTCCGATGAGTCCGGCGTCGCAAAGCCGACTGACCAGTAAACCAACCTGACAGGGAGGCCCCGCGGACACGCCCGCTCCTCCCCCGTATCGATTAGAAAGAGTCCAATGGCTTCCACCAACTCCAACAAGGGTCGCACCGTCGTGCTTTCCGCCGCGTGCGTCACCATGTTCTTCATCAGCTCCATCGCGCTATATTCCGTCGTGAGCAAGAATCTGCTCGCCGTCTACCCCGAGTGGTCGAGCGCCCTTACCTGGGCTTTCCCCGTCTTCCAGACCATCATGGCCGTGACGGGCATCTTCGCCGGCCGCATCTCCGACAAGATCGGTCCGCGCAACGTCGTGATCGCCGCCGCCGTGTGCTACGGCGTGGGCTGGTTCATGTCCGGCACCGTCACCGAGCCGTGGCAGTTCTACCTGTGGTTCTCGCTCGTCGCCGCCATCGGCAACGGCCTGGGCTACAACCCGGCGCTCACCACCGGCCAAAAGTGGTTCATCGACAAGAAGGGTCTCGCCTCCGGCATCACCCTGGCCGCTTCGACCGCCGGCCCCGCCGTGCTGTCCCCGGTGCTCGCCTCGCTGCTCATCCCGAGCCTGGGCATCTTTGGCGCCCTCAAGGCACTCGGCGTCATCTTCTTCGTGATGATTGCCGCCTCCGCCCTGTTCCTGAAGGCCCCCGAGGCCGGTTGGCTGCCCGAGGGCTTCGAGGCCCCCAAGGGCGGCGCGCATGCCGGCACCTTCGGTGACCTCACCCCGGGCGAGATGGTCAAGACCCCGCGCTTCTGGGTCCTCATCATCACCTTCGCCTTCGCCGCCACCGCGGGCACCCTGCTCGTCGGCAAGGTTGCCTCCATCGCCGCCGTCCAGCTCTTCGCCGACCCCACGAGCGCCGCGGCCGTCGCCCTCGGCGGTGTGGTGGTCTCCGTCAACACCTGCGCCAACCTGGTTGGCCGTCTGTCCTTTGGCCAGATCATCGACAAGCTCGGCGCCTACAAGTCGCTGCTCATCAGCCTTGTCGTCACCATCGTCGCCCTCGTCATCATGTCGATGAGCTTTACGCAGGCCATGTTCTTTGTGGCGCTCGCCCTGCTCGGCTTTAGCTTTGGCGCCCTGCTCGTCATCTACCCGCCGCTCACCGGTGGCGCCTTTGGTACCAGCAACATCGGCGTCAACTACGGCATCATGTTCCTGGGCTATGCCGCTTCCACCTGGATCAGCCAGCCCATCACCGCCGTGCTGTATCACGCCGAGGCCGGCAGCGCCGCCTACCAGCAGTCCTTCTACGGCGCCATCGTGATCGCCGCCATCGCTGTCGTGCTCACCGTCTACATGATGGTCTCCGACAGCAAGAAGAAGTCCGCCTAGTTTTACCGATGCGACAAAGGGACTGTCCCTTTGTCGCATTCCACCGCCACCCACGCACATCGTAAGGAGTCGAAAATGTCTGAGCTCAATCCCGTCCGCATTGCCGTTATCGGCGCCGGCGCCATGGGCCGCAACCACATCCGCTTTGTCACCGAGGAGCCCGAGGCCGAGCTCGTCGCCATCGCCGACGCCTTTGAGGGCGCCCGCGCCACGGCCGAGGCCGCCGGCGTGCCGTTCTTCACCGATCCCGCCCAGATGATGGACGAGGTCAAGCCCGAGGCCGTCATCATCGCCACGCCCAACGACCTGCACCTGGGCGTTGCCCGCGAGGCCGTCAAGCGCAACATCGTGCCGCTGGTCGAAAAGCCGATCTCCAACGACCTCGAGGACGCCCAGGCCTTCGCCGCCGAGGCCGAGACCGCCGGCGTGCCCGTGCTCGTGGGTCAGCACCGTCGCCACAACCCCTTCGTCAACAAGGCCAAGGAGATCATCGAGTCCGGCGAGCTGGGCAAGCTCACCGTATCGAGCTTCCACTACATGATCTATAAGAACGACGAGTACTTCGACGTCGAGTGGCGCCGCAAGAAGGGTGCCGGCCCGATCCTGGTCAACCTGGTGCACGATGTCGACCTGCTCCGCTACCTGCTGGGCGAGCCCATCGCCGTCCAGGGCATGCAGTCCAGCGCCGCCCGCGGTTTTGAGACCGAGGACTCCGCCGTGGTCAACGTCCGTTTTGCCGATGGCGCGCTTGCGAGCATGACCATCTCCGACGCCACCGCCAGCCCCTGGAACTGGGAGGCCACCGCTCGCGAGGACCCGCAGTACCGTCCCTTCGACGCCGATGCCTACTTTATCGGCGGCACCAAGGGCGCCCTGTCGCTGCCCCGCCTGCACCAGTTCTCCTATGACGGCGCGTCCAACTGGCACAAGCCGCTGCAGATGGAGATCCCGGCTGTGGACCCGGCGCTGCCGCACAAGATGCAGCTCAAGCACTTTGTGAAGGTCGTCCGCCGCGAGGTCGAGCCCGTCGTGACCCCCGCCGACAACGTCAAGACGCTCACGCTTCTTAACGCCATCAAGGAGGCCGCCGAGACCGGCAATCTCGTCGAGCTGTAAGGCCCGAGCGGGTCGCGGCAAACCCTACGCCGACCCCCCTCGGCCCGCCACAAATAAGCCCCTCTTCTTCACCCCGCGAGCAGCCTCCTGCCCGCGGGGCTTTTTGCTACAGAGCAGTCTTTTCGGGACGGGGCTTTTTTGCTACTTTACCGCCACATCTGCCCGATGATTTTTCTGGGACACCGGCTATTTTGCGCCTCAACTTAATCCGTTCGCCACGAAATGGGCCTATCTACTACGTTTAACCGGTCACCCCCGACCACACCGAGAATCGCAAAAATAAAGCCGCAGGTAGACGGCTTGCCGATTTTCGGAAAACCAGTGTATGGTCGCCCCCTGCGGGTCAAACGTAGAAAATAGGCCGTTTTCGTGGCACGGCCCCAAAACAGTCTTTTGGGGCGGGTGGTATCCTTGGTAGCCCTGTGCTGCAAACGCACCTTAAACGCAAGGAGTTCCATGGATCTTATCGCCCAGCTCGCCCGCGAGCTCAACCTTAAGGCCGCCAACATCGAGGCTGCCGTCAAGCTTATCGACGAGGGCAACACCATCCCCTTTATCTCGCGCTACCGCAAGGAAGCCACGGGCGGTATGGACGACGTCGCCCTGCGCGCGCTCGACGAGCGCCTGTCCTACCTGCGCAATCTTGAGCAGCGCAAGGAGGACGTCATCCTGCTCATCGATGCCCAGGGCAAGCTCACGCCCGAGCTCGAGCAGCAGATTCGCGAGGCCACGCAGCTCCAGCGCGTCGAGGACCTCTATAAGCCCTACCGCAAAAAGCGCATGACCCGCGCGCAGAAGGCCCGCGAGGCCGGCCTGGAGCCGCTCGCCAATATGATCATCATGCAGGCATCTGCCAAGGGCAGCGCGCTCGATGCCGCCGCGGCCTACGTCAACGAGGACGCTGGCTTCGACACGCCCGAGAAGGCGCTCACCGGCGCCGCCGACATCGTGGCCGAGACGGTGGCCGAGGACCCCGAGAACGTCGCCGACCTGCGTGCCTTTACGCAAAACACCGCCGACATCGTCGTCGAGGCCACCGACCCCGCCGAGAAGACCCCCTACGAGCCCTACTACAACTTTGACGAGCCGCTGCGCCGTATACCCAACCACCGCGTGCTGGCTATCGACCGCGGTGAGCGCGAGGGCAAACTCCGCGTGCACGTGAACGTCGACGGCGCCGCCGCCACGGCGCGCCTCGGCAGCCGTTGGCCCCGACGCCAGGGCGTCTTCGCTCCTGTCTTTGACGCCGCTATCGCCGACGGCTACAAGCGCCTCATGGCCCCCTCGCTGGAGCGCGAGGCCCGCGCCAAACTCACCGTTCGCGCCCAGACCGAGGCCATCAACGTCTTTGCCAAGAATCTCGAAGGCTTGCTCTCGGCACGCCCCGTGCGCGGCGCCCGCGTGCTCGCGCTCGACCCGGGCTACCGCACGGGCTGCAAGGTCGCCGTCATGGACGAGACCGGCAAGCTGCTCGACCACGGCGTGGTCTACCCCACCAAGCCGCGCCACGACGTCGCCGGCACCAAGCGCGAGCTCGCCCGCCTCGTCAAGAAGGACGGCGTCAACACCATCGTCATCGGCAACGGCACCGCCAGCCGCGAGACCGAGGAAGTCGTCTCGGAGTTCATTGCCGAGCAGGCACCCGGACTGCGATACACCATCGTCAACGAGGCCGGCGCGTCGGTGTACTCCGCCTCCGAGCTCGCCAGCCAGGAATATCCCGACCTGGACGTCACCGTGCGCGGCGCCATGAGCCTGGGCCGCCGCCTGCAGGACCCGTTGGCAGAGCTCGTCAAGATTCCGCCCCAGTCCATCGGCGTGGGCCAGTACCAGCACGACCTTGACCAGGCTGAGCTCTCGCGCACCCTGGACCACGTGGTGGAGGACGTCGTCAACCGCGTGGGTGTCGACGTCAACACTGCGAGTGCGAGCCTGCTGGGATACGTATCGGGCATCACGCCGAGCGTGGCCAAAAACATCGTGGCCTACCGCGAGGAAAACGGTGCCTTCACCGATCGCCGCCAGCTCAAGAAGGTCCCCAAGCTGGGACCCAAGGCATATCTCAACGCTGCAGGCTTTTTGCGAATTAGCGGCGGTAAGAACCCGCTCGACGCAACGAGCGTCCACCCCGAAAGCTACGAGGTGGCCACGTCCGTCTTGGAACGCGCCGGCGTTAAAGCAAGCGAGCTCAGCCGCGGCGGCGTGCCCGACATCGAGCGCCGCCTGGGCAGCATCTCGGCGCTGGCAAGCGACCTGGACTGCGGCACCCTCACGCTCATCGACATTGTCAACGAGCTCAAGAAGCCCGGTCGCGACCCGCGCGACGACGCGCCCGAGGTGGTCTTTAGCCGCTCGGCACTTTCCATCGACGACCTAGAGCCCGGCATGGAGCTCAAGGGCACGGTGCGCAACGTTGTGGACTTTGGCGCCTTCGTCGACGTGGGCGTGCACCAGGACGGCCTCGTGCACATCTCCAAGCTGGCCAACCGCTTCGTCAAGCACCCGAGCGACGTGGTGCGCGTCGGCGACACGGTAAAGGTGTGGGTGGAAAAGGTCGATCGCGACCGCAAGAAGATCTCGCTCACCATGGTGCAGGGGAAGTAGACCACCTAAAGCAAGGGTACCCCCTACAGCGGCGTGCAAAATCGCGAGTATTCTGCAATTTCTGCCGCTCCGAACGCCCCTCAGAGGCAATATAGTCAAAAACAGCCCCCGTTTTAGCATCATCAGAGCCAAAACGGGGGCTGTTCCGTGCTTCAACCAGTTGGTAAAAACCTTTACCTTGCTGAATAATCTCAATTTTGCACGGCGCAGGCGGGGGTACCTTTGTCCACGGCAGGATATGGAAGCCAATCACCAACCTACTTGTAAGCTCGTGTCGGCAGCCCCGGCCTTTCCTTTGCCTAGCGCGACCCTCGCGAAGCGCGTGAGCGATAGGGAAAGGAAAGGCCGGGGCGAACAACCCGCGGCGCAGCCAGTGTTCGCGTTACGGCAGGATATGGAAACCGAGCGAGGCGATATCCTTGGCAAAGCCGCGCACGGTGTCGAGCGAGACCTCGTACGGATCACGGCCGATGTTCTTGCGCTTGGCCAGGATGCTGTTGGGCACCGTGATGATCTGGCAACCGCAGGCTTCGGCCTGGTAGATGTTGATGAGCTCACGCGTGGACGCCCACAGGACCTCGCAGTTGGGCTTGGCGGCGGCCTTCTTGACCGACTCCGTCATAAACGGAATGGGGTCGACGCCGGTATCGGCGATACGGCCGGCAAAGAGCGAGATGATGGACGGCGTCTCGGCGTCAACGGCCTCGACCATCTCGTCGACCTGCTCGGGCGTAAAGATGGTGGTGACGTTAACCTTGATGCCGTCGGCCGAAAGCTTGCGGACCAGCTCGGCGGTGGACTCGCCCTTGGTGGTCACGCACGGAATCTTGACGTAGACGTTCTCGGCCCAGGTGGCGATCTCGCGAGCCTCGACCTCCATGGTCTCGACGTCGTCGGCAAAGACCTCAAACGACACAGACACATCGGTGATGTGGGCCAGGACCTCCTTGGCAAACGCGCGGTAATCCGTCACGCCGCCCTTCTTCATAAGGGACGGGTTGGTCGTGAAACCCTGAACGTTGCCGTTCTCGTACATGTCGAGCATGCCCTCGAGGTTTGCACCGTCAGCGAACACCTTGATTGCCATCTGCCTGATTCCTTTCGTCTGCATATGGGCGTTGGACTGCTAAACACTTTACCTACGTTTATCAAGGCGTGAACTGCGGTTTTTTATCTTCTCGGCGAACGGTATGAACACCTCAGTGTTTGGATTGATAAATCGATTGAGCATGCAAAAGCAAAGAGTCGCAGTTTGAGCAAACGTCAGAACGCGGGATTCATTAGATGAGGCCGAAATGCTGCATCGCCGTGACGGTGCCGTCGTGTGCGACATCGTCGGTCACGTAGTCGGCGACCGCCTTGACCTCGGGCATGGCGTTGCCCATGGCCACGGCCGTCTCGACAGCGGCGAGCATACCCAGATCGTTGCCGGAATCACCAAAGCCAAAGGTGCGCGCGTTGCCGGTGCGACCCAGGTATTCCAGCGCTCGCGCCACTCCCACGCCCTTGTCAATGCCCTTGGGGCTCAGCTCGCGATTCTGACCACCGGTGTTGCACAGCTCAAACTCGCGATCGATAAAGCCATCATCGTTGGCTACGCGAGCCAGGTCACTCGCGACGATGCCCACCTTGCCCACGCGCAGACGGCCGTCGACGCGCATTTCCTCGGTGCTGTGCACCACAGAAGTGCCGATCAGAGACGACTGCTCAACACCCGCGGGTTCCAGGGCAAAAGTAGCCACGTTGGTCTCGAAAAAGGCCTCAATCCCCGCCGCGGCCATACGGCGTGCAAGCTCCTCAACAATGTCTTCGTCAAAGCAGTCCTCATACACCACGCGGCCCTCGACCTCGAGCGTGGCGCCCGCCATGGCAACGACGCCCGCGGGGTCGAGCGCACGCAAGCTATCGGCGATGAGCCACAGGGGGCGACCCGTGCAGATAAACGCCTTGTGTCCCGCGTCGCGCAGACGATGAAACGCCTCGACGACCGCCTGCGAGGGGCGAACCGCCGAAAAGTCCTTGTCGGTCATGTTGTCGGGATCGAACGACGTCAGCGTGCCGTCCACGTCAAAAAAGAGCACAGCGGGTTCGGGACACGCATCAATCATATGGGTTCCTTTCGAGGATAAGGGCAAACGAAGCATCCATCATATAATGGAGCGACGCAACCAGAGAGGTCACCCATGGAATTTTACGCAAGCTGCCCCGAAGGCTTTGAGTCCGCACTCGCCGATGAGCTTAAACGCCTCGGGCTTTCGCATGTTCGCCGGCTGAAGGGCCGCGCCACGTTTGAGGGCGAGCTCGAAGAAGGCTACCGCGCCTGTCTGTGGTCGCGCCTGGCGAGCCGTGTGTTCGTGGTACTCGGGCGCTTTGAGGCGCAGGATGCCGATGAACTGTACGATAGCGTTTACGACATTGCCTGGGAGAGCATCATCCGCCCCGGCGCCACCATCGCCATCACAGCCCGCGGCGTGACCGAGCAGCTGCGCAACACGCGTTTCTCGGCCCTGCGCGCCAAGGACGCATTGTGCGACCGCCTGGCCGAGACCACGGGCCGTCGCGCCGATGTCGACGCCGCCGATCCCGACGTTCACCTGCTGCTTTCGCTGCGTCAGCGCCGTGCGAGCATCAGCCTGGACCTTTCGGGCGACCCGCTGTTCAAGCGCCTGCCGCCCGCCGCGACTCGTGCCGGCGAGGGCACGCACGTGCTGCGTCCCGACTACGCCGCCCTGGTGCTGGCGCAGGTCGGCTGGACCGCACTGTGCGAGCGCGAGCTAACGGCCGACGATTACGAGGACGAAGCCCTTCCTACGCTGATCGACGCCTCGTGCGCCGGCGGCGGTCTGTTGTTGGAGGCCGTGAATATTCTGACCGACCGCGCCCCGGGCGCCGCACGCGAGCGCTGGGGCTTTGAGGGCTGGCAGCTGCACGACGCCGCTCTGTGGGAGCAGTTGCTTGCCAAGGCACGCGAGCGCGAGGCGGCAGCACGCGAGCGCCAGGCACGCATCGTGGCCGTGGATGTTGACTCCGCCGCCCGCAAGACTGCCGAGCGCATGGTTAAGTGTGTCGGCTACAAGCGCTTTGTCGATTTTTGCGCCGCCAAGTCCGCCGCCGTGCTGGACCACGCGGGCGCCGTCGCCGGTGCTGCCGTGGTCGCAGACACCACCGAGACCCCGCTTTCGCTCATGCACGACGCCATGACGCTGGTCGGTGAGCTGCGCCGCGCGCCCGAGCTTTCCGCGGCGCCGGTCGCCGCGCTCACCCGCGATGGATTGCTGGCCCGCGCGCTCCACGCCGAGCCCGAGCGCTCGATCGCCGTCATGCCCAATAACGAGGAGGCGACCGTCGAAGTCTGGCCTTCGCTCGACCACGCCGCCGCGGCGTTTGAGGCTTCGACCAGTGCGGATGCCGAGGCCGAAGTTGGGGATGCCAACGAAGCCAACGACGAAGCCGCCGGCACCCCCATGCCCGAGCCTGCCGCCATGCTCGACCTGGGCGACGGCAAGCCGCTGCCCGTGCTCATCCCCGAGTCCGAACAGTTCGCCAACCGCCTGCGCAAGAACGCCCGTCTGCGCCGCAAGTGGGCCAAGCGCGAGGGCGTGAGCTGCTACCGCGTCTACGATGCCGACCTGCCCGATTACTCCGCCGCCATCGACCTGTACGAGGGCTGCCCGCAGACGCCGGGCCGCTGGCTCGTCATCGCCGAATACGCCGCGCCCAAGACCATCGACCCCGCACTGGCCCAGGCCCGCATGCTCGACATCTTGGCCATCGCGCCGCGTATCCTAGATGTTCCCGCCGAGCACGTGCACGCCAAGGCCCGCATGCGCTCGCGCGGCGGCTCGCAGTACGGCAAGCAGGGCGCCGGCAAGGGCGCATCGGGCGAGGGCGCCAACATCGCGCGCCGCCGTCTGCCGCTCATCGAAGAGGGCGGCCTTACCTTTGCCGTCAACTTTGACGACTACCTGGATGTGGGCATCTTCTTGGATCACCGCGTCACCCGCAACCTGGTGCGCGAGCACGCCAAGCAGGCGCGCCGCTTCCTCAACCTGTTTGCCTATACCGGCACCGCCACCTGCTACGCGGCGGACGGCGGCGTCGAGGAGACCGTGACGGTCGACCTCTCCAACACCTACCTGGACTGGGCCGAGCGCAACATGCGCCAAAACGGCTTTGTGGGACCGCAGCATCATTTTGTGCGCGACGACGTGCTCGCCTGGATTCGCGACCAACGCCAGACGCGCAACCGCTGGGACCTGATCTTTGTCGACCCGCCCACGTTCTCGAACTCGTCCAAGATGGGCCGCCGTACCTGGGATGTCCAGCGCGACCATGTTGAGCTTTTGGCCGGCGTATCGCGCCTGCTCGCACAGGGTGGACATGCCATCTTTAGCTGCAACCTGCGTGGCTTCCGTCCCGAAACGCGCAAGCTCGCGCGCGCGGGCGTGGTGCTGGAGGACATTACGGCGCAGACCATCCCCGAGGACTTCGCGCGCAATCAGAAGGTGCATCATTGCTATATCGTGCGCCGCCTGCCCATCGAGGACGCCATGGCCGAGGTCGGCTTTAGCGCCGAGGAAATTGCCGAGCGAACCGAGGAGCTGCGTAACCCCGAGGCCCGCAAGCCTCGCGCGGCAGCGCCCGCGCACGCGCAGGCCGGCAACGGCAAGTCGAACTTTGCCGACAAACCCTCTCCTGCCGGCAAGCCCAAAAAGAAGAAGTTCTACGCCAGCAAGCCCAAGGGCAAATAAACGAAGTTGCGGTGGAATAGTTCCTAAAAAGCCTGGTAAAGGCCCAAACAGGAACTATTTCACCGCAACTCATAGTGGGATGGTGGCGCCGACCTATCCCTGGGTGACCAATCGGTAACCGATACCCACGTGCGTTTGGATATAGCGCGGATGCGCGGGGTCGGACTCGATCTTCTTACGCAACGTGCCCATAAAGACACGCAGGCTCGCCAGGTCGCTCTTAGTCGCCGTGCCCCAAATCTCGTGCAGGATAAACTGGTGCGTCAGCACCTTGTCGGCGTTGTGCGCCAGCAGGCACAAGAGCTTGTACTCGATCGGCGTCAGATGCAGTTCCTCGCCATCCATCGTGGCGATGCCGGCATCAAAGTCGATATGCAGCTCGCCGGTATCGAACGAGCCCTCGGAGGCAACACCGCCCGTTTGCGCATACGAAAGGCGGCGGAGGGTGGTGCGAATACGCGCGAGCAGCTCCTCGACCGAAAACGGCTTGGTCAGGTAGTCGTCGGCGCCGGCATCGAGCGCGCGAATCTTGTCCGCGTCCTCGCTGCGCGCCGAGACCACGATGATCGGCATGCCCGACCATGCACGCACCGACTCCACCACCTTGACGCCGTCCATATCGGGCAGGCCCAGATCGAGCAGCACAATGCTCGGCGCCTGCGACGAGGCGGCGGCGATGGCGGCATGGGCGGTCTCCACGGCCATATGGCGCAAGCCGTGCGCCTCGAGCGCGGCGACGATAAGATTGCGGACGGCGGGATCGTCCTCAACGACCAAGATGAGCGGTTTTACGGCAGAGTTCGGCACAGCGCTACTCCTTATCAAACGAAACGTCGGCGGCGGGAAGCTCAATCGTAAAGACCGAGCCGTGCGGGTCCGCCGCGGCAACCTCTATGCTACCGCCATGCGCCAGCGCAATGGAGCGGCAGAGCGAAAGACCCAGGCCCACGCTGCGACGGCTGTCGGCAAGACCATGGTTGGCGGTGTAGAACGACTCAAAGATACGCTCGCGGTCCTCGGGAGCAATGCCCGGGCCGTCATCGGCCACCGAGCACGCCACGCGTCCATCGCCGGCGTCAATCGAGATCACGATATGCGAGCCTGCGGGCGTGTAGGTAATGGCATTGTTCACCAGGTTTACCACCAGCTGCACCATCAGGCGCGCATCGACATTGACGAGCGCCGGCTCATCGCTCGCCACCACCTTAAGGTCGTGCTCGCGCACGGCCGGATTAACATGGCGCAGCGCCTCCTCGACGATATCGTCCATAAGCTCGAGCGTGGTCGACAGATGCATGCCGCCGCCCTCGAGTTTGGTGATGGCGAGCAGGTTCTCGACGGTGGCGTTGAGCCACAGCGCATCCGAGCGAATGGATAGCAGCAGGCCGCGGCGCGTCTGGGCATCGAGCACCGCGGTGCCGGTCGAACCCTGATCGAGCAGCACGTCGGCATTACCCGAAATACTGGTAAGCGGCGTGCGCAGATCGTGCGAGATGGAGCGCAGCAGATTGGCGCGCAGCTGCTCATTTTTGGCAAGCACCGCCGCCTCCTCACGGGCCTCCATGGCGCGGGCGCGATCGAGTGCCAGCTCGCCTTCGCTCACTATGGCATCGGCAAGTGTCCGCTCCTCGTGCGTCAGCACGTCGGGCTCGGCAACGATAGCCAGCACGCCCACCACCGAGGCGGGATCGCCCGCGCGCACCATGGTGTCGCCCGAGCGCACGGTCAGGTAGATGCCGTAGAACGCCGAGCCGCCGTAGGTGGCATCGAGCGGCGTTCCCACATAGGCGGACGCCGAGAGCCGCGGCGGCATCTGCGGCGCCAGTTCGTGCACCGGCGCGGCATCGCCCACGGCCGTGTATGTCGCACGCGGCAGCAGGTCATCGCCCTCGGCGTCGGCGCTGTACCACACGACAGGACAGCCCGAAAGACGCGCCAGCTGCGTTGCCATGGCATGGACAATCTGCTGCTTATCGGCGCAGCGCTGCAGCATGCGGTTGGTCTCGAGCACCATCTGCGTGCGGCGGTCGCTGGCGGCGGCCTGCGCCAAGGCGCGGCGCAGGGCCAACGCAATCGAGCTCGACACGAGCGAGACCGCAAACATAATGAAGAACATGCCGGGATAGACGCGGTCGATAAACGACAGCGAGTAGCGCGGGTCGACAAATAAGAGGTTGTAGAGCGCCACGGCGGCAGCCGAACTCAGCAGGCAATACAGGCGGCTCCAGGTAAAGAATGCGCACAGCTGCACGGCGAACACATAGACGATCATGATGCTCGGCGCGAGACCCGGATGGTCGAGCAGCGCGCCCACAATCGTCGCCGCGACCAGCAGTCCCGCCGACACGCAGGCGTCATACAGAGGGCTGCGACGCGTCAACGTCGTGCGCCGCCACCAAAAGTTCTCGGCCATATCGCCGTCCGTACGGACGTCCATCAGCGCCCTGCCCCTCTCTCAAAAACAAAAACCACCACAAAGGGGACAGGCACCTTTGTGGTGGTTTCCCCTTGTGGTGGTTCCAAGTGTATAGCCTTTGCAACCGGCGGTCGCTAGACAAACAGCACGTGCGCGAGCAGGGCACACACGCACACCGCTCCAAATACCAGTGCCACGATCGAAATTACGCGATCGGCCATATCCATGTTGGAGCGGTTCGTCAAAAACCGATCTTCGGCGGCGTCGGCACGTGCCTCACGTACCAGCTCGGCAACCACCTCGCGGCCATCAAGCATCTTTGCATCCATGTTTGCCTCCCCGGTCTCAATCTTGTCCATCGAAAACCAACTCCGTGCAACCTGTCGGCGCCTACGGGCGCTCGTTGGGGGCCAGGCGCTGCATCTTGCTCACGGCCTTAAACTTGGTGAACAGCGGCACGTACTCAAAGCTCACGTTGGAGTTCTCCAGGCCGTACCAGCGCGCAGGCGTGCCGGCGGCGCGGCGGATGATGTACTTGAGCGTGATGGCCGTACGCTCGCTCGGCTCCACGTCGCTTTCGGGTGCCAGAAGCTTGCGAATCATGACGAATTTGAACGTACCGATGTTGCCCGGATCCTTGTAGACCGAGTAGTCATGCGTCTGCGCCGGCAGCTCGCCGGTGGCAGCCAGGTCCTGAACGACCTGACGCAGATAGGCATTGACGCGCTGGTTAATCTTGTAGCCCAGGTACAGATGCACGCGGAACACGTAGTCGGTGCCGAACGTCTCGACCGAATAGGCAAAGGTATGCGGCTCGTCCATGGTCTCGACATTCACGAACCACCAGGCGCGAGCGCGCTTGGGATGCTTGTCCAAGATCGAGTAGACGATATCACGGTCGATGTAATCGGTATGGGTGTCCTTGGTCAGGTACACGATGTTGTCGCTCAGGCGCTCGTAGCGATCATCATCGCGCAGGCGCTTGAGCTGCGGCAGGTAGCTGCGCAGCGGCAGCAGCGTAAACTGGCGCTGCTCAACAGCCGTACCGTTGTACCAGCACACCATGATGCCCATGATGAGCGCGGCCATGAGGATGGTGAAGTAGCCGCCGTGGAAGAACTTGGTGAGTGAGCTCACGAAGAAGAAGCCTTCGAGCAAAAGGAAGAAAGCCGCGAAGATCCACGGAGCAACCTTGAGCTTGCGCTCCTCGTGCAGGTAGAAGAAGAGCAGCAGCGTGGTGCACATCATAGTCAGCGTAATGGCAAGGCCGTAGGCGGCTTCCATATGCGCCGAGTTCTGGAACAGCAGCACCACGATGACGCAGCCGACAAGCATGACGTTGTTGACCATGGGGATGTAGAGCTGGCCCTTGGTCTCGGCAGGGTAGAAGACCTGCATGTGCGGCATGAGATCCAGACGGCTGGCCTCGGACACCAGCGAGAATGCGCCGGTGATGAGCGCCTGCGAGGCGATGATGGCCGCGACGGTGGAAAGGCCTACGGCAAACGGGCGCAGGCCCGGGGCGAGCATCTGGTAGAACGGGTTGAGATCGGCAATGCCCATGAGCTCGGGGTTGGCAGCGTTGTTCATAAGCCAAGCGCCCTGGCCCATATAGGAAAGCAGCAGGCAGCACTTAACGAACGGCCAGGTAGCGTAGATGTTGCCGCGGCCGACGTGGCCCATGTCGGAGTAGAGCGCCTCGGCACCGGTGGTGGCGAGGAAGCAGCTGCCCAGAATCATGATGCCCGCATGGTTGTTGGGGCTCAGCAAAAAGGCGATGCCGCGCACCGGGTTGAGGCACAGCAGCACGGCGGGGTGCTGGAAGACAAAGAACAGGCCCGTGCCGCCCAGGAACAGGAACCACAGCGTCATGATGGGGCCAAAGGCGTGACCGATTTTGGCCGTACCGATGCGCTGTACCAAGAAGAGCACGATGATGATGGCGAGCGTAATGGCGACGACGCGGCCCTGGTCATCGCCCAGCACGGCATGGACCGCCGGGATGGTGCGCAGGCCCTCGATGGCCGTGGTAACGGTAACGGCCGGCGTCAGGATGCCGTCGGCGAGCAGCGCGGCGCCACCCAGCATGGCGGGGATGATAAGCCACTTGCCGCAGCGCTTGACCAGGCTGTACAGGGCAAAGATGCCGCCCTCGCCGTGGTTATCGGCGCGCAGCGAGATGAGCACATACTTGATGGTGGTCAGCAGCGTGACCGTCCACACGACAAGGGAGAGCGCGCCAAGCACGAACTCCTCCGTGACGCTTCCGATGCCGCCGTTGCCGGCAACGAGCGCCTTGGTTACATACATGGGGCTGGTGCCGATATCGCCGTACACCACGCCCAGCGTGACGAGCATCGCCGAGATGCTCACAGGAATCGCAGCGTGCGAGGCTGCCTCCTTGGCCTTTTGTTCCATAAGCCGGTTTCCTCCCAACTTTAATGTTCGAAGGAATTATAGGTAATCGGCCCATGTTTGAATGGCACTGTTTTCCCAGCTAGATAAACATTTATACGGCCTTTAGGCCACCATGGCGATATGGAATGCGGCAAAGGGACTGTCCCCTTGTCGCATTCGTCATTTTCCGAGCCAGTTTTTGAACCACCACTCCATGGAGCGGCTCATCTCGGCCATAAAGGGGCTCGTGTGCTTGCGGGTGTAGATATCCACGACGCGCTCGCCCACCTCGCGGGCGTGCGGGCGAAACATCTTGTCCATCTCGGCCACCTGCGCGTCCATGGTCGCGGCATCCGCACGGCAGTAGCGTTCCTCGTGCACCAGGTTCACCACGGGATGCGCAATAGCCGGACGCTCCTTGCGGGGCGTGCCGATGATAAGCATCGACAGCGGCATGGTATAGGGCGGCAAGTCCAGCAACGCGGCAACTTCCTCGGCATTCTCGACGATATCACCGATGTAGCAGCTCCCCAGCCCCAGGGCCTCGGCGGCAACCACGGCGTTTTGCGCAGCGATCACGGCGTCCTGGGCCGCGATGGCAAAGTCGCCCAGGCCCGGCGCGCGGCGGGGCGCCTTGCCCGTGCGCTCGACAAACTCGGGCTCAAAGCAGCCCACGTGCTCAAACAGATCGATCCACTTGGCATAATCGACCACAAATATAAGTGCCCAGGGCGCCTTGGCGATCATGGGCTGGTGATCGCACAGGTCGGCCAGACGATCGAGCGTAGCCTGCTCGCGAACGCTCACGATGGAATACATCATCATGGCGCCCGCCGACGGCGCGCGACTCGCCGCATGCAAGATCGCCGCCCGCTGCTCGTCGGTCACCGCCACGGGACGTTCATCGTCATCACGCGCGAAGGCGCGCGTAGACGAACGGTGCTCCAAAATGTCCAGCACCACGTTGCCCGTAGTCTCGACCGGATAGCCGCCGGCGTCCACGCCCGCGAGTCCACCGCAGCACTCAACGTCCGTCTTGCAAACCTGCTCGTTCATCGCCTCATCCTCGCCATTTCTTTAAGAAGCCTTTATGTTTCCGTGTAATTCCCGTCCATTATCGCGCAGGTCGACACTCCATTGCGCAACACCGCCACACCCGCGCGTTATTATGGCTGGTTGTTGTGCGCAGCCCTTAAATGCTGCGCATATCTTGGTAACAATCGGGTAAACCCCCGTTTTCGTAGGTTTTAAGTTTGTGAGGAGTCTCAGCATGTTCGCAGCCGCCATCTCGCTCGTCGGTCTTGCGGCGACCGTCTACCTTGTTTTGCGCGAGGCCAAGGCCATTCGCGCTCAGTCGGGCACCGTTGCCAAAAGCGCTCTTGGATGGAGCGTCGCCTTCGGCCTATTCCAGCTCTTCTTGACCGTCTGGGGCGCTATTGGCCTCGTGGCACAGAACGAGCCGCTCGCCTTTGTGATGCTCATCCTGACCAACGCCATTCTCACCGGCTGCGCTTGGGCGAGCATCGCCCGCGATCGCGTCGCACCGCGCGTCTTTGCATTCGCCTCGACCGACGCCCCCGCCCCCACGGGCAAGCTCGCCCGCCTGCGCGGCGCCTTTGTAGGCAAGCCGCTTGTCGCCGCCGTGCTGTGCTTGCTGCTTGCCGGCGTCTTTGCGCTGCTGGGCATGGAGGTCTCGTCCAACCACGACTTTACCTGGGTCTACCCCCTGTGCATCCTGCTCGAATGGGCCATCATCACCACGCTCATGGCCGGCCTGTTCTTCCTGTTCCAGCGCCACGGCGCAGCTCCGGCGGTCTTAGCCTTCGCCCTCTTTATCCTGGGCATTGCCGAGTTCTTCGTCATCACGTTTAAATCCATGCCCATCCAGCCGGGCGACCTTTCGGCCATCTCCACCGCCGCCGCAGTCGCCGGCAACGGCTACACCTTCTCGATTTCGCTGTTCTGCGTGCTGTCGATGGGCTTTACCGCCATCTCGATGCTGCTGTGCGAGTACGCCGGCATCGTGGCGCCGCATCGCCAGAAAGGCGCCGCCAACGCCAAGCGCATGCTGCTCATCAACCTGCTCGTTGCCGTGCTGTGCCTGGGCGGCGTGACCGCGCACGTCACACTCATCGACTACTACAACACCCTCGGCATCACCGTCTACACCTGGCGCCCGCTCGAGAGCTACTGGCGCGAGGGCTACCTGCCCGCATTTATTAGTGCCGCGCAGTCCATCAAGCCGCCTAAACCCGCCGACTACTCTGTCGACGACGCCAAGGCCACGCTCAAAAAGTACGCCAAGGCCTATGACAAGTCCGATGCCGCCAAGAGCGACGAGCGCGCCGCCGCAAAGGAGCAGTTCGATAGCGAGAAGCCCACGGTCATCGCCATCATGAACGAGACCTTCTCGGATCTGTCGATCTACCAGAACATGCACGCCGGCTACGAGGGCCCGCAGTACTTTAAGAGCCTGTCCAACTGCCTCAGCCGCGGCAAGCTCTACGTGAGCGCCTATGGTGGCGGTACCGCGAATACCGAGTTTGAATTCCTGACCGGTAACTCCATGGCCAACCTGGGCTCGGGCGTGTACCCCTACACCATCTACAACATGGAGACGACCGAGAATCTGGCCGAGCAGTTCAAGTCGCTCGGCTATGCCACCACGGCCATGCACCCCAACCACGCGACCAATTGGAACCGCGAAAACGTCTACAAGGACTTTGGCTTTGACCAGTTCCTGTCCATCAACGACTTCCAGGGCGCCGATACCCTGCGCGGCATGGTGACCGACCAGGCGACCTACGACAAGATTCTTGATCTGCTCAACCAGAACGCCGATCCGCAGTTTATCTTCGACGTGACCATGCAGAACCACTCGGGCTACGACACGGGCCTGCTGCCGGTCGACAAGCAGATGCACCTGAACATCGACACGACCGACCTGGACGCCAAGACCGTCGAGGACGGCACGCTCTCCGATGTCGACGAGTATGTCTCGTGCATCGAACAGTCCGACCAGGCGCTGCGCTACTTCCTCAACGCCCTGAGCAAGCTCGACCGTAAGGTGGTCGTGGTGTTCTGGGGCGACCACCAACCGTTCTTCCCGTCCAAGTTCAACGATAAGTGGTTTACCGGCGAGGACGACGCCACCCACCAGGAGCGCTTGTGGCAGACCGACTACATCATTTGGGCTAACTACGACGTTGCCGGTTGTGACCAGACGAGCGAGGTCGACGACCTGTCCACCAACTACCTGTCCACCCAGCTGATGCAACTGATCGGCGCCCCGCTTTCCGACTATCAGAAGGCGCATATGACACTGCGCGAGTCGCTGCCCGCCATCAACTCCGTCGGCTACGAGGACGCCAGCCTGCGTTGGGCGCTTTCCTCCAACGTCACCGGTGACGACGCCGCTGCCGCAGCCGCCACCAAGGCGCGCGAGGATTACGCCAAGATGCAGTACTACGAGATGTTCCGCGACGGCAAGAACGTGTACACCGAGCACTTCCAGACCGAGGCCAACGAGACCGACCCCAACCTGGCGCCGGGTACAACCAAGATCAAATAGCGGCGCGTCTTAACTGGTTCGTCTGCCCGGCGGCGCGGAATGTAAGGTTCCCTGCTCGGACAGTCCTGCTCGCACGGAGAGCACATTAAGTGCTCTCCGGCTCGTGCGGAACTCGCGATGAACCTTACATTCCGCGCCGCCGGGCAGACGCCTCGGTGTTGAAACGCGGCTTGTCATGGGGGCACCCGCAACATATCATAAATTGAAGGCCACGTCATGTGGCCTTTTTTGCATCCGGAAACCGTGTCCCACTCTGAATACATTCAGCGAACGCTTGCCACGGTTGCGCCCACGAGTGTCAAGAAAAAAGCCTCGAGGATTTCGAGGCTTTCACATTTGTATTGTTTTGCACGAAGGACCGCGAACGGCGAAGCTACTCGCCTAGCACGGCCTTCTTGGCGGCTGCAGCCATGTTATCCATATCTTCCTTGGTGGGATGGTCCTTCGCGGCAACCCAGTTGTCGAGCAGCATCTTAAATCGGGCGTTGTCGGGATCTTGCTCGAGCATTGCCTCGTAGCGCTGCTTAACCGCAGGGCCCATCTTGCCCTGGCACATCGCCCAGCCCGCAAGCTCGGCATCCACGGCCAGATTGGAAGTTACGCGGTCGATAATCTGCTGGTAATAGCTCTGATCGGCACCAAAACCGCAGGTGCCAAACAGGAACACGCGCTTGCCGTGCAAGGCAGAGAGCAACGCCGCGACCGAAGGCGTGCACGCGCCCTTGTCGCACCAAAAACCGACGAGCACCATGTCGGCCGCGCAGGCCCCCTGCGCCTCGAGCGCAACCTGATCTGCATCCGCATCGTCGCTCAACGCCGCGGCATGGACAAACTCAACGCCCGCAGTCTGCAGAGCGCGCTTGATCGCACCCGAAACCATCCTGGTATTACCGCTCTTGCTGTTAACCACCAAAGAGCACGTCATAGTCACGTTGCCTCGTTTCCCCCAAAATTAAAGCCACTAATGCAATTTATTAGATGAATATCTTAGTACTAACGTGACAGATGTAAACCACCGTCTGTCGATTGATTAACTAGCCCCACGGACTTGCTCACTGGGCGAATTGGCTGCGGTAGAGTTCGGCGTAGAAGCCACCTGCCGCTAGCAGCTCGTCGTGCGTGCCGCGCTCGATAATCTGGCCGTCACGCATGACCAGAATGCAGTCGGCGTTGCGGATGGTGCTCAGGCGGTGCGCCACGACAAAGCTTGTGCGGCCGGCCATGAGCTCGTCAAATGCCGCCTGAACCTGCAGTTCGGTGCGCGTGTCAATACTCGAGGTCGCCTCGTCCAGCAGCAAAATCGCCGGGTCGATGAGCATGACGCGTGCGATGCACAGCAGCTGCTTTTGGCCCTGGCTAAACGTACCGCCGTCCTCGCCGATGACCGTATCGTAGCCGCCTGGCAGCTGCACGATAAACTTGTGCGCGTGCGCGCGCTTGGCGGCTTCGATAACCTGCTCGCGCGTGGCGTCGGGACAGCCGTAGGCGATGTTTTCGGCCACGGTGCCCTCGAACAGCCAAGTATCTTGCAGCACCATGCCAAAGGCACGGCGCAGACTTGCGCGCGTGTAGTCACGCGAGGAACGGCCATCCACCGCAATGCGTCCGGCATCGATATCGTAAAAACGCAGCAGCAAGTTGATGAGCGTAGTCTTGCCGCAGCCCGTGGGGCCAACGAGGGCAAAGCGCATGCCGGGCTTGGCCTCGATGCAGATATCCTGCAGCAGTTTGCGATCGGGCACATAGCTAAAGTCCACGTGCTCAAAGGTCACCTCACCCTGCGGGGCGGCAAGTTCAACGGCATCCGCCGCATCAGGCTCCTGCTCGCGGGCATCGAGCAGCGCAAACATGCGGCGCGCCGAGGCGTACGCGGTCTGAATCTGCGTAATAACGTTGGTAACCTCGTTGAACGGCTTGGTGTACTGGTTGGCGTAGGACAGGAAGATCTGCACGCCGCCCACCGTGAGCGCCGCAGGCACGCCCGTGATCACGCCCACGCAGCCGATCACAGCAACCACGGCATAGATGATGTTGTTGATAAAGCGCGTACCGGGATTGGAAAGCGAGCCCATAAACTGCGCGCGCTCACCTGCCGTATAGAGCTCGGCGTTAAGGGCATCGAAGCGCTGCTGAGCGTGCGGGCCGTAGGCGAAGGCGTCCACGAGCTTTTGCTCACCCACATACTCCTCGATATGACCGCCCAGTTGACCCTGAATACGCTGCTGGGCCGTAAAACTCTTGTTGGAAAGCTTGGCGATGGCGCCGGCTGCAAAAATGGAAAGCGGCGTGACAAGCACCACCACGAGCGTCATGGTCAGGTTAATGGAGAGCATAAACGCGAGCGTGCCAACGATGGTGATAACGCCGGTGAAAAGCTGGGTAAAGCCCTGCAGCAGACCGTCGCCCACTTGGTCGACATCGTTGACCACACGGCTCATAAGGTCGCCGTGGGCGTGACTGTCGATAAAGCTGAGCGGCATGCGGCTGAGCTTGTCGCTCGCCTCCACGCGCATGTCACGCACCGTCTCGTAGGACAGGCGGTTGACGCAGTAGCCCTGCAGCCACTGGAAGGCTGCCGCGCCCACCACGACAATCGCGAGCTTGGTAACGAGCGGCAGCAGCGCGTCAAAGTCCACCTGCCCGGCGGCAACGATGAGGTCGATGCCCTCGCCGATGAGAATAGGCGTGTAGAGCTGCAGAATCACCGAGATGGCGGCGCTCACAAACGACGCCGTAAACGAGACGCGGTGCGGACGAACATAGCCCAGTAGGCGGCGGGTCACCGCACCCACGGGATAGCGCTCGGGATCGCTGGGCTGGCGCGGACCATCACCCAAGTCGTTGAGGTTATCGTTGCCGGACACGTTCGCCGTCATCGTAGCGACCGAGCCGGAAGAAGTGTACGGGTTCATTTAGCAGCCCTCCTTTGCGCAGGCGGATGTGGAGGCGATCGGGGCGCTTGGGACGGACGCGGGCGCCGCACTCCCCTGCTGACCCTCGAGCTCCTCGCGGCGAAGCTGCGACTGGCAAATCTCGCGATAGAGTTGGCAGCTTACGTACAGCTCGTCGTGCGTACCCAGGCCCGCGACCGAGCCGTGGTCGAGCACGCAGATCATGTCGGCATCGCGAACGGTCGAGACGCGCTGGCTCACAATCACCGTTGTCATGGGGACACCCCTCGAAAACACCGGGGCTCTTCCTGCGAGTTCGCGCACCGCACGGCGCAGAGCCGCATCCGTCTTTACATCGAGCGCCGATGCCGAATCGTCCATAACGAGAATCTGCGGGTATTCCACCAGAGCACGCGCGATAGTCAGACGCTGACGTTGTCCGCCGCTAAAATTTTTGCCGCCTGCCTCGACGGGAGCATCGAGGCCGTCCGGCAGGTTACGTACAAAATCGTCCGCCTGGGCCGTCTCGAGCGCATCCCAAAGCACGTCATCCATAAAGCACGTCCTTTGACGCCATGCCAGATTGGAACGAATCGTGCCGCTCATGAGGGTCGCCCGCTGGGGGACCATGCCAATAACCTCCCTCAGTTGGTCAAGATTCCACGAGCGCACGTCACGGCCGAAAACGCGAACCGTTCCCGCCGACGCATCGTACAGGCGCGGGATAAGCGAGACGAGCGTGGACTTGCCGCTACCCGTGCCGCCGATAATGCCGAGCGTTTTGCCCACCGGCAGTTCCAGGGTCACATCGCTCACAGCATTTGCCGCACCTGCGCCAAACGAAAAGCTCGCATGGTCAAAGCTCAGCGCAGGGACCGGAACAGCGCCGCCCGCCAGGTCGCTCGGCTCGGGCAGCGCGACCGGCTGGTTGCCCTCGTCGGTGATGCTCGGCACGCAATTGAGCACCTCGTTGATGCGCGACGCACTGGCGCTCGCCTTGGTAAAGACCACGACCAGGTTGGCGACATACACGATGGAGGTCAGGGTCTGCGTCATGTAGTTGACGAACGCCATGACCTGGCCCTGCGTAAGCTCGCCCACGTTGACCTGGATGCCGCCCACCCACAGGATGGCGCACACGCCCAGGTTCATCACCAAAAACGTGACGGGATTAAGGATTGACGAAAGCTTGCCCACCGCGATGGCGGTATGTGCCTGGTCATCGGCCGCTTGGGCAAAGCGCTCGCGCTCATGGTCCTCGCGCACAAAGGCGCGAACCACGCGGGCGCCCGAAAGCCCCTCGCGGCAAATGAGCGCGATGCGGTCGAGCTTTGCCTGCAGCTGCTTGTAGTACGGAATGCAGCGCGCCATGACAAACCAAAACACCAAGCCGATGGCGGGCGTGCAGATCAAAAAGATAATGCCGAGCTTAAGGTCGATGGCAAGGGCCGCGACCATGGAGCCCACCGCCAGGAAGGGCCAGCGGATGAGCATGCGCACGCCGAGCGCCACGGCGAGCTGCACCTGGTTGACGTCGTTGGTAATGCGCGTGATGAGCGACGGCGTGCCAAAGCGATCGAGCTCAGCATAGCTCAGCTTGTTGATGTGCTGGTAGAGCGCGCCGCGGATGTCGGTACCCATGCCCTGCGAGGTCAGCGCCGCCATCTTTTGGCAAACGAGCGTAAACGAGATGCCAATCACAGCCATGGCGGCAAGCACCATGCCGTAGTGGACGACGGCGTTGACATCGTGTGCGCCAATACCCTTATCGATCATCTGGGCAATCACCAGCGGCGTAAGCAGGTCAAAGATCACTTCGATCAGCTTGCACGCAGGGCCAATCACCATATACCGGCGAAACTTACCACCAAAACGCCTGAGCAGCTCAATCATAAAAAGGCGCTCCCTATCATCATTCACACTCAATTCGAACCATGATAGTACCGCCACCCCAAAAGAAGCGTAAACAACTCGTCATTTCTAACGGGATTCAGTTTTCAGAGGGGTATACGCGCACGCCCAGCCAGTGTCGGGTCGACCACTTGGTATACTTACATTAGTGCTACCAAGTGAGTCGCCGACCCTTGAAATGAGGTGCCGAGATGAACGACATTCTCGCAAGAAGAGCAAGACGAGCAACTATGGGCATCGCCCTTTCCGCGGCACTTGTCGCGGGAATCGCCCCCGTAACGGCGATCGCGGCAGAAACCAGTTCCCCCACCGGTGCAGTTGCCTTGCAGACGGAAGACGCGGCCGCCGCAAAAGAAAAAGCGTATGCAGCCATGCAGGAAGCGCTCAAAAACCTCGAGGCCGCAAAAGACGCCGCAAGTCCCGAGAAAATTGCGAGATTCAATAATGACATCGCCCGTTTTCAAGAGCTCCGCGACAAGATGGTGGCGCAAGCCGCCGAATTGAGGAAATCCCTTCCCGCCATGCAAGCGGACGTCGATGCAGCCCAAGCCAAATACGACGAGTCCATCAACCGGGTAAGCGAGCTCCAGGCAGAATTAGACAAGAAACTTGAGGCGCTTAAGGCACTCGAAGCACTCGGCGACGAGGAGCTTGTCGAAACTGTTAAACAGCAAATAAAGCAGTTGCGCCAAGAGATCGTAACGGCAAAAGCGCGAGTTGACTTTTGCGAAATGGAGCTCCGCGAGGTCAAGGGCCGCCTCGAAAGGCAGGAAAGACAAGTTAATGACTGTGAACGTGCTGCAGAGAAATATAAAGCCCATATCGACCAGTTCATAGCCTGGCGAGATGCGCTCCTCGACAATTTGAAAAAGGCGCAAACGGCCTATGACGACGCCTGCAAGGCATACGAAGAGGCAAAGGCCGCGGCAGACAAGGCCACCTCGCCCGAGATAGCGAAACCGACCGAGACAGTGCCTCCCTCCGGCTCAGCGCAACCCGCCGAGGCGACACCGCCCGTTGGCTCACCTGCAACCGGCAAAGACGCCCTACCAAGCTCAACCAAGCAAGCGAACACAAGCAGCGGCAAGCAAGCAGATACGACCGCCGGCAAGCTCGCGAACACGGGAGACGCAGCGCCGAGCGCAATCACACTCGCAGGAATCGCCGCCGCAGGACTCGGAATAGCCACCGCGGGTGTGCGCCGCATCAAGAACCCAAAATAGCTGCCAGCGGTTATTGTCTTCGCCAATCCACAAGCCCAGAGACAAAAAGAGGTCCGTTTCCCCAACCCAGGGAAACGGACCTCTTTACTTGAAAAAACAAATGGTAATGCCACCGTCTCTTGAACCACGCAGCCATCAATGCCCAGACAACACTAGCAAGCCGCGTTCCTTAAGGGATAGATTTATTAGACTAACGCGCCTTTACGGGTGATTTTTGGACGAAGTGGTCCCGGCGCCGGCGGGCTGTTTGGTAGTCGAGCGATCCCGCAGGCAAGGCCGAGGACCAGCGAGACACCACTCCGTCACGCCCGGACCACATGGCCGCCTATGTCTTGGCGCAGCCAGCGAGCGCCACCCAGAGCGAACAAGTTGGCATGAAAAAGGCAAGGCATAGACCTTCTGGTCATGCCTTGCCCTTTGAATGACAAATTGTCGCTCTGGACGGCGCGCAGCGTCAACTGGTCCGCCGTTCGTCAGAACGGCGGAACCTAGAGATCTCCGCCGGCGCCCAGCAGCTTGCGCATGACCTGTTCGGGGTTAACCGAGCCGTCGCGCGGGGCCAGGGCGGTGATCTTCTTCTGCATCTTGTACTCGTGCAGCTCATCCTCGAGCTGGCGCACGCGAGCGCGGAGCTTCTCGTTCTCGCGCTCGCGCTCCTCGGCACGCTCCTTCATATCGAGAATGCGCACCACGCCGGCAAGGTTGATACCCTCGTCAGTCAGCTGGTTGATGAGCTCCAGACGCTCGATATCGGCACGCGAATACAGGCGCGTGTTACCGCCCGAGCGCTGGGGGTTCACCAGGCCCTTGGACTCGTAGACGCGCAGGGTCTGCGGATGCATGCCGGTCAGCTCGGCCGCCACGCTGATCATGTACAGCGGTTTGTTCCTATTGTCCTCGGCCATGCTACCTGACCCCTTTCCGTCTCGTTATCGTCCATCATAAGCCCGCGGGCGCGGGCGTGCGCCACGACCGCCCTAGTACGTCGCCTTGTAACGGTTGACCTTCTCGCGGTAGTCGCGCGTGTCGGCCTCGCGCAGCTTGGTCATGGCATCGCGCTCGTCATCGGACAGGTTCGTGGGAACCTGCACCTTAATCTCAACGAGCAGCGCGCCTGTGCGGCCACGGTGCTTAACGTCGGGCGCGCCCATCTCCTTAAAGCGGAACTTCTTGCCCGTCTGGGTACCCGCGGGCACCTTCAAACGGACCGTCGCACCGCCGGGCGTGGGCACGTCCACCGTGCAGCCGAGCGCCGCCTCGTAGACCGAGACCGGTACCTCCATGGTCACGTCGGCGCCTTTGCGCTTAAACAGCGGGTGCTCCTCCACATGCGTGGTCACGACCAGGTCGCCGCGCTCGCCACCCGCAACGCCATACTCGCCGCGACGCTTGTAGCGTAACTTGCCGCCGTCGACCGCGCCCGCGGGCACCGAGACCGTAATGGTCTGCTGCTCGCCTGTCGAGGGAATGCGATAGGTGACCTTGTGCGTCACGCCGCGAAACGCGTCCTCGGCCGTCACATCGACGGTCAGCGATAGGTCGCCGCCCTTGCGAGCACGGCTGCGACCCGCGCCGGCACCGGCAGCGCCCGCAGCCCCGGCAAAGCCCGAGCCCCAATCGCTGCCCCAGGCGCCATTGCCGCTAAAGATGCTGTCGAAGATGTCGCCCCAGCCGCTGGCGCCCGCGCCGGCACCGTAGCCGCCGCCATACGCGCCGCCTGCGCCCGGCATGCCGCCAAACATGAGCATCTGGTCGTACTCTTTGCGCTTCTTCTCGTCCGAAAGCGTCTCGTAGGCCTCGCTGATCTCCTTGAACTTGGCCTCGTCGCCGCCGGCATCGGGGTGATATTTTTGCGCGAGCTTGCGAAACGCGCTCTTGATCTCTTTGTCGGAGGCGCTCTTGGATACGCCCAGGATGTCATAGAAGGTTTTGCCTGCAGCCATCGTAGCTCCTCTCCTGTTTCATCCGCCGCCCAGCGGGCGGCGGCTCATGCTTTCATATGTCACTAGGCCAGAAAGGGCCCCGGGTGTTGCCCCGGGGCCCTTCTCAATTACTCCTCGGTGCTCTCGGCCGTATCGGCCGCAGCATCCTCGGGCGCCGCTTCGGGCTCCGGTGCGGGGCGCTTCTCGCCACCGTAGGTCACCGTCACCATCGCGGAGCGCAGGATGCGGTCCGCCATGCGGTAGCCCTTCTGGTACACATCGTTGACGGTCTCGTCGTACTGCGACGCGTCCTCGACGCGACCCACGGCCTGGTGCTCGAGCGGATCGAACGCCTCGCCCTTGGGGTCGATGGGCTCAACGCCCTCGTGCGCAAACACGTCGAGCAGCTTGGCATGCACCGCATCGACGCCGTCGACGAACTGCTTAAAGTCGTCGGAAAGCTCCTGGCTGCGGGCATGGTCGATCGCGCGCTCGATATCGTCGATCACCGGCAGCAGCGCGGTGACGAGCTTCTCGGTCGCGCGCTCGCGCTCGGCAATGCGTTCGTTGGCGGTGCGGCGACGGAAGTTCTCCCAGTCGGCCTGCAGACGGGCGGTGCGCTCGGTGGCGTCCTTCGCCTTGTCCTCGGCGGCCTTCTGAGCCTCTGCCGCAGCATCGAGCTCGCTGCGCACGTCGGCAAGTTCCTTTTGGGCCTGCTCGAACTTGAGCTTAAAGTCGTTGTCGGCGGCTTCCTCACCGGCGCGGATAGCGGCTTCCACCATCTCGTCCTCGGTCATCGTCGCCTCCTTGTTGGAATCCTCTACCTGGTTCTCGGCAGCCTCGGCAGCCGCGGCCTCGTTGGCCTCGGTATCGTCGACGGCCTCTACGGGAATCTTCACGTCCTTCTCCTCAGAGTCAACGCGGGCGGCGCCAGCGGCGGCCGCCTCCGTGCGAGCTTTACGGGCGGACATGATTACTTGTCCTCGTCGTCCACAACCTCGTAGTCGGCGTCGACGACGTCATCGTCGGCAGGCTGGGCGCCGGCGGCACCGTCGGTCTGCTGCTGAGCGTCGGCGTAGACAACCTGGGCCAGCTCGTAGGCCACGGACTGCAGGGACTCGCCAGCGGCCTTGATGGCCTCGACGTCAGAGCCCTCGAGCGCCTTCTTGGCGTCGGCGATAGCGGTCTCGGCCTTGGACTTCACATCGGCGGAAACCTTGTCGCCCAGCTCGTTGAGGGTCTGCTCGGTGGAGTAGCACAGGCTATCGGTCTGGTTGCGGACCTCGACCTCCTCCTTCTGCTTCTTGTCCTCCTCGGCATGGGCCTCGGCGTCCTTGACCATGCGATCGACTTCGTCGTCGGACAGAGCGGTGGAGCCGGAGATGGTGATCTGCTGCTCCTTGCCGGTGCCCTTGTCCTTAGCAGAGACCTTGACGATGCCGTTGGCGTCGATGTCGAAGGTGACCTCGATCTGCGGCACGCCGCGGCGGGCAGCCGGGATGCCGGTCAGCTGGAACTTACCGAGCGACTTGTTGTCGCGGGCAAGCTCGCGCTCGCCCTGGAGCACGTTGATCTCGACGCTGGTCTGGTTGTCGGCAGCGGTGGAGTAGACCTCGGTCTTGGAGGTCGGGATCGTGGTGTTGCGGTCGATCATCTTGGTCATGATGCCGCCCATGGTCTCGACGCCCAGCGACAGCGGGGTAACGTCGAGCAGTAGGATGCCCTCGACGTCGCCGGTGAGCACGCCGCCCTGGACGGCAGCGCCGTCGGCAACGACCTCGTCGGGGTTCACGGACATGTTGGGCTGCTTGCCGGTCATGGTCTTGACGAGCTCCTGGACGGCGGGCATACGGGTGGAGCCGCCGACGAGGATGACCTCGGTCAGATCGGAGAGCTTGAGCTTAGCGTCGCGCAGGGCGTTGGTGACAGGCTGCTTGCAGCGCTCGAGCAGGTCGCGGGTGATCTTCTCGAACTCGGCGCGAGTCAGCGTGTAGTTGAGGTGCAGCGGGCCGGACTGGTTCATGGTAATGAACGGCAGGTTGATGGTGGTCTGCTGGGCGGCGGAGAGCTCCTTCTTGGCGTTCTCGGCGGCCTCCTTCAGACGCTGCAGGGCCATGGGGTCCTGACGCAGGTCGACGCCGTTCTCCTGCTGGAACTTGTCGGCCATCCAGTCGATGACGCGCTGATCCCAGTCGTCGCCGCCCAGGTGGTTGTCGCCCGAGGTGGACAGAACCTCAAACACGCCGTCGGCGAGGTCGAGGATGGAGACGTCAAAGGTGCCGCCGCCCAGGTCGAAGACCAGGATGCGCTGGTCGGTGCCCTGCTTGTCCAGGCCATAGGCAAGAGCAGCAGCAGTCGGCTCGTTGACGATACGCTTGACGTTGAGGCCGGCGATCTTACCGGCGTCCTTGGTGGCCTGACGCTGGGCGTCGTTGAAGTAGGCCGGGACGGTGATGACGGCGTCGGTGACGGTCTCGCCCAGATACTTCTCGGCGTCGGCCTTCATCTTTGCGAGCGTCATGGCGCTCACCTGCTCGGCGGTGTAATCCTTGCCCTCGATGTCGACGACGGCACGGCCACCCTGGCCCTCCTTGACCTCATACGGCACGGTCTTGATCTCGGAGGTGCACTCGGAGTACTTGCGGCCCATGAAGCGCTTGATGGAGAACACGGTGTTCTTGGGGTTGGTGACCGCCTGGTTCTTAGCGGCCTTGCCCACGACGCGGTCGCCGTCGGCACGGAAGCCCACGACGGACGGGGTGGTGCGGTCGCCCTCGGCGTTCACGATAATGGTCGGAGAACCGCCCTCGAGAACGGCCATTGCGGAGTTAGTAGTACCAAGGTCGATACCAAGAATCTTGCCCATTAGAAATTCCCTCTCTCTTGTGCGTTTACACCGACTCGGCGGTCTGCCGAGCGGTGTTTCGGCTTGTCTTTCAGGATGTAGTGTATCCCCTTATGGGCCGGAATATACAAAATCTAAGTCAATTCATATAAGATTTCTTATTGCTGAGAGTTTAGGTTCTTAAATGCGCAGGTAGATGCGCTGATTGAGTTCTCGGCAAATCTATTGAGATCTATGTAGAGATGGCTGAGATTTGGGCCCGAAGGTGCCTGGGGCTGCCTTGCGGAAAGGGCATCCCGGTCTGAGCGCGAATTCTGGGACACAGTTTCCGCCGGGCGGTCCAACCGGAAGCTGCGACCCGTTTTTCGGCCAAATAACGGGATGCCCTTTCCGCAGGCGCGCTTAATAGCTCAATATTTCAAGTCACCTTTAGCTAACATTTACGCAGCTCAGCGGCCCCACCTGCGTGTTTTTTAGTAAACCTTGGCATACTCGGCGAACGGTATGAAGATGCCGGCCAGAGGGTATTGCAAACGGTCGCTCCCGTGGTATGTTTTTGCCCGAATCAAACCGACGCGCATCGCCTGTAGCGTCGGTCAACAGAGAGGAAACTACCATGGCTCATCCCGTAATTGATGCCGACGAGTGCATCGCATGTGGCGTTTGCGTTGACGCATGCCCCGCTGGCGTTCTGGAGCTCAACGACGTCGCCACCGTGGCCGACGAGGACTCCTGCGTGGCCTGCGGCGCCTGCCAGGACGCCTGCCCCGCCGGCGCGATCACCGAGATCGTCGACGAGTAAACCAGACCCACACGGTCACCAAAAAGCCACTCGAACCCCCTGGGCCCGAGTGGCTTTTTCTTTTCATCATCGATAGGGCGATCCGGGCCAGCGATGGCGGGCGACGAGCTCGGCCGGCGCCGGTGGCTCCGCACCCCCAGGCACCCTAACCGACCCCGCGACCCCGACGGGCCCACGGCCCCGGCGCCGACGGGGAACGGCCGCTACTCCAGGTCCCCCTCGTACGGCATGACCTCGGCAAGGTAGCCGCGGGCGGCAAGCTGCGACTCGATCTCGTCGAGCGCGTCCTCCGATTCGGCGGCGATGCGATGGAAGTGGTACCCGCTCGTCACCGTCATGAGCGGGAAGCTCTTGCCCGCCGCGATATCGGCGACGTAGCGCGCCACATCGCGCCGGCTCTTGATATCCAGATCTGCGGTGATCTTTCCATAGACACGATGGTTGACCAGCACGTTCGTCACCACGCCGCCCAGATCGACGATGGTGTTGAGCTCGTCTTCGACGTCTTCGACCGTATGGTGCACCTTGACGAGGCGCGTGGGCAGTTCGTCGCGCGCGCCTTCCCGCAGCACGTACCCACGGGCCGTAGCGACCACGTCGTGCCCGTTGGCGCGCAGAAGGGCGATGTCCTGCACGATGACCTGGCGACTGACGCCGAGCGATCGCGCGAGCCCGCTTCCCGAGAGCGGGCCGCTCGCCCGCTGCAGCTCGCCGATGAGCGCGATGCGGCGGTCGCGACCAGGCATCCCGCCGCCGGAGCCGCGACGTTCCGTCATCGGGACTCCTCCGCACCCGCCTCGTCCAGCATGCGCAGATGCTTCAACGACAGATCCAGGATTCCGGCGGAATGCGTGAGGGCGCCGGAGGAGATCACGTCGACGCCCAGGTCGGCGAGCTCGCGAACGCTCTCGAGGTCGACGTTGCCGGACGCCTCGACCACCGCGCGGCCGTCGATCAGGGCAATCGCCTCCGCCATCTGGTCGCGGTCCATGTTATCCAGCATGATGATGTCGGCGCCGGCCGCCAGCGCCTCGCGCACCATCGCGAGCGATTCGCACTCGACCTCGACCGTGCAGGTGAACGACGCATGGGAGCGCGCGGCGGCGACCGCCGGCGCGATACCGCCCGCTGCGTCGATATGGTTGTCCTTGAGCATCACGGCGCTCGACAGGTTGTAGCGGTGGTTGGCGCCGCCGCCCAGCAGGACCGCCTCCTTCTCGAAGATCCTCATGCCGGGCGTCGTCTTGCGCGTATCCACCAGCACGGTGCCCGTGCCCTCGAGCGCATCCGCCATCCGACGCGTATACGTCGCGATGCCGCTCATGCGCTGCAGGTAGTTGAGCGCCACGCGCTCGCCCGAGAGCAGCACGCGCGCATCGCCGAACACCTTCGCCAGCAGCTGCCCCGATTCGACGCGGTCGCCGTCGGCGACATAGGATTCGACGCGCGTCGCGGGGTCGAGTAGCGAAAACGTCCGCTCGAACACGCTCAGGCCGGCCAGCACGCCGTCCTGCTTCGCGATGAGCTGCACCTCGGCGGGGCGCGCGTTCGGGCACACGGACATGGTGCTGATATCCTCGCTGGTAATATCCTCCTGCAGAGCACGGCGGATGTAGTCGTCGACGACGAGATTCATGGTGATGGGATTCATGCTCGCTCCTCAATAGACCTCGTAGGGTTGTTGCAATCGCGATTCCCGCCCGAGCGGCGACGGCGTACCCGGGCGGCGCCCCGCCCGGACGACGGCGCACCAGAAAGCCGGACGGAGCCGCGGCATACGAAGGGGGCCGCCGCCCGGCCGATCAGCCTTGTCCGCACAGTCCGTCGATGCCGCTGCGGTATGCGCCCGTGGGGCGATGGGCGCCGTCAAGCGCCGGCTCGCCTGCCGCCGGAACCTCCAGCGACTCGCCCGTGGCGATTCGGTATGCCGCGCGCCCCGCGAAGACCAGCGCCTCGAGCAGACTGTTGCTCGCCAGCCGATTCGCCCCGTGCACGCCGTTGCAGCTCGTCTCGCCCGCGGCGTAGAGCCCCGGCATGCTCGTAGCGGAATCGCGGTCGACCCTGATGCCGCCCATGAAATAGTGCTGCGTGGGGACCACGGGAATCGGCTCTTCCAGGATGTCGCGCCCCTCATCGAGGCAGCGCTGGCGGATGTTCACGAAATGCTCGCGCACCACGACGGGGTCGACCGGCGCGAACGAGAGCCATTCGTGCTCGACGCCCTCGGAGCGCATCTCCTCGCGTATCGCGGCGGCGACCACGTCGCGCGGCTGCAGCTCGTCGGTGAACCGCTCGCCCGCGTGGTTGAGCAGCACCGCCCCCTCGCCGCGGCAGCTCTCGGAGATGAGGAACGCGCGACCGGGCCGCTCGGAATAGAGGCCCGTGGGGTGGATCTGCACGTAGTCAAGATGCTCGGTCGCGATGCCGTACCTCGTCGCCAGGTATATGGCGTCACCCGTGAGCTGCGGAAAATTCGTCGAATGCTGGTACACGCCCCCGATGCCGCCCGTCGCCAGCACGGTCGCGCCCGCTTTGATCCGGAACGGCCGGGAACCCTCCGCCGCGTCGACGGGACCTTCCACGCGGAAACCGTCCCCGGACGCGGGGGCGGCGCCCTCCGGCAGCAGCTCGTCGATGGTCTCCAGCGATTCCGCCTCGCTCACCGGCAACGCCAGCACGCCGGCGCACGCACCGTCCTCGACAAGCAGATCGACCATAGCGACGTGCTCGAGAATGCGGACGTTCTCCAGGCGGCGCACCTGCTCGAGCAGCTTCGTGGTGATCGCCTGCCCCGTGATGTCCTTATGGAACGCGATGCGCGGGCGCGCATGGGCGCCCTCGCGGGTGAATGCGAGCCCGCCGTCCTCGCCGCGGTCGAACTGCACCCCAAGATCGAGGAGGTCGTTGATCACCGTCCGGCTCGAACGGATCATGATGTCGACGCTCTCGCGGTCGTTCTCGAAATGGCCGGCGCGCAACGTGTCCTCGAAGAACGAATCGTAATCGTCGCCGGAGGGCAGCACGCAGATGCCCCCTTGCGCCAGCATCGAGTCGCACTCGTCCACCGCGCCCTTCGACAGCATCACGATGTCGCAGGTCGAGGGCAGCGTCAGCGCCGCATACAGCGCCGCGATCAGGGCAGACAGGCAGAGGTTCTTCGTGTTTCGACGGGAAAACAAACTGTGCATTCTTCATTCCTCCTGATTGCATGGCGTGTTGCCGATATCACGCCAGTGTGTAAGTATAGCACAACTTGCTTTCTGCGTCGACAGGTGCATACGAAGCCCTTCAAAAGCGCATACTGAAGCCATCAACAGAAAGGGAGGTGAGTGAAATGTCGTTTCCCAACAAAAATCAGAGCGTCCAGTGCGATGTGAGAAGCTGCAAGCACCACACCAACGACGGCATGTGCGAGTTGGACGTGATCAAGGTGGCGCCCCGCGGCAATTGCCATACCGGCACCTGTGACGAAAGCGAATGCGCCAGCTATCACGCCCGGTAAGGGCTGCGGAAACGCAGAGCGGAGAGGAGCCTTCCTCTCCGCCTTTTTGCGTCAGTCCACAGTGATGCCCGTCAGTTTTTTCCACGCATTGCGAATGGCGTTCTGGTTTTGCACACCGTAATCGGGATCGTTCTGCTTGCACTCGTCCATATCGCGCAGGAAGTGCACGCACAGATGGCCGCCGAAGCCGTTGCCCAGGATGCCGTTGCTCTGGTGCGGGCGGTTGTGCATGCCGGCCATGCACCAGGTGCCGTTGGGCAGCTGCACATAGACGATGTGCATGTTCCAGCTGCTCTTGCCGTCAAAGGCCTTCTGCATGATCAGCGTATCCTGCAGGGTGACGGGCTGGCTGTCGCAGTGACGGCCGGGCGAAAGCACCTGCAGCTTCCAGGATAGGCCGCTGTCGGGATCGTACACCGTAAAGGCCGTGCCGCTGCTCATCATGGGCTTGACCGTGTTGTACCAGTGCAGCAGCTTTACATCGCTGGCCTTGGGCGGATTGGCCGTGTAGCCCGCGTTATCGGCCAGGTATTCGCGCGGCGCGGTGGCCGCGTCGTTGGCCTTGCCGGAGTACAGGCGCGCCTGCGTGGCCGCATCCAGCACGCCCGTGGCCGTGATGCCGTTGCGCAGCTGGAAGGCAACCAGCGCGTCGTGCATGACCTCGTTGA
>URIA01000007.1 GCA_900547765.1 uncultured Collinsella sp. | reverse complement strand
ACGGCGCCCCCGGACCCCAGGAGGGGCCGCGGGGGCGTTCGGCTAACTGCGGGAACGGCCTATCCGCTCAATGTGTTCGGCTGAGATCGGAAATCAACCGAGTTCTCAATTCTCTTGACAGTTGCTCGGATTTGCCTTCGTTTATTCGCTATCTATTTTTTGTTTCTGCTGGTAATTTAGTTGCCTATTATTTTTTAATGGCATTAGATTTATTTGCACAACATTTTGCTCAAGAGCAAACATCCTGTGAACGGTCGGAAATCGACCGTGAGCGGGGATCATTAACCGGGATGAATATCCTACCAAATTGATGAGAATATCTAAAAACCCATCGGTGGTTAGAAGCATGATGTTCAGACAACCATATTTGAATTTTCCCACAGATTTTAGGTACCAATTCACCCAAATCGCCTGAGGCCACCGCAAAAGAGCCTGCCCCCTTCTGCGGTGGTTCTCCCCCAGCGCTACAGCAGATGTTCCTCGATAAAGATCGCGATGCCGTCTTTGTCGTTGCTGGCGGTTACAAAATCGGCGGCGGCGCGGGTGGCGTCGCTGCCATTTGCCATGGCCACGCCCACGCCGGCGTCAGCCACCATGCAGGTGTCGTTATCGGCATCGCCAAACACGCAGATGTCCTGGAGCTCCATGTCGTTGAGCTCTGCCACGCGCACAAGGCCGCGCGTCTTGGACACGCGCGGATCCATGAACTCGTAGAGCCGCTGCGTGGTTTGCAGAGCCGCCGCCTTAACAGTGTTATCGGCAAACGTCGACGCCCGCTCAATCACCCGCGGCATTACCTCGGGCGCCATGGTAAACATCACCTTGGGCTGCGGCTCGCGCAAAAACTCGGCAAAATCGACCACCTGGTAGGGCACGCCGTCAACGCGCGACAGGTGCTCGACGCACGCGTTGCTCTCGGGCACGTAGAACACGCCGTCTCGGGGGCAGACGGGCGTTGCCGGAAGGTCCGCCATGTGCTTGCAGATACGCGCGATGGTCTCGCCCGGCAGCGGGAAGCTTAGCTCGTTGATGTCGTGCGCGCGGTCGATGACCTCGGCGCCACCGCAGCCCACGAGCACGTCCACCAGGCCTTCGATGCCCCATAGCTCGTACATGGCCTCGGTCGCGTGGGCGTCGCGCCCGGTGCACAGGCCAAAGAGCACGCCGCGCTCGCGCAGGGCGCGGATCGCCGCCACAGTGCGCGGGGACACCGTGTGCTGGCTCGTGAGCAGCGTACCGTCGATATCGCAGAACACGGCTTTGATGTGGCTAAAGGTGGTGTCCATGGGGGCCTTTCTGGGATGTGCGGCGGTGTGGGGTGTATTCGCGAACGGCGTACATGGTATACCAAGGCGCAGGCGCGGCCCGTTAAAGCAAAAACCACCACAAAGGTGCCTGGCTCCTTTGTGGTGGCAGGACTCGCAGGGTGGCCGGATCCGCAGGATGGCCTGACCCGGGGCGCAAACCATCACAACATTCGACGTTTTTCGGCAAAATCGCGGTTTTTATCGAATGTTGTGATGGTTTCTTACCGCTTTACGGCACGATCCAGATGCCGGCGTCCAAACAGCAGCAACGCCGCGGGAACTGCCGTCACGACCATGCCCGCCCCTACGAGTGTCCGTTGTACGCCAAATGTCGCCGCCAGCCACTGGGCAATCGCCAGCGGCGCCACGCCGGCGAACATATTGCCAAAGCCCATGACCGAATTGACGCGGCCGAGCTGCTCAAGCGGGGCCGTCGTTTGCACGATAGTGTTGTGGAGCGGGTTGACGACACCCCAAGCAATGCCCAGGGCGATCTGGCCGACGAGGGCCACGCCCACGTACGGCGTCCCCACATAGAGCAGGCTTCCCAGGCCCACGGACATAAGCGCCACGAGCAGGGTTTTAAGGTTGACCAGGTGCGGCGGCAAGCGGAGCGCGAGCACAGCACCCAGCACCGCGCCCACGCCCGAGGCCGACGAGAGCCAGCCCATCCACTCAACACCGACGTGTAGGACATCGCGATAGAAAAACGACTCGAGCGGATCGAAGGCTCCGTAGCCAAAGTTCGAAAGAAAAATGATGCAGAACAGCAGGGCGAGGACGCTGTTGGTGAAGACTGTTTTGATGCTGGTCGCGAAGGTGACACGGGCGGACGTGCTGGGGTTGGAGCTTTGTCCCGCACGCTCCCCTTCCTCTGCCGAATCGGCATCCGCATGCCCGACGACATGGCTGGTCTGCGACCTAAAGCCCCAGCCGGCAACGAGCGCCAGCACGGTAAAGAGCATCATGAGCACGAACACCGCGCGTGACGATGCAGCAGCCGCGACAAAGCCGCCCAACGTGGGCCCGACGATGATACTCACGTTTGAAACCATGGCGATGGCGGAGTTGATGTCTTTGAGCTCGACAGGATCGTCGGTGAGGTAGGCCGGATAGGATGTGGCAATGGGCTGGGCGAGCCCCATCGTAAAGCCCAGAAACACCGCGCCGAGCAGGACGATGCCGGTCGCGCTGCCAAAGGCGATGATTGCCGTGCCAGTTGCGAGCGTGCCCACAATGCTCAGCAAGAAATGGCGGCGCGGGCCCCAGGCGTCGAGCGCCGCGCCACCCGCAAAGGATCCCAGGATCACGAAAACGTTCATAAACAGGACGGCCAGCGATGTCGCGACGACCGAAGCGCCGTCCGCATAGGTGAGTGTTCCGATGACGCCGATAAAGTAGCTGGTCTGAAAACCGGTGTAGATGAGAAAGCGCATCACCACCAGGCGCCTGGCCTGCGCGGACAGCGATGATTGAGGCTTTGAGAAAAGAGAGACGAGCATGGAGACTCCTTGTTTCATACGAATGCGGACGGCGGGCATTCGCCACCGTCTGTCAAATCAATCTATCCGCATGAAACATTAAGGACGCATCAAGCCCCTTCTCTCCGTTTTTTGCCCGTCATGAACTACTTGGTAGATTGTAAGGCATGTCCCAACCATCTACCAAAGCAAAAACCACCACAAAGGTGCCTGGCCCCTTTGTGGTGGAAATGGCGTTTGCCCAGATAAAACCTACCAAAATAAACCTGTCCCTATTTGGCAGGTTTTAGGCCAGATGGTCTTGGATCAGATCGCAGATGGCTCGGGCGTCGTTGATGTTGATGGCTCGGGTCGCAAAGCCGGCGTCGAATGCCTGGCGTGCCAGGGCCTCGTTGCAGGCAAGGGCCAGTGTGTGACCGTCGACCAGGTCGAGCGAGCTCTTGCCGCGCAGACGGTCGACACCGGAGCGCGCGACGACGATGTTGTCGAAGCCCTCGGTCTTGTAGCCCTCAATGATCACCACGTCGACATCGTTGTAGCGCGACAGCAGCTCGCGCGCGGGCATCTCGTCCTCCTCGCGCGTATCGGCGTACTCCGCCCAGCGCGTGGCACAGATGAGGCCCACGTGCTTGGATCCGGCCTGGTGATGGCGCCAGGTATCCTTAGCGGGCACATCGATATCAAAGCCGTGGTGCCCGTGATGCTTGAGCGAACCCACGCGCAGCCCGCGGCGAGTGAGCTCGGCGATAACCTTCTCGACGAGCGTGGTCTTGCCCGAGTTTTGGTAGCCGATAAACGCGATCGCGGGAACGGCCGGTGCCGGAGCTGCGGGCGCAACGGCGACGGGTGTGCCCGCGGGTGCATTGCCCGCGGCTCCCACGGCCTCAACAGCAGCGGCCTGACGCTCGGCGCGGTCCCATACGCCCGAGCGACCGCCCTCCTTGTGCAACAGGCGCACGTCGACGATCTCCATGCCGCGATCGACGGCCTTGCACATGTCGTAGATGGTCAGACACGCGGCACTCGCGCCGGTCAGGGCCTCCATCTCGATACCCGTCTTGCCTGTCACGCCGGCCGTAACCAGTACGTGAAAGCCAACCTGTCCGTCCGTGCGCGCCGGCGCCCAGCCCTCGGGCACGTCCTCGGCCGGCGTCCCCGCCGGAGCGATGGGCGCAATGTCGCACTTGCTCTTGGTAATGAGCAGCGGATGACACATGGGGATGATATCGCTCGTGCGTTTGATGGCCATGATGCCCGCCACGCGCGCGCAGGCAAGCACGTCGCCCTTTTTGGCGCGGTCCTGCAGCACCATGGCCTGCGTCTCGGGATGCATGAGGATGGTGCCCTCGGCGATGGCGATGCGATGGGTCTCGGCCTTGTCGGACACGTCGACCATGCGCACCTCGCCCTTGGCGTCCACGTGCGTCAGCTCGTCGCGACGGGCGTCGCGGGCGAGCTCGGTGGCAGCGCTGGCAGTCGGCTGCGCGGACGCGTCGGCGTTGTCAGCATTCGCCGCAGCCGTGACTTTGTGGGCAGACATCGCGGCCCTGCGAGCGGCCTTGGTGGCATCGGCGTACCTGCTCTTGGCCATATGATCATCCTCCGATTTGGGACATAAATCGTTGCGTGCCCTCAATTATCGCGTGTTCCTGCGGTTTGTGGGCCACGGCATCGCGCCAAATCGAAAGTACCTGCATATCATCACCACGGCGCAGCGCCTCACGCACCGAATACTCGGCATCGCTGAACAGGCACGGACGCACGTTGCCATCGGCCGTCAGGCGCAGACGGTTGCAATTCGCACAAAAATGGTTGGACATGGCGCTAATGAAGCCGACCGTTCCCGCCGCGCCCGGAAAGTGCCAATAGCGCGCGGGGCCCGCACCGACAGGAGCGTCGTTGATGTCGAGCGGTTCAAGCTCGCCTAGACCCACCGCAGCGGCCCCAGCATTGATGCGCGCCCGCAGCTCGTCGCTCGGCACGGTGTCGCTCGCGTCCCACAGCTCGGGATTGAGCGCGGGCGCATGCGGGTCCACAGCGCAATGCGAGCTCGTGTGTTCGTCGCCGATGGGCATGTATTCGATAAAGCGCAGGTGGATGGGGCGGTCGACGGTCAGCTGCGCGAGGGCCGCCACATCCTGGTTGAGCCGGCGCACAACAACGCAGTTGACCTTAACGGGCTCAAAGCCCCAAGCCAGCGCCGCATCGATGCCAGCCATGGTCTGCTCGAGTCGACCCAGGCGCGTGATCTTTCCAAAGAGCGTAGGGTCGAGCGTGTCGAGCGAGATGTTGACGCGGTTAAGCCCCGCGTCTCTGAGCTGCGGCGCCAGCTTGGGCAGCAGGGCGCCGTTGGTGGTGAGCGAGATGTCCTCGATCTGCGGAATCGCGCGGATGTCGCGAATAAGCGGAATGATACGGCGGCTGACCAGCGGCTCGCCGCCCGTCAGGCGCACGCGGCGAATGCCCTCCCCCGCCACCAAGCGCACAAAGCGGGCGATTTCCTCGGCGCTGAGTAGCTCGTCGTGTGCACGGGGCGCCACGCCATCGGCCGGCATGCAGTAAATGCAGCGGAAATTGCACTTGTCGGTAACGGCAATGCGCAGGTAGTTGATATCGCGGCCAAAGCCGTCATGTTGCACGTGCCCGTCCACGCAGCCCTCCCCTCACGCGGCGTTTTATTCTTCGGAAAACATAATACCCCACGAGAGAATCATGCCGACACCCGTACGACAGGACAGGTCGCTTCGAGCAAAACGGACTTTCCAAGCCCATCCTCAGCATACAAACCATCACAACATTCGATGCTTTTCCCGATTTTGGCAAAAAACGTCGAATGTTGTGATGGTCTGCCTGCCCACGGCACCCCGTAGAAGGACCAAAGCGCCCCTAAAGGCCGCCGTCCCAGTGCCGAATCACGAATTCTCGCAGGTCGTTCTGCCGCTTTTGGAACGCTTCGCTTCGGTCGCACTTAAGACCCATAGCGAGCGCGATGGCGTTCATCGCCCGGTGCAGTTGCAGCTGGTGGGCAAACTGAGTCCCGGTGAGAACGATCATCCTAAAGCCCAGCGCGCTCAGCACGGTCATGCGCTCCGCATCCGACGCGCTGCGCTGTTTATCAAGATGGTCCGAACCGTTGTATTCAATCCCCGTACCGCTCGCAGGCGCATATACGTCGATCTCGAAATACCCGGCCTTTGCGAGATACTTGAACTCGTTGGGAACATCGACCCGATGGTTGAGCTCAACCTTGGCGTATCCCAGCCCTCCCTGGGAACGTTTTGCTACGACCATGATTGCGGTGGCCGTCTCCATGGGCGACCGCGCGCCATCGTGCACGCGCTTGAGCACGGCGGCCGCGCGTATGGCCCCCTGACGAGATCGGTTCTCATTGCAATAGGCAATCAAGTCGGCAACGGTATACCTCTGCCCCATCTCGATATAATCGCCTGTCGACAGATGGTTCAAATGGTATCGGGCACAGATTTCGTAGCCATATTCCAGCTGCTCGGGCTCGCTCATCCACGAACCCGCTTGGACAAAGCACATGGCCTCATCAACCACCAGAAGGCCCTCTGCCACCTCGATAAGATGATCCGAAGGTATGGGCGCCCCAAACACATGGCGTCGGAGACCCGCCGGCCGAGAGCGTTCAAAATCGAAGCTAACCAGCGTATCAATACGGCCGAGTTCCTCTTGAGGAATACCAAGTGAGACCAGATAGTCGGCGACAATCTCGACCGCTGCAGATATCCTCAATCCCTTGGCATCGAGCCCCAATTTGGGGAGGCTCGCAGTCGGCTCCACCTCGCCAGCAAATGAGCCTTCGTCGTATAGGCTGCTTGCCCGTGAGAGCGGCTCTAACGGGCGCGCCGCGTTGTGGTACAGCCAGGCAGTCTTATGGGACAGGACGATCGGCAAGTCCATGAGCTCTCCAATGGGTCGGATAACCAACCTTATTCCCCTGCTCACGGATTCGCACACTTCCACGTACAAGAAAGCATTCCACCCGTACGAGCGACAGAAAAACCGTCCCAAAAATCGATGCTTTTCTTCAATATCGAGAAAAACATCGATAATTGGGACGGTTTAGGGCGAGGTGAGAGGTCGGAGGGCCAGAGCAAGCCGCACTCCGACGGGTTAATCCAGCTCTTTTAAGCCATGCGCTAGCTGCCAGTACTCGCCGCGCTGGGCGAGCAATTCCTCGTGGGTGCCGCGCTCGATGATGCGGCCATGTTCGAGGACCATGATGGCGTCGGCGTCGCGGACGGTGGACAGGCGGTGCGCAATCATAAATGTGGTGCGGCCGCGCATGATGCGGTCCATGCCGCGCTCGATGAGCTTTTCGGTGCGCGTGTCGATGGAGCTTGTTGCCTCGTCCAGGATAAGCACCGGCGGGTCGGCCACGGCCACGCGCGCGATGGCGAGCAGCTGGCGCTGGCCCTGAGACAAGTTGGCGCCATCGGCCGTGACCGGTGTGTCGTAGCCTTGCGGCAGGCGACGGATAAACGAGTCGGCGCAGGCGGCCTCGGCGGCGGCACGCACCTCCTCGTCGGTCGCGTCGAGCTTGCCAAAGCGGATGTTCTGCGCAATGGTGCCGCTAAACAGGTGCGTATCCTGCAGCACAATGCCGAGCGACCCGCGCAAGCTGGCCTTGGCGATATGCTTGACGTCGATGCCGTCGTACGTAATCTCGCCGTCATCGACCTCATAGAAGCGGTTGATGAGGTTAGTGATGGTCGTCTTTCCGGCGCCCGTCGAGCCAACAAAGGCGATCTTTTGCCCCGGCTTGGCGAACAGGTTGAGATCCGTGAGCACGCGGGTGCCCGGCACGTAAGAAAAGTCCACGGCATGGAAGCGCACGTCGCCGGCGAGCGGGACCAGACCGGTAACAAGCTCGGTACCGTCGGCTGCCACCGCACGACCCGATTCACCAACGGCGGCCACATCGTGCAGATGTCCATACGTGCCCACACCCTGGCCCTCGGGAATCTTCCACGCCCACGCGGCGTCGCCCGTCTGCACCAGCTCCACGCAGCCCTCGTCCACCTCGGGCTTAAGGTCCATGGCGGCAAACAGGCGCTCGGCACCGGCCAGCGCGTTGAGTAAGAAGTTGCCCAGCTGCGTAAACTGGTTGATGGGCATGGCCGCCTGGCGCACAAAGACCAGGTAGCTCGCGAGTGCACCCACGTCGGCAAGTCCCTTGATGCAGAGCATGCCGCCCGCCACGGCGACGATGGCGTAGTTGACGTAGCCGATCACCACGGTCATGGGCACCATCGAGTTGGCGTAGGCCTGCGCGGCGCCACCGGTGCGGCGCAGCTCCTGGTTGCGCGCGTCAAAACCTGCCACGTTGGCCTGCTCGTGGTTGAAGACCTTGATGACCTTTTGGCCCGAGACCATCTCCTCGACATATCCATCCAAGTCGCCGAGCGATGCCTGCTGGGCGGCAAAAAAGCGCTTGGAGCGGATACCCGAGTAGCGCGCGTACAGCACGATGGCCGCGTCGCACACGAGCGTGATAATCGTGAGCTGCCAGTTGAGGATGATGAGCATGGCCGTGGTGCCGATCACCTGAATGGTCGCCTGAATCACGTTGGCAAAGCTGTTGTTGAGCGCCTCGGAGACGGTGTCGACGTCGTTGGTGAAAAAGCTCATGATGTCGCCCAAGCGCGTACTGTCGAAATAGCTGAGCGGCAGCGTCTGAATGTGCGCGAACAGGTCGCGACGGATGTCGGACACCACGCGTTGGGCCGCGCGCACCATGATCTGCGAGTAGCCTAGGGCCGAGAGCACGCCCGCGGCGTAGATGATCGCCGTTACGATGACCTGCTTGGCGAGCAGCTCCTCACCGCCCGTGGCCAGGCCGTTGACGATGGGGCGCACCATGTAGGTGCCGGCGAGGCTCGCGATGGCCGCGACGGAGGCAAGCATACCCACCGCCAGCAGCGAGAACTTGGCATGGCCCATGTAAGAGAGCAAACGGCGCACAGTGCGCTTGAGGTCGGCCGGGCGCGCTTGGGCTGCGGTCTTAGGCATGGCGCTCGCCCCCTTCCAAGGGTAATCTGCTGGGGACGGAGGAAAACGGATTATTCGCGCAGCCATCGTCGCTGCCGTCGCCGGCGTCTACGTTCCCCGCAAACTCCATCTGCGAGGCGTAAATCTCCTGGTAGATGTTGTCGCCCGCTAGCAGTTCCTCGTGCGTGCCCACGCCGTGGACACGACCGTCGTCCAGCACCACAATGCGATCGGCATCCATAACGCTCGCGATGCGCTGGGCGATGATGAGCACGGTCGTATCGGGGATCCGAGCGATGTGCTCGCGAATCTTAGCGTCGGTCGCCATATCGACCGCGCTGGTGGAGTCATCAAAAATGAGCACGCGCGGATGCTTGAGCAGCGTGCGCGCGATGCACAGACGTTGCTTCTGACCACCCGAGACACCGGCGCCGCCTTGGCCCAACTCGCCGTCCAGCCCGCCGATGCGATCAAGGAACTCGTCCACGCACGCTGCGCGGCAAGCCGCGAGGAGCTCATCGTCCGACGCCTGCGGATTGCCCCACTGCAGGTTCTCGCGCACGGTGCCCGTGAACAACACGTTCTTTTGCAGCACAATGCCCACGGCGTCGCGTAGGGTCGCGAGGTCGTAGTCACGCACGTCACGTCCGCCCACAAGCACAGCGCCCTCGATAGCGTCGTACAGGCGCGCAATCAGCTGCACAAGTGAACTCTTGCCCGAGCCCGTGCCGCCGAGGATGCCCACCGTCGAGCCGCTCTCGATGCGAAGGTCGATATGCTCGAGCACATCCTCGGCTGCATCCGCGCGGTATTTAAAGGAAACGTCGCGAAACTCGATACTGCCGTCCGCTGGCGCCGCAATCGCGAGGTCTCCCGCGGGGTTGGCGATAAAGGGCTCCTCATCGAGCACCTCGGCGATACGGCCCACACTCGTAAGAGCGCGCGTGAGCAGCAAAAACACATTGGAAATCATCATAAGCGAGTTCATGATCAGCAGCACGTAGCTCATAAAGCCCGTGAGCGAGCCCACGCCCAGCTTGCCGGCGAGAATCATGCGGCCGCCAATCCACAGGATGGAGAGCGCAGCCACGTACATCGACAGCTGAAACACCGGCAGGTTGAGCACCGCGTTGCCAAAGGTCTTCGTCGCAGTGCGCGCGAGCTCGGTATTGACGGTGTCGAACTTGGCCTCCTCGTGCTCGGTACGAACGTAGGCCTTGACGGCACGCACGGCGGTGAGGTCCTCCTGTACCACGCCGTTGAGGTGGTCCATCGAGGTCTGGAGTTGGCGGTAGAGCGGACTGACGCGATAGGTGATGACGCCCAGTACGATTGCCAGCACAGGCAAGATGATCGCAAAGACGGTGGCGAGCGGGCGCGACAGCATCAGCGCGTAGATAAGGCCGACGATAAGCGTCACCGGGCCGCGCACCATAGGGCGAAAGCCGTTGCCCACAGCATTTTGGATAACGGTGATGTCCGTGGTCATGCGGGTGACGAGCGAGCTGGCGTCGTAGTTGTCCAGGTTACCAAAAGCGAGCGTCTGAATCTTTTTGTACTCGGCCTCGCGCAGGTTAGCGCCTAGGCCCGAGGCAACGCGGGCGGACGTGCGGGCATAACCCAAGCCCAGTACCAGCGAAAGCGCAGCGCACACCAACATGTACGCGCCCTGCAGCAGCATGTAGTTGATATCACCCGCAGGCACGCCCACATCGATGATGTTGGCCATGATGACCGGGATAAACAGCTCGAGCACCGTCTCGACCGACACAAAGAACACGCCGAGGATGGCATCGCGACGGTATGTCCCTAGATAGGAAAACAGTATTTTGAGATTGCGCACGCAGGTTCAACCCCCATCAAACGTTGTTCGCAAACGCACGTATTATTGCGCGCCGAATAATGGTGTCAAGTATTCCGAAATCGTTTTCTGCAAGGTTAGCGCCGGCGGCGAATTCTCGTGATGTGTGTCCATATTCACTCGGAATAATGGTGCGCGAGACTTTTTCGCTCCGGCGTCATCACAAACCTTGACTCTACAATCGTTGTAGGGTTTTCACTACACTGGTACGTAAACAAACCAAGCCAGAAAGCCCCGCCCATGGAACACGACCTCACACGCGGCAATGTCCTTAAGACCATCGCGGTCTTTGCCCTGCCTTATATGCTCTCGTACTTTTTGCAGATGCTCTACGGCATGGCCGACCTGTACATGATGGGGCAGTTTAGCGGTGCCGCCGGCATCACCGCCGTGGGCAATGGCGCGCAGACGCTCTACATCATTACCGTGACGCTCGTGGGGCTGGCCATGGGAACGACGGTTATCGTCGGCCACGCTGTGGGCTCGCGCCGTTTCGATCGCGCCGAGACCGCCATCGGCAACACCATCACGCTCTTTATGGGCGTCTCGGTGGTACTGGCCGCCGTCCTGCTCGCACTGTGCTCGCAAATCGTGGCGCTCATTGGCACGCCGGCCGAGGCAGTCGAAGGCACCGCCGCCTACCTGCGTATCTGCTTTGTCGGCATTCCGTTTATCGCCGCGTACAACATTCTCTCGGCCATCTTTCGCGGGCTGGGCGATTCGCGCTCGCCTATGTACGTGATCGGCGTGGCGTGCATCATCAACATCGCGCTCGACTTTCTATTTATCGGCCACATGGGACTCGGCCCCGTGGGTGCGGCGCTCGGCACGGTAACCGCCCAGACGGCAAGCGTTGCCCTCGCGCTCGTGTGGCTCAAGAGCCGTCGCACGAACATCCACGTTAAGCGTAGCGACCTGCGCCCCCAGCCCGAGGTGCTCGGCAGCATTCTTAAGATCGGCGTGCCCGTGGCCGTGCAGGACGGTTGCATCCAGGTGGCGTTTATGTTTATCACCGTCATCGCCAACCACCGAGGGCTCGTCGACGCCGCCGCCGTGGGCCTGGTCGAAAAGATGATCAGCTTTTTGTTCATTGTGCCGAGTTCCATGGGTGCCACCGTCAGCGCGCTCACGGCGCAAAACGCCGGCGCGGGCAAGGGCGACCGTGCATGTCAGGTGCTTAAAGACGCCATGACGATCTCGGTGGTGTACGGCTGCCTGATCACGGTGCTGATGTGGCTGGTGGCGCCGGCGTTTATCGGCTTTTTTGCCAAGGACTCTGCGGTGGTCGCGGCCGGCACCGGCTATATGCGCAGCTATATTTTCGACGCGATTTTTGCCGGCATCCACATTTGCTTTAGCGGCTTTTTCGCTGCGTATGGCAAGAGCTACATCGGCTTTGCGCACAACGTGCTGGCCGTGGCGCTCATTCGCGTGCCGGGCGCGTGGCTGCTGTCGAACGCCTATTCCGACACGCTGTTTCCCATGGGCATCGCTTCGCCGTGCGGGTCGATTCTGTCGGCAGTCATCTGTGTTGTCGCGTTTACCGTGCTCAACCGACGCGGGGCTTTTGACAAGTTGGCAGCGTAGCGGGGCAACGCGAAATCGCCCTTATCGACGACATCATCAGCGACGACCCGGCGACCCAAGTGACGCGGATCGCGGTGCCGGTTGCCCCAGCAAAGTAAGAACCGCCCGGAAGGCATCATACTTCCGGGCGGTTCTTACTAATCATCATCTAGCAACTCGAATCGATTTCTAGATATCACCAATGCGGCATAATCTTGGCTTTGGTGAAAAACATGGGCAATCACAACGTCCTCGTTATCGTAGTAATAAAGCATTACATAAGAATTAACGAGGCAAGCATGGTAACCAAGCACTGCAAGCTCGGGCAACTTCGATAAGCCGTAGTCAACTACACCACTTTGAAGAAGCTGGAGCTGACTACGGTATTTATCAGGAAAGTGCCGGGCGGTAAAAATACCATGCCCCAATAGATAATCAACGATATCGTCAACTTCTTGTTCAGCTGTAGGCAGAATCTTGACGTTATAGGCCATATTTTGCCTCAAGGTCATCGAGGGCCTCAAAGGCATCACGCGCCGTGCCGGCAGCACGCTCCCGCTCGGCCACAGCTATACGAGCCATCAGGCGAGCCTTAGCCTGTTCCTGAACCATGAGGTCGTAGTCCTCGGATCGAAGTACAACAAATTTGCTATAGCCGTTTTTTGTAACAGTCACTGGACCAGGAGTAGTTTCAACGAGCTCCGAGAATTTCGCGGTGTCCCGCATATCTTTAATTGGAACGCAAACGGGCATGTTCAACTCCAATCATAATTATGTACATAATTATGAAGTGTAGCTCAACTAACGAGCGTCGGCTACAGAAGATCTACCACACTGGAGACAGTCCTCGATATGGCGGTTTTACTCCTCCGGAATCGGAAACGCACGGATGAACTCTGCAGGCGAGAAGGTCTTGATGGTCGAGCGCACAAAAGCGGCGCGGTCACGCGTGATAATAAAGTCCACGCCGGCACGCTCGGCCATCGCACGGATACAGCCGTCCTCAAAGTCCGGCTCATCGGAATAGGCGGAGGCAAAACAAGCCTCTTGGTCGAGAGACTCTACCGAGTAGCTCTTAAGGCAGTCGCGCACTACCTCGCGCCCGCGCGCCTCGCCGGCCTGTTTGGTGAGAATGTAATACGCGTCCTTGAGAGAGCAGGCCGAAACAACGCCTTCGATAAGCCCCACGTCGACGAGCCCCTTGATCGTTTGCGCCGCTGCGTGCTCCGGCCGGCCCGGAAGCACGCAATCGAGCAGAAAATTGGTATCGAGAAATGCTCTCATAGGTAGCGCTCCCTCGCGACGCGCTTTTCATCTTCAACCGTCATCGTATCGAGCGGCGTTCCTTTTGGCATTTTGGCTACGATATCGAGATACTCCTGGTAGTCCTCATTCTCCGCGAGCATCTCACGGATCTCCTTCCAGGTGATCTTGGGATGCCACATCGTACCCACGTCGCGCTTGGGCTTGTCCGAGCCGCACGTCGGCTTTGCACCCCCGCGCTCCTGGGCAGCGTCATATTCCACTGCAACCGGGCTTTGATAGTCGAGCGGCACGATCTTGAACAACGGCTTGCTCCGCTTGAAGACCACAACCTCCTCGCCCTCATTGGCAACCTTTTCGGCCACCTGCGTAAGGTTTTGGCGCAGTTCCGAAAACGCGACGGTAACCATAACTGCTCCTCTCAACATATATCTTCACTGCTAAGTATACACGTTAATGTTAATGTTAAAGTGTATAAAACTCATCACAATGGGGCAGCCCCGTTGTGGAACCTCACTGCGGGGGCCCCTTTGCTTTGTATGAATCTTCTATCGCTCCGGAACGACACCGCTCCGCAGGGTCACCCTCAGCAACCTACATGACGCAGATCATGCTGCCCGCCACCACGCCCAAATAAAAACCTCCCGGAAAGTATCAACCTTTCCGGGAGGTTTTCTAATTTGATTATCGATGTCCTAAGCCTGGGGCACCTCACCAGTAGCCAAGATCTGCTCGAGTGCATCCTCGTCCAACACGGGTACGCCTAGCTGTTCGGCTTTGGTGAGCTTGGAGCCCGCCTTGGGACCGGCAACCAGATAGCTCGTCTTCTTTGACACACTGCCCGAAACCTTGGCGCCGAGCACCTTGAGCGCCGCGCCCGCCTCGTCGCGCGTGCGGTTGACGAGCGTGCCGGTGAGCACGAAGGTCAGACCCGCGAGTGGCTGTGCATCGGCGAGCTCGCCCGCCACGCCAGCGTCAGCTGCAGCTTGCGCGTGTGCGGCGCCCAAATCGACCTCGAGCGACAGACCCGCCTGGCGCAGGCGTTCCAGCACGGCGAGATTCTCGGGCACGGCCAGGAACTGCTTGACGCTCGCCGCAATCTTGGGACCGATGCCCTCGCACTCGGCAATATCCTCTTCGCTCGCCAAGATAAGCTTGTCGATCGACAGGAATCGCTCGGCGATGACCTCGCCCACACTCTTGCCCACATGGCGGATGCCCAGGGCAAATAGCACGCGACCAAGCGGCTGGCTCTTGGACTTGTTGAGCTCGGCGATGATTTTCTCGGCCGTCTTGAGGCCCACCGGGATAGGGTCGCCCTTCTTGACGCCCTTTTTGCTGTTGGAGCTGGCATAGGTACGCCCCGTGTCTAGCCCGGCGATATCGTCGACCGTGAGCTGGTAGAAGTCGGCGACGTCGTGGATCAGGCCGGCGGCGATCATCTTGTCGACGATCTCGTCACCCAGGCCGTCAACGTCCATGCAGCCGCGGCTCACCCAGTGGAGCAGACGCTCCTTGAGCTGCGCCGGGCAGTCGATGGACACGCAACGGTAGGCAACCTCGCCGTCCTCGTGGACCACGGGACTGCCGCACACGGGACAGACCTCGGGCATGTGCCAGTCGACCGAATCGGCCGGGCGCTTGTCGAGCACCGGGCCTACGACCTCCGGGATTACGTCGCCTGCCTTGTGCACGATGATGGTGTCGCCCTCGCGCACGTTTTTGCGGCGGATCTCGTCGATGTTGTGCAGCGTGGCGCGCGCGATGGTAGAGCCGGCGACCGTCACCGGGTCGAACTCGGCGACCGGCGTGAGTACACCGGTGCGGCCCACCTGGATGCGAATTTCGCGCAAGACGGTCTGCTTTTCCTCGGGCGGGAACTTAAAGGCAATGGCCCAGCGCGGCGCACGGGCGGTAAAGCCCAGGTCGAGCTGCTGCTGAAAGCTATCGACCTTTACGACCACGCCGTCGATGTCGTAGTCCAGGTCGCCGCGGTGCTCGAGCGCCTGGGCACAGAACTCGTGGACCTCGGCCGGCGTGGCGCAACGAGCCACGTTGGGGTTGACGCTAAAGCCGGCGCTACGCAACCAATCGAGGAACTCGCGCTGGCTGTGGACGTGCAGCGGGTCGGTATCGGCGATGGCGTAGATAAAGGTGGCCAGATCGCGGCGCGCCGTGACCTTGGGGTCTTTTTGGCGCAGGCTGCCGGCGGCGGCGTTGCGCGGGTTGGCGAAGGGGTCGCGGCCCTCGGCATCGGCCTCGTCGTTCAGGCGCACAAAGCTGCCCTTGGGCATATAGACCTCGCCGCGCACCTCAATGGTGCGCTCGCGGTCGGCGCCCATGTGGACAAGCGCTGGCTCGGACAGGTGCATGGGCACATCCTTGATGGTGCGCACGTTGAGCGACACGTCCTCGCCCGTGGTGCCATCGCCACGTGTGGCCGCACGTACGAAGGTGCCGTTTTGGTAGGTAAGGGCCACGCCCAGGCCGTCGATCTTGAGCTCGCAGGTATAGGTGACGCTACCGGCGCCGAGCGCATCCTCGGTGCGTTGGAGCCACGCGTCGAGCTCGTCCAGGTCCATGGCATCGTCCATGGAATACATGCGTGCCATGTGCGTGACCGGCGTAAACTGCTCGCTCACGTAGCCACCTACGCGCTGAGTATAGCTGTCGGGCGTCACCAGGTCGGGGTAGGTCGCCTCGATTTCCTGCAGCTCAACGAGCATTTTGTCAAAGGCGGCGTCCGTGATCTCGGGCGCATCGAGCATGTAGTAGCGATAGGCGTGGTAATCGAGCTCGTGGCGCAACTCGGCCGCACGCGCTGCCGCCTGGGCACGGGCGTCGACCGGTGCGGTGGCATCCGCGCTCGCGGGCGTTTCGGTATCGATGTCCACGCCGTCACCAAACAGGCTCGATTGCTCCATAGCGGCACTCCTTCGCTCGATTTCAAACGGATACTAGAGTACCACCGGTCGCAATGAGGCCGAATAGCGGTCTCGAACCGCACCGAATCGGCAGCCGCCAGACTGGAGTGGACAGTTAGTTCAGATACGTATAAATCCTAGAGCTGAATCAGGCACGAACACCCCTGTTTCAACTAATTTGGGCTCCTCGAGACCATGTAAACGTCCCGCTCTCCCTTCCAAACACCCATTCGAGCCCCATCCCAATCAAAAATTGCTCAAAACGCATCCCAAGCTGCCCCAGATTTATACGTATCTGAACTAACTGTCCAGACCATTACGAACCAGGCCTCTTGTCAGCCCCAAGTGATCCGTTTTCCTCCGTCCCCAAAGGATCAATAAGAAAAGAGGGGCTGTCCCACACTTGGTGGGACAGCCCCTCTGGCATTGGTATGTGCGAAACGGCTCGCTAGAACCCCTGGCCGTAACCTTGACCCTGGCCCTGCTGGCCCAGCAGCTCCTCCAGATACTGGCGCAGCTGCTCGTCGGTAATACCGCCGTTGCCGGTATCGGTCGAACTGTCGTCCTGCTGCTGGTTCTGCAGCTCTTCATCGGAGCCCAGCTCGACGGTGACCTTCTTCTCTTCCTTGCCGCGCATGAGCGTGATCTCGACCTTCTCGCCCACCTCGTGGCTGCGCAGTGCGATGATCAGGCCATCGGCGCTCGTGATCTCGTCGTCGCCCAGCTTGGTGATGACGTCGCCCTCCTGAATTCCGGCCTTAGCAGCAGGACCATCCTCAACGACGCTCGCCACATACGCGCCGCTATCGGTGCTCAGCTTGTTGGTGCGGGCGTTGAGCGCATTGACGCTCGAAAGCGTAGCGCCCATGTACGGATGCACCGGCGTCTTGCCGTCGATAATCTGGTCGGCAATGTTCTTGGCGTAGTTAACGGGAATAGCAAAGCCCACGCCCGAGCTGGAGCCCGAATAGCTCTCGATAAGCGAGTTAATGCCCACAAGCTCGCCATTGTCGTTAACGAGCGCGCCGCCGGAGTTGCCCGGGTTGATGGCGGCATCGGTCTGGATCATGTTGGCGTAGATAGTGTTGCCGCTGGTAGAGCTCATGGCCGTGGAGCGGTAGAGCGCCGAGACGATACCGGTGGAGACAGACTGCTCGTTGCCAAACGGCGAGCCGATCGCCATAACCCACTCGCCCACGTTGAGCTTGGAGGAATCACCGATCTCGATCGGCGTGAGCTTGGAGGCATCGGCGTCCTTGAGCTTGATGACGGCCAGGTCGCTCGAGGCGTCGTTGCCCACGAACTCGGCCTCATAGGTGGTGCCGTCGTCCATGGTCACCACGTACTGGTCGTAGCCATCAACCACGTGGTTGTTGGTGAGGATGTGACCCTCGGTATCGAGCACAACACCCGAACCGACGCTGCCCGAGCTATCCGACTCATCAGCAGACTGCGAAAGCGAGCCATTCTGGCCGCCGCTCGAAGTGGCGGTGATGGAAACGACGGAGGGCAGGGCCTTGGCAGAAACGGCCTCGGCCAGCGTGGTGTCCTCGGAGTCGATAGTGATCTTTTGCGTCGATGAACCCGAAGCGCCCGCCGTCACGGCATTCTTTCCGCCGCCAATGTTGAGCGTGCCGCTCATAATGAGCGCGATGACCAGCAGGGCGCCGCAGGCGCAGCCGGCAAGCGCCGTAATAAAAATCGGCAGCTTTTTGGTTTTGGTCTTAACCACCGTGTGCTTGTTTACAACCTGCTGGCTGCCCAGCGGCTTGCCGGTCTGTGTGTCGTAGGCCTGCACGTAGGGAATGTTGCTGTCGGCAGGCGCCGACTCCACCTGCACACGCGGCTGCTGCTGGGTCTCGCCGGCGTTGCCCGCATCCTGGGGACGCTGGGAATCGTTCTCGCTCATGGCTGCGATCCTTTCGTCAAATAACCAAAGGCCCGCCAAACATGTGGCGGGCCATCATTGTTCACGTTGAGTTGTACCCCAAGCTGGGCAGTCCCGAGCACTAGATGCCAAGATTTCAGCTTTGCTTAAGTAATGACATGCTTATAAGCCAATTCGTTTTATGCCGTCATGTCTATTCGATATAACAGTCGATAGCAAAACTATATGTTGAATCGTTAATAAAGTCCGTAATCGTCGCACCCATGCCTGATCCGCACGTCCACTTATCTTTCTCCGCGTCGTATGGCGTTGGCCCCCACCCCGTTTCATATGATGCTTCGCTTTCCGTGAAGTTATTCATCACGTATTTATCCTTCTGCATGAGCGCGTACCAAGCGTTTGCATACATCACAAGCGGATCGGTTTGGACTATCGAGTACTTTCCGGAACGAATCTCAATTTCTGTTTTATCGTTAAAATAAGCGACCGTGAGCTCAATCTTGGCAAGCAGCGGCAACGTTGCATCTGATTCCCTCTGGATTGTTATGACATCACCGGCCATAGCGTCCGCAGACACAATTTCGCTCTCTGGCGTGAAAATAGTCTCTCTGCTTCTTGTTCGCGTTTTTTCATTGCCATTTTCATCTCTGACCACCGTGTCGACCACGAGCGTCAATCGCTTCCGAGGGTCCGGCAACTCCACGGCTTCTGCCATCCCAGCTCGCATCAAAATAGGAGCCCCTGCCATCAGACCTAAAAACTGCTTTCTATCAATCATTCTTCATTCCCCTTGTCTACCTTATTTGACTTTCTCAGCTGAATGGGGATACAGAACAGTCCCGTCAAGTTCCTTATCTTCCACAAAAACTAGAATCCATTTATCACCTGCTTTCAACCCTGAGACATATCCGGAACTTGACTTACGGCGCATATCGATTTTCTTACGGCAACCACTTGGCATAAGCGCCTCAAATTGCCCGTTATGAATATCCGACAGCGTCTGTACTTCAACTGAAATATGTTCGTCATCTTTTCCACCAACGACCGAGGGGCTCGGTTGATAGGCCGCGACAACCAATATCCCAAGAAATGCGCAAAGAAGCCCCAGCGTTTTACGTATGCGCTTTCTATCATCTTCGCCGTCACTCTCCACAATACGTCCCTTCATGCGATATATAAATCGTTGTGTCATATGGAAGAAAACGCAGCTGATTGAACCAACCGTCCCAGACAACAAGCATATATTTCTTATCATTTGAATATGTATTATGCATAGCCACATATCCCGCAACAGCCATCGCATGAGCGTCATGGCTTGACCTGAGAGTCCCAGAAAAAATACTGAGATTTCCAGAATCTGCAGTTGCCCTGAAAGAATCCCAAGATGGATACCAAGCAAATGATGTCTCAAGCCTTTTCCCGCGCCTAGCACAGAACTCCTTAATAGCCGGGGCAGCATTTGGAGATGGAGTCCTTCCTTGGGTAAAGTAAAGGCCCGTAGCTTGATCGAATGACTTATTTGGATCGCCGGATGTTCCCGATAACTGCCAAAGCTCATGATATAAGTCTGGCAATTTGAGCCGGTTTAGCGTTACATAATGGCTGCTTACCGCAAACATTGCAGACACATCGCAAGCATAGGTCCCCGTTTCTTTAATAACCTCTGATTGTGTAGGCGTTATCATCCCTGAAATTGTTTTACTTGCGTCAATGACATATCCTTGCTTATACAGGTCTTTGGGCGATACGAAAACATCCTCGAACCTGCCTGGAGATCCGCTGCGGCTATTTCCCACAGAAAACACCGCTGTTGACCGGCATCCCTTCTCATCTAAAACAACGTTATTATCCAGATCTGCAATACCAAAAGACAGCTCGTCAAATTTCAAAGCAACGATGTCATCTTGGGATGCGAGAAGAGCTATTTCATCGCTTGTATTCTCAATGGGCATAGGGGCGTTCGGAGCCAAGCAGTATTCGCTGATCCACCAAGATCGCTCTGAATCAAATACGACGTAGCCATAGTTAACGTCATCCCGCTTCGCGCGAACGATATACCCGATTGATTCCCCATCGGAATTCACCATTTTTACTGGGTCACAAGCGGTCACCGGCTCATCCGATACGTCATCAAAGAAAGCTTGCGCTTGCTCCACAGCTATTTGCGGTGTGACACGAACCAAGTCGTCGTCTCCAAAAACCAACCTTGGAGACATCAGGGCGGCAAGCAATACTATGAATCCGACAATCACCTTTCTCGAATAACGCATTTCTTCCTCCATCCGTGCAGTAGGGAGATACGGTAACTAAATGATATTCGTGAGATAGTTATACGTTTGATATTGTTTTTACTGACCCACTTTAAATCGGTGAAAGGTCTTCTTTTCGCCCTAAACGAGAAAAGGGTACTGGAGAAATCTCCGGTACCCTCACATTCCTCTATTTACTTGCTAGTCCTTAAACAGGTAGCCCACGCCGCGGACGGTGGTGATGTGCGCCGCGATCTGCGGACCCACCTTGGAGCGGATGCGTCGGATGTGCACGTCGACGGTACGCGTGCCGCCGCAGTACTCAAAGCCCCACACGCGGTGCAGCAGCACTTCGCGGCTGTAGGCTCGATTGGGGTGCGTCGCCAAAAAGCTCAGCAACGAGTACTCCATCAGTGTCAGATCGATGGGCTCGCCATCGAGCGTCACCTGGTAGGTAGCCAGATTAATCTCGAGGTTATCGATGTTGAGCACATCGTCGGCGGTGACGGTCTCCTCCTCGCCCATCAGGCGCTGCGCACGAGCCTTAAGCTCGTTGGGCGTCGCCGTGGGGCATACAAAGTCGGCATGCGCGTGGTTCGGCAGGCGCAGGGTGCCGAGTGCCTCGTCGTCGACGATCACCAACATGGGAACGCCGCCACGATCGTCGAGCCACTTGGCAATCTGATCGATACGGTCGCTGCGGATGCCATCGGAATCGAGGATCAGCAGGTCAAAGTCGTGCGCCGCAGTCGGCGAATCGGGGGTGGCCAGGCTCACCTCGACACCCAGGGTGGTCGTCAGGCTGCGGGCAAACTCGTGGAAGCGCGTCGTGCGCGCCATGAACAGGGCACTCTTTTCGGACATATCGGCCTCCAAAGAAATGAGCTCAATCGTACTGGGACAAGCCAGCGCGATTAGGAGTTCGCCAGGTAGTGCTTGATTTCCCACTCGGTGATCGTGGACTCGAACTTATGCCACTCGTCGCGCTTCTTTTTGAGGAAGAAGCTGTGGATGTGCTCGCCGAGGGCATCCTTCATAAACTGCGAGTCCTCAAATACGTCGAGCGCCTCTTTGAGCGAGCGCGGCAGCGGCGCGTAGCCGGCCTCGAGCATCTGACGGTCGGTGAGCTTGAGCGTCTCGGCCGTGGCCTCGGGCGGAAGCTCCAGCTTGCGCTCGATACCGTCGAGACCAGCCGCCAGCGTAACGGTGTTGACCAGGTACGGGTTGGCCATGGGGTCGGGGCTGCGAAGTTCAATGCGCGTGGACAGCTGCTTGCCGGGCTTGTAGACCGGGATGCGGACCATGCTCGCGCGGTTGCGCAGGCCCCACGTGGCGTACTGCGGCACGGAGTCGCCGCCGGTGGTGATGCGCTTGTACGAGTTGACGGTGGGGTTGGTGATGGCGCTGATCTCGCGCGCGTGCGCCAGGATGCCGGCCATATAGTGCTTGGCGACCTCGGAGAGATGGTACTTCTCGTCGTCCTCGCCCCAAAAGACGTTGTTGCCGTCGTGGTCGAACAGCGACTGGCACAGGAACATGGCGCTGCCGTCCTCGCCCGCCAGCGGCTTGGGCATAAAGGAGGCGTGGCAGCCGCTCTCGTAGGCCTGCTGCTTAATGATGAGTTTGGCCGTGGTGATGGCGTCGGACATGCTCAGGGCCTCGGCGTGACGCAGGCTCATGCCGTGCTGCGAGCGGCCGGCGGCATGGAAGGTGTACTCCACGGGCACGGACATCTTCTCGAGCGTGAGAACCGTGTTGCGACGCAGGTCGCGAGCGGCATCGCTCACCGAAAGATCGAAGTAGCCCACGTTGTCGAGCGGCTCGGGGGTGTGCTCGTCGGGGAAGTAATAGTACTCCAGCTCGGCGCCCACGTTGAGCAGATAGCCAGCTTTCTCGGCCTTGCGGAACATGCGGCGCAACGCATCGCGCGGATCGCCGGCGAAGGGCTTGCGGTCGGGAGTGCACACGTCGCAGAACACGCGGGCGACGCCGTTGTGACTCGGGCGCCACGGCAGAATCTGGAAGGTCGAAGCATCGGGAAACGCCAGCATGTCGGCTTCCTCGGGCGTGGCAAAGCCCTCGATGGCCGAGCCGTCAAAGCCAATGCCCTCCTCAAAAGCGACCTCGAGGTCCTCGGGGCTGATGGCAAAGTTCTTGAGGCGACCGAGAATGTCGACAAACCACAGACGCACAAAGCGGATGTCACGCTGCTCTACAGAGCGGAGTACGTAATCGATGTTCTGCTGGTTCATGTCGCTCCCCTTTCTTTCGGGCGGGTTTCGACTGGTCTATATCGCAGATACTATCGCAGAAAAATGTTTCCGCAGGGTTAAAGCGTATCAAGCGCTCAAAAAACGTGTGCGAACAGGCCGTCTGACTTACGCGCGATCATAAAGGATCACTCCTTCGCGCTCGATTACCGCGGCAAGATCGTCATCAAGATGATCACTAGAGACGAGATCAACCTGCCTCCCGGTTTCTTTGCGCACCGCCTCACCAAATGCCGACAGCGCGAAAAGACCAAAGCCCTGCTCGCGATCGACTTCGAGACGCAAGTCAATATCGCTATCGACATGTGCCTCGCCCCGGGCATACGAACCAAAAAGAATCACGGTTTTGATGGCGGGAATCGAGCTGGCTGCCTCGCGGACGGCGGACTCAATCTGGGCAGTATCCAAAATGCCCGTCGCGGCGCTTTCGCTCGCAGAGCTTTTACCAAGTGAGGGAACAAACGGCAGAGAGCGCTCGCGCAGCATCTGCCTCATAAACATATTGACCGCAACAGACGAAGTCATGCCAAGCTCTTCGCACAGCTCGGCAAATGAGTCTTTAATTGACGAGTCCACTCGCACACTCAGCACAGACGCAGCCATGGATACCTCCTGTATGACATTGTCTATATATTATCACACAGACTAGCGCGAAGTCGAAACGCGGTGTTCGATGTGGCCGGGAATCTCGATGCGCTTGGGGGCGAGCTTTGCGGCCTCGCCCACGGTGGTGGTGACGACGTCAATGCGCTCGGACAGGCGCTCGACCACGCGCTCGGCAATGGTGAGGGTGTCCTGCGCGGCCGTGGTCACGCCACCAAAGAGCACATGGTTCCAGGGGTAGTCGTCAAACGTCGCGATCTTGAGCCCCGCCGGCAGCGAGGGTCCCAGCTGCGCTAGCGCCTCGGTCAGACGCAGGAAAACCAAGCCGTTGACAGCAATGAGGCCGAGCTTTTTACCTGCATAGCCGCGGATGGTCTCGTCCAGGCGGCCGACGCCCGTGGCGCCCCCGTCGGCCAGGGTGACGACCTCGCCGGCAAGGCCGCGGTGCAAAAGCTCGTCGGTAAAGGCCTCGGCGCGCTTGCGACGCACGGGGCTGTCGTCGCTTGCCTCGGTGAGCAGGCACAGGCGCTCGCTGCCAGCGGCGGTCAAGGCGTCTACCAGGCCGGCGACCAGCTCACGGTTGTTAGATGTCACCAGATCGACACCGCCGTCGGCAACGTCGCGGTCGAGCAGCACAACGGGCAGGCGCCCCGCGGCCGCGGCGATCGCCTTGTCGTTGCCTCCGCAGGTGTTGACGACCAGGCCGTCCACGCCGGCATCGATAAGCCTGGTGAGCGACTCGGCCTCCTTGGCGGGATCGTTGCCGCTAATGGCCGTCATGAGCGAGCAGCCGCGCGCGGCGGCACTGGCGGAAAGGTCCTCGAGCATAGCGCTGGAGAACGGGTTGGCGATGTCGGCCAGGATCACGCCGATGAGGTTGGTGCGCGAGCTGCGCAGATTGCGCGCGGCAGCACGTGGGCGATAGCCGGTGCGCTCGATAACCGCCGCGATGCGAGCGCGGGTTTCCTCGGTCATCTGCCCGGGGCGGTTGTTGAGATAGCGCGAGACCGTGGCCGGGCTCACGCCCGCCTCGGCGGCAATGTCCTTGATTCTCATCTGCGCCATGGCGCACCCCGTTTCCCAATTGTCAGCAGTCTGAGCCATTTTAGGCATTTTTTTAAAAATCTCGCTTGCAAAACGTTGTAGGTGAGCAGCGTCGTTTTTGCGTCTCGAGCAGATGCGATGATGGGCTAGATAGACGAGTCTTTAGGCAGCTCAAAATAGTCGGGATGCAAGGCGATAACCGGGCCCTGCTCCTCGGGCATCAGGTGCAAGTGCGTCTCTGCCAGATAACTCGCCGCATCGGTATCGCCCCTCTTAATGGCCTCAAGAATCCGGCGATGCTGCCGACGAATCGGCTCCCAATCCAGGTCCTGCGACACCATACGCAGCCAGTTGTATCGCTCAAAATGCGTGTTGATGCTTTTCATCCAATCCCACAACATGTGACGACCGGCAATCTCAAAACACGTCTCATGGAACAGGTTATCCAGGTCAAAGAAACGACGCGTTTCGCCATGGTCGAGCGACTCGGACTCGGTAAGAATCTGCTCAAGCCGCTGCTTTTGCTCGGGCGAGGCGGCCGAACTGCATTTAATAAGCACGCTTCTCTCGAGCTTCTCGCGCAAAAAGCAGGCGTTTTCGGCGCGTTCCATGCTGATCTTAGAGACGTAGGTGCCGCTTTTGGGACGCGTTTCCACCAGCTCCTGCTCACGCAGACGCACAAAGGATTCGCGAATGGGCGTGCGCCCGATTCCCGTCTCTTTTTCCAGACCAATCGCCGAAAGGCGTGTGCCGGGCTTGAGCTCGGCGTAGATGATCTTGGAGCGCAGTGCGTTGTACGCCTGGTCTTGCAGGCTCTGATAATGCTGGTGCTGTTCCATAAAGCCCTCGGATAAACCCTCGGTTAATCGAATACCACCATGCAATACTATCGCATCCCCCGCCCCCTCATAAGTTGCGGTGGAATAGTTCCTGCTCAAGGCCTTCAGCAGCAAAAACAGGAACTATTCCACCGCAACTTCCAACAGTCTTTTTGGGACGGGGCTCTTTTAGCTACCCTGGCCCGCAGATCGGCCCCCTTGCCACAAAAGTGGCCCATCTACTACGTTAACACGGATAGCCTCGGCCATACCGAAAACCGTGAAAACAAAACCGCAGGTAGACAGCTTGTCGATTTTCGAAAAAGCCGACTATGGTTGACCCCTGCGGCTTAAACGTAGTAGATAGGCCCTATTCGTGGCACAGCACTACTCCATCCCAAATTGGCACCCCGAGCCCTCGTGAGTTGCCAACAAGCTGTTCGCCCAGTGCTTTATCCGCGCGGCATTTGGAAAATAGCACCACCGCAAAACCCGCGAGTAGCGCTTACTTTGCTATATCTCACTATATTTTGCTATATCTTGCTATATCTTGAGCAAAGGTGGCTCACATGCAAACAAACCCTTTTAAGCCCACAGCAGGTAAAACACCTCCCACGATTATCGGCCGCGAAGATGTGCTCGAAGAATTCAATGAGGGCCTCGTCAACGGGCCTGGTGCCCCGGGGCGCCTAATGCGCATAGCCGGCGTCCGTGGAACGGGCAAGACGGTCCTCCTTGACGAGTGCTCACGTTTGGCGCAAAGCCGTGGCTGGACGGTCATAAAAGAGGTCGCAACCGAGGGACTTTGCCAGCGCATTCTCGAACAGCTGCAGCCCAAATTCCAGGCCAAGCACGCCAGATTTGAGCCCACCGTAGCTGGCATATCCATCGGCAGCATAGATATTGAGCGAATCGGCCCATCGCTACGCGACGCCATGAGACAGACAATATCCAAGAATGGAAACGGCCTGCTCATCACTCTCGACGAGGTTCAAGACGCAGAGCTCGATGAGGTCCGAACGCTCTCCATTGCGATTCAGCAGGTTATCGGCGAAGACCTTGATATCGCCTTTGTTTTTGCGGGTCTGCCTTCGATGATTGAAAGCATCATCAACGGAAAGACACTTGCGTTTTTGCGCCGCGCCCTCCCCTTTGACCTGAAGGCTGTGGCAGTAACCGAAGTGTCGTACTCCCTCGAGGAAACCATTGAAGCGTCTGGCATGGAGTTGCAGCCAGGTATTGCCGGCCAACTTGCCGAGGCAACGCAAGGCTATCCTTTCATGATCCAACTCGTTGGATACTACGCATGGCAGTTGGCGAGACGCGCGCATACAGCGATTATTGGAGAAGAAGAAGCCGAGCGTGGCATTGCAACGGCACGCGAACGCTTCTGCGCCATGGTGATTGAGCCCGCGCTGCAGCGCATTCCGCCCACGTGCATCGCTTATCTGCTGAGCATGGCGTCTTTGGGGCAGACGAGCTCGACCAGCATGGTTGCCGATGCCCTAAACAAAACGCCTCAACAGGTGAGTTCCGTCCGCAGCCGCCTGTTAAGAGAATCGATTATCGAGGCTCCTTCGTACGGCAAGGTCTCATTTGCCATCCCCTACATGCGCGACTACCTCTGCGAACACAAAGCCGAACTGGAAGTTGAACTGTAGAAACGGCAACTGCCCTGCAAGACGAAAACCGTTCCAGGAGTACTTCTTTGCCAACGCCACCGACGAGGCCATCATCGCCAAGGTCAAGGAGCTCCTGGGCCCTAATCGGACTATCTGCGCCTTCCCGTCGAACGCAGGCGGCGGCTGCCCAACACACAGGGCAGCCGCCGCTTTTTGCAATCGATTGGTGCAAAGGGGTTGACTAGAGCTCGCAGGCAACCTTGTAGCCATCGCCGATGGCGTCGCGAATGTTGCCGCACTTGTTGGCATCGCCCAGCACGTGGGTGGCAACGCCGGCTGCAGCCAGGTCGTCGGCCAGCTTGGTATTGGGACGATAACCCATGGCAAGCACCAGCGTATCGGCATCGGCGATGGTGTGGATCTCGTCGTCCTTCTCGTAGCTGATGGTGTCCTCGGTAATCTCGGTCACCTTGGCCTCGGTCAGCACGTGAACGCCCTTGGAGAGCATGCGCGTGATGAGCACCGCGCGGCCGGCACCGCCCTCGTTGGCGGCGAGCGTCTTGGTCATCTCGATGACGGTGACATCGCGATTGGCCGGCGACAGGTCGTTGACCAGCGGGGCCAGGTAATCGGCCGTCTCGCAGCCAACGGTGCCGCCGCCCACGATGACGATCTTCTTGCCCGGGAAAGCCTTGCCACCCAGCAGGTCGTCAGCCGTCATAACCTGCTTAAAGCCCTGCATGAAAGCCGGAGCGATGGGCTCGGCGCCATAAGCCAGGACAACCTCGTAGCCCGCGTAGTCACGCTGAATGTCCTCGGCAGTAAGCTCGGTGCCAAATATGCACTTCACGCCCGCCTCGGCCAGACGACGGTACTGATACTTGATCACGCGGGTGAGCTCCTGCTTTGCCGGCGGAACGGCCGCGATGCGCATCTCGCCGCCCGGCTCATCCTGCTTGTCAACGAGCACCACGTTGTGGCCGCGCTTGGCGGCAATGTAGGCTGCCTCCATGCCCGCAGGACCAGCGCCCACAACGAGCACGTTCTTGGCCTCGGCGGCAGGCTCGTAGCCGGCCTCGTCGCGCTCCACGTCCGGGTTGACGGTACAGGAGATGCGCTTGCCGAACATAATGCCGTTCAGGCAGCGCAGGCAGCCGATGCAGGGGCGGATGTCGTCGGCGTTGCCGGAAGCGGCCTTATTGCAGAACTCGGCATCGCACAGATTGGCGCGGCCCATCATGCAGATGTCGGCAGCGCCGTCCTCGATCAGCTCCTCGGCGATCCAGGCCTCGTTGATACGTCCGACGGTGGCGACGGGAATGTTGACGTGCTTTTTGATCTCGCGCGAGCAGGCGGCGTGCGACGCCTGCTGGGTACCGGCGGCGGGAATCGCGGAGCCACGCTTGATGGTGGTGCCGCCCGACACATGAATCATGTCGACGCCGGCCTTCTCCAGACGACGCGAGACATAAATCATATCGTTGAGGGTCAGACCGCCATCGGTGTACTCGTCACCCGAAATACGGACGTCGATGATAAAGTCCTTGCCGCAGCGCTCGCGAATCTCGGCGATGACCTCGAGCAAGAAGCGCATACGGGCGTCGAGCGAGCCGCCGTACTCATCAGTACGCTTGTTATAGAGCGGGGTCAAAAAGCCGCCGAGCATGCCGTGGGCGTGCGCTGCGTGGACCTCGACGCCATCGACACCGGCCTTCTGCATACGCACGGCAGCGTCGCCAAACTGATGCGTGAGCTCGTGAATCTCGTCGACCGTGATGGGGCGCGGTGCCTCGCGGGCGTAAGACGGGCCCACAAAGGACGGAGCGATCAGGCGAGGCGTGCCCGGAATGTTAAAGGCCATGTAGGCGGGGTGGAAGAGCTGCGGCATGATCTTGCAGCCATACTCGTGGACGGCCGCGGCGAGCTTTTCCCAGCCGGGGATAAACGTATCGTCGTAGCAGCACATGTCACCCGGCAGATAGGTATAGGTGGGCTCGACCGTCACGACCTCGGTGATGATGAGGCCCACGCCGCCCTTGGCGCGAGCACGGTAATGATCGACCAAGTCGTCGGTCACATAGCCGTGATCGGCCAGGTTGGTAGATACCGGCGGCATAAAGACGCGGTTCTTGACCTCGGTCGTACCGACCTTGATCGGGCTAAAGAGCATCGGGTAGGCGGATGACTCCATACAGGGTTCCTTTCGTTTGAGCCGCTCGGCGGCAGTTGCTAACGTACCTATCGTATCAGTATCCGCCGCATTCGCACTCGCTCGCACTCCCCACCTTCAATCCCGACCCTCACAAAAAAGTTGCGGTGGAATACGAAGTAGATGAGGCTTTTGACAGGCAAAACAGTCCGTATTTCACCGCAACTGATGGGCGGGGTGAAATTGAGGGCTCAGATAGTCAGTCACGCCCTCATCCGCCACTCCCTCACCTACAGCGCGCCGTCCAGCATAAGGTTCACCTTGAGCACGTTGACCGTGGGCTCGCCGAAGACGCCCAGGAATCGGCCTTTGGTGCACTGGGCGATGATCTCGCGCACCTCACCTTCGCTCTTGCCCGTGGCCTTGGCAAGGCGCGGGACCTGGTACTCGGCGGCATCCGGAGAGATCTCCGGGTCGAGGCCGGACCCCGAACACGTCACCAGGTCGACGGGCACAGCGTCCATATCGGCATCGGGGTTAGCGGCGCGGATCTTCTCGACGCGCGCGTCCACAAGCTGTCGGTACTCCTCACTCGCCGGAGACAAATTGGACGGAGCGCCGTAGGCCATGGGCTCGCCGTCGTCGCCTTCGACAATTGACACGTTCTGGATGCGGCCCCACATATGGCCCTCATCCTCGAAGTTCTGGCCGATGAGCTCGGAGCCCACAACCTTGCCGTCGACCTTGATGAGCGAACCGTTCGCCTGGTACGGAAACGCAAGCTGCGCGATGCCGGTCACGACGAGCGTATAGCCCAGGCCGCAGACAACGGTAAACAGCGCGAACACGCCCAGTGCGCGCGATGCAACACCTTTGAACATACAAACCTCCACTTACATAATGCCGCAGAACGCGAGCAGCATGTCGATGAGCTTGATGAATACGAACGGGGCAACGATGCCGCCCAGACCCCACACGAGCAGGTTGTGGGTCAGCAGCTGTCCGGACGGTACCTCGCGGTACTTAACGCCCTTCAGCGCAGCCGGGATCAGCGCGACGATAACGAGCGCGTTATAGATGATGGCCGAAAGAACCGCGGACAGCGGGCTTGCCAGACCGAGGATGTTGAGCGCTCCAAGGCCCGGGTAGATCGGCGAGAACAGGGCCGGGATGATAGCGAAGTACTTCGCCATGTCGTTGGCCACCGAGAAGGTCGTAAGTGAACCGCGGGTCATGAGCAGCTGCTTGCCGATACGCACGACCTCGATGAGCTTGGTAGGGCTGGAGTCGAGGTCGACCATGTTGCCGGCCTCCTTGGCAGCCTGGGTGCCCGTGTTCATGGCCACGGCGACGTCGGCCTGGGCCAGAGCGGGCGCGTCGTTGGTGCCGTCGCCGGTCATGGCGACCAGGTGGCCCTCACGCTGGAACTCGCGGATCTTCTCGAGCTTGCCTTCAGGGGTGGCCTCGGCCAGGAAGTCGTCAACGCCGGCCTCGGCGGCGATTGCCGCGGCGGTGAGCGGGTTGTCGCCCGTCACCATGATGGTCTTGATGCCCATCTTACGCAGGTCGGCAAACTTCTCCTTAACGCCGGACTTGATGATGTCCTTAAGGTACACAACGCCCAGCACGCGGCAGTTCTTGGTCACGACCAGCGGGGTGCCGCCGGCCTTGGCGATACGCTCGACGGCCTCGTCGCACTCCTGGGAGAACACGCCGCCGGCTGCCTCCACATAGGTGCGCACGGAATCGGCAGCGCCCTTGCGGATCTCATTGCCCTCGTAGTTCACACCGGACATGCGGGTCGCCGCGGTGAAGGGGATGAACTCCATACCCTTATCCTCGAGCGTGCGGCCGCGCAGACCGAACTGCTCCTTGGCGAGCACGACGATGGAACGGCCTTCGGGGGTCTCGTCGGCCAGCGAGGAAAGCTGGGCGGCATCGGCCAGCTCCGCGGGATCGATGCCGTCGACCGGGATGAACTCGGCGGCTTGGCGGTTACCCAGGGTGATGGTGCCGGTCTTGTCGAGCATGAGGATGTCGACGTCGCCGGCGGCCTCGATGGCGCGACCGGACATGGCCAGCACGTTGGCCTCGTTCAGACGGCTCATGCCGGCGATGCCGATGGCGGAAAGAAGGGCACCGATGGTAGTGGGAGCCAGGCACACGAGCAGCGCCACGAGCGTGGTCACGGCCGTGGGGTTGTCTATGTCGTTAAGACCGACCGAGAGGCAGGAGTAACAATACAGGGCCAGCGTGACCAGGATAAAGACGATGGAGAGGGCCACCAGGAAGATCTCCAGAGCGATCTCGTTAGGGGTCTTCTTGCGCGCGGCACCCTCGACCATCGCGATCATCTTGTCCAGGAAGCTCTGGCCGGGCTCACTGGAGATCTTGACGATGATCCAGTCGGACAGCACCGTGGTACCGCCGGTAACGGCAGAGCGGTCGCCGCCGGCCTCGCGGACTACGGGGGCGGACTCGCCGGTGATGGCGGACTCGTCAACGGAAGCAGCGCCCTCGATGACGTCGCCGTCGCCGGGAATCTGCTCGCCGGCGCGTACGATCACCAGGTCGCCGCGCGTGAGCTCGGTGCCGGGAACGACGGTGAAGTGCTCCTTGTCCTCAACGGACTCGATGCGATGGGCCTCGACATCCTTCTTGGCCGCACGCAGGGAATCGGCCTGGGCCTTACCGCGGCCCTCGGCAAGCGCCTCGGCGAAGTTCGAGAACAGGTCGGTGAGCCACAGAATGACCGCGATGGCGACCACATAGTAGGTGGGCACACCCGCGTCCTGCGCACCGAAAATGGAAGCGACGGCCAGGACGGAGGTCATGACGGCGGAAAGCCACACCAGGAACATGACCGGGTTTTGAATCTGGACGCGAGGATCCAGCTTGGCAAACGAGTCGCGGACCGCGCGGCCCATCATGTCTTTTTGCATAGTCATAAATCTGCGCCCTCCTTTACGCAATCATCTGGAAGAACTCGGCAACGGGGCCAAGCGCCAGGGCCGGGAAGAAGCTCAGGGCACCGATCAGCAGAACGATGAACACGAGCAGGAATACGAACATGCCGTTGGTGGTAGACAGGGTACCGGCGCTCTCGGCGACCTTACCCTTCTTGGCCAGCGAGCCGGCGATAGCCAGCGTACCGATGATGGGCATGAAGCGGGCGAACAGCATCTCGAGGCCGAGCATGACGTTGATCCAGGGAATGTTGCAGTTCATGCCTGCAAACGCCGAGCCGTTGTTGCCGCCGCATGAGGTGAAGGCATACAGCACCTCGGAGAAGCCGTGCGCGCCACCGTTGTTGAGCTGGTCGGCAAGACCGGGCACCATGCAGGCGATGGCCGAGCACACCAGAATGGCAAACGGAGTTGCCAAGCACAGGACAACCGCCCAGCGCATCTCGCCCGGCTCGATCTTCTTGCCCAGGAACTCAGGCGTGCGTCCGACCATGAGGCCGGCGATGAACACTGTGAGGATGGCGAAGCCGATCATGCCGTACAGGCCGCAGCCCACGCCGCCGAAGACGACCTCGCCCAGAGCAATCTGGAGCATCTGGACAAAACCGCCCAGCGGGGTGTAGGAGTCGTGCATGGAGTTAACCGAGCCGTTGGAAGCAGCCGTCGTGAAAGCGGACCAGGTGGAAGAGGAGGCGATACCGAAACGGCTCTCCTTGCCCTCCATGTTGCCGCCGGCCTGGCCGTCGGTCATCTCGATATTGACCGCTCCGCCATCGGCCAGCTGCGGGGTGCCCGCATGCTCGTTGACGGCGATGATGCCGGTGAAGATCACCAGCAGGATGAACATGGCGGCAAAGATGGCCTTGCCCTGCTTGGTGTTCTTGACGCCGATACCGAAGGTGAAGCAACAGGCGGCCGGGATCAGCAGCAGGCTGGTCATCTCGATGATGTTGGTGAAGGCACTGGGGTTCTCATACGGATGGGCGGAGTTCACGCCGAAGAAGCCGCCTCCGTTGGTGCCGGACTGCTTGATGGCAACCTGGGGAGCCGCGGGACCCTGGGGCAGGAACTGCTCGGTGACCACGCGCGCGCCCTCGACAACCTTGCCGTCGACCTTGACCGTGTCGCCCTCGATCTGGGCGCCGTCGATGACGCTCCAGCCGCCGTCTGCATTAGGCTGAACAGCGACGGGCTCTACGAGCTCAGCCTTCTGAGCCGGCTGGAAGTTGGAGATGACGCCACCGGCGGCCAGGCAGATGCCGAACACGAGGTTCAGCGGGATGAGCACATACAGGACGGTGCGGGTGAGGTCGACCCAGAAGGAACCCAGACCCTGCTCCTTGACCTGACGGAAACCGCGGATGAGCGCGAACATGACCGCAATACCGGTGCCGGCGGACAAGAAGTTTTGCACGGTGAGGCCCATGAACTGCACAAAGTAGGACAGGGTGGTCTCACCGGAATAGGACTGCCAGTTGGTGTTGGTTATGAAGGAAGCAGCCGTATTGAACGACAGGTCCCATGACACACCCGGCAGGTGCTGGGGATTGCCTGGCAAGAAGGACTGAAACACCTGGAGTGCCACAAGAGCCACGAGGCCGATCCCCGAAAAGACCAGCACGCTCGCCAGATAGCGCCTACACCCCATCTGCTCTGCCGCGTCGATGCGAAGCAGACGATAGACGCCACGCTCCACAGGAGCAATCACAGGCGACAGGAACGTATGCTCACCATCCATGATATGGGCCATGAACCGACCGAGCGGAACGGCCAGGACGACGAGCACGGCAAAGTACAAGATGTACTGAATCGCAGCGTCCATAGTTTACGAATCACTCCTCATCAGAATGTAGATGTAATAGATAAGGAGTCCAATGCAGACGACTCCGATGATGGGAATGAGGATGTCCATTTACCGCCCCTTTCACGCGCGGTCCGATGTCTCGGACGCCTGCTCTCGCAAGCGTCTGGGGACAGTAAACGCTTCTAGGGATTAAAGAGGCGTGAGGGCCGGGGCTCACGTCCTTAAGATGCCGTAAAGATGCAGGTAGAAAGCACTATTGCGGCTGCAGTGCGCCTATACTCGACCTCGCGAGCATACAGTGGCGTCCTCACCGCGTATGCACGCATGGACAACGTTTCAGAAAGGCTACGCTATGCAGCGCGACGCATCGGACACTCGCGTCAATCCAGACCTCATCCTCAAGGCAATTGAGAAAGACGAGGCCGCCGATGACGCTCGGACCAGCCGGGGGCACCTCAAGATTTTCTTTGGCTACGCTGCTGGCGCAGGCAAAACCTATGCGATGCTTCAGGCCGCCCACGCCGCCGAGCGGCGAGGTGTCGACGTCGTCGCGGGATACATCGAGCCGCACGAACGTCCGGCAACTGCCCATCTTGCACAAGGGCTTGAGAACGTGCCCTGTAAACTCATCGAGCACAACGGCATTGCGCTCAGCGAGTTCGATCTAGATGCGGCTATCGAACGCGCCCCTCAGCTCATCCTTGTCGACGAGCTCGCCCATACGAATGCGCCGGGGTCTCGCCACGACAAACGCTATCAAGACGTCGAGGAACTTCTACATGCGGGCATCGACGTCTATACGACCGTGAACGTTCAGCATATCGAGAGCCTAAACGACATGGTTGCATCCATCACCGGCGTTATCGTGAGCGAACGAATCCCCGACCGTATCTTCGATGATGCCGACCAGGTCGAGCTCGTCGACATAGAGCCCGAAGACCTACTTGAGCGCCTTCGCGCCGGCCTCGTCTACCGTCCCGCACAAGCCGACCGAGCGCAACAGCATTTTTTTACCGTCGAGAACCTCACCGCACTCCGAGAAATCGCGCTGCGCCGCTGCGCCGATCGCACCGGCCACCTCACAGACGCCGCACGCGTGCTGGGAAACCGTGACTACTACACCAGGGAGCGTATCTTAGTCTGCGTCTCCCCGGCGCCGACCAATCCCCGCATCGTCCGTGCCGCCGCACGCATGGCGAAAGCGTTTCGCAGCGAGCTCGTCGCCCTGTTCGTAGAGAGCCCGCGCACGCAAGCCATGAGCGATGATGAGCGCGCCAAGCTTGCAGCCAATATCGCCCTAGCCGAGCAGCTCGGAGCACATATGGAAACCGTCTATGGCGACGACATCGCGTTTCAGATCTCCGAGTTCGCGCGCCTGTCGGGTATTTCGAAGATCGTCATGGGGCGCACGGGCGAGCGCAGCAGCGTCCGTCAGGCCCTCTTCGGCCGCAAATCTCTCGTAGAACAGCTCATAACATTCGCCCCGAACCTCGACATTTACATCATTCCAGAACAGTCGACTCCGCCCTCCCGACCCAAAGGACGCCGCCATGCGCTCGCCCTGCAGCCGCCCAGCAGCCGAAACGTGCTTCGCACGCTGGCCCTCTCTCTTGCCGCCACGGCGATCGGCACGGCTTTCCGCCATCTGGGATTTGCCGATTCCAGCATCATATCCCTCTATATCCTCACGGCCCTGCTGACCGCCGTCACCACGACGGGGCGTATCTGCACGATCGTATCGAGCGTGCTCTCTGTAGTGCTTTACAACTTCTGCTTCGTCACGCCTCTGTTTTCGCTCGCCAGCTACGACCGAAGCTATCTGGTCACGTTCGGCATCATGTTCGCTACCGCTATGGTCGCCGGCGAGTTAACTGCGCGCATCGCCGACAACGCCCGTACATCCGCCGAGAACGCATTCAAAACGCGCGTACTCCTCGAAACGAACCAGCTCTTGCAGCAAGCCCATAGCGCGGAGGAGTGCGCCCGCGTCGCCATGAACCAACTCGTCAAACTGCTAAAACTCGACGTGGTCTTCTACCCCGCCGAACACGGCACGCTCGGCAAGGCGCTCTATGAGTCCGCTGGCACCGAAAACCGATCCGCGTCGCTGCTCACCGACTACGAGCGCGCCGTTGCAACCTGGACCTACACCAACAACAAGCGCGCGGGCGCAAGCACGCGGACCCTGCCTGAGGCGCGCTGTCTCTACCTCGCGGTTCGCACCGGCGACAAGGTATTCGGTGTCATCGGTATCGCCCTGGAGGGGCGCGAGATCGAAGCCTTCGAGCATTCGATCGTCCTATCTATCGTAGGTGAATGCGCCTTGGCGCTCGAAAGCGATCGGGCGGCGCAAGAGCGCGAAGAGGCTGCGGTCTTGGCGAAAAACGAGCAGCTGCGCGCCAACCTTTTGCGCTCCATCGGCCACGATTTGAGGACACCCCTCACAGCTATATCCGGATCTGCGGCAATCCTTCGGAAGAGTGACGAGAAGCTCAGCCTCGAACAACGCTGCGATCTTGCCGATGCCATCTACGACGACTCCCTCTGGCTTATCGATACCGTGGAGAACCTCCTCGCCATCACACGCGTCGAGGACGGCACCATTCGCCTCAACTTTACATCCGAGCTCATCGACGAGGTCATCGAGGCCGCCCTCAGCCATGTCGCCCAAGCATCGCATGGACGTGCCGTCACCATCGAGCACACTGACGACATCCTGCTGGTACGCATCGACGTCCATCTCATCATGCAGGTGCTTACGAATCTCATCATGAACGCCTTCAAATACACGCCCGAGGACTCGACTGTCACCATTAGCGCACGTCGCGAGGGCGCATTCGTCGTGGTGGACGTCGCAGACGATGGGCCGGGTGTGGCAGACTGCGACAAGCCTCATATCTTTGAGCGCTTCTTCACCTCAAGCAATACGCGGCCCGTGGATTCGCGTCGAAGTATCGGCCTTGGGCTGTCGCTCTGCCGCTCCATCGTGGAGGCGCATGGCGGCGTCATCGAAGTTCGCGACAACCATCCCCATGGGGCCGTCTTCCGTTTTACCCTGCCCGCCGAGGAGATCGAGATTCATGAATAATGCCGCTAAGCCACGCATCCTCCTGGTCGAAGATGACCCGACCGTTCAAAACCTCGTTTCGACCGCGCTTGACCTCCACGGCTATGTCGTGAGCAAGGTTTGCAACGGCCAGGCCGCCATCATGGATGCGGTGTCGCACGGCCCTAGCCTCATCATGCTCGACCTCGGCCTTCCCGACATTGACGGTATCGAGGTCATCACGAAGATCCGAAGCTGGTCGGCAGTCCCCATTATCGTCATTTCGGCGCGCACCGAAGATTCCGACAAGATTGCAGCACTTGACGCAGGGGCAGACGACTACCTCACCAAGCCCTTTTCTGTGGACGAGTTGCTCGCGCGCGTCCGTGCGAATTTGAGGCGCTCCTCGATGGCGTCGAGCGAGTCGACAGAAGTGAGCACGTTCGACAACGGTCCGCTGCATATCGACTACGCCGCGGGATACGCGACGAAAGACGGACGCGAGCTCTCGCTTACCCCGACCGAGTACAAATTGCTCGTCCTTCTAGCGAAAAACGTCGACAAGGTGCTCACCCACACCTTCATCACCCGCGAGATATGGGGCACGAGCTGGGACAGCGATCTGGCGAGCCTGCGCGTGTTCATGCGCACCCTGCGCAAGAAGATCGAGGCAGACCCCTCTCACCCCAAGATGATTCAGACGCACATGGGTGTCGGGTACCGCATGCAGCGTCTCTAGCCCACACCACAAAAAGTTGCGGTGGAATACGGAGTAGATAAGGCTTTTGACAGCCAAAGCGGTCCGTATTCCACCGCAACTGATTTAACGATGCCCAAAATTACTCTTCAACTCGCCGCGCTCGCGCCCAAATGCGCAAAGCGCCCCGCGAACGGATGCTCGCGAGGCGCTTGGGTGCCTGGACCTTTATTTGATACCGCGGCCCAAGTCTTCGGCGATTTTGTCTACGCCCTTAAGTGCGGCGCACGTCTTTTTGTTGGAGCAATGCCCCGTGCAAACGCCACCCTGAGCGCAGTCGGCGCAGGTGCCCTTGCGGTAGATGCGCACGCATACCGCGACAAACGCAACGCCGATAACAGCCAGTACAACAATATCGATAGGTGCCATAGCAAGCCTCCTCTAGTTAACCACCACTTACTTTACCCTATTCTCCACCTACCAAATAGGGACGGTTTATTTTGGTCGGTTTTATCTGCGGAAACGCCATATCTCCCCCACCAAAAAGCCCGAGTGTCGCTGGGACACCCGGGCTCGTGGAAAGGGGTTAATCCTTATTCGGACTTAAGCGGAAACTGCGGCGGAAGCAGTGTTGGTCTCGTCCTCGTCGGTCCATGCATGCTTGGGCATGGGACGGAAGATCTGGAAGAGCATCGCAACCAGCAGCACAATGGCCACAACCGTCCAGATGCCAAACTGACCCAGAACAAGCAAGTTGTAGAACTGGTTGATGAACAGGCCGATCACCCAAGCGAAGGCGCACTCGTAACCGATGGCGATCGCAGTCCACTTGCCGGAATCCATCTGGTTGCGGATGGTGCCAATGGCGGCAAAGCACGGAGCGCACAGCAGGTTGAAGGCGCCGAAGGCAACGCAAGCGCCCATGGTGGGGAACATGCCGGCAAACGCGGTCCACAGGCTCGGGTCGGTCTCGGCAGCGTCGGCAACGGACAGCAGCGAGCCGGCGGTGGCGACGACGTTCTCCTTGGCGACGAGGCCAGAGACGGTCAGTGCGGTTGCCTGCCAGGTGCTAAAGCCGAGCGGGGCGAAGATCCAAGCGACCAGGTTGCCCAGCATGGCGAGCACGGAGTAGTCCATGAACTCCTCGGGGATGCCGTCCATCGCAGGCAGGAAGCCAAAGGAACCGTTGTAGCTACCAAAGTTGGACAGGAACCAAACCACGACAGTGGACGCGAAGATGACCGTGCCGGCCTTCTTGATAAAGGCCCAGCAGCGCTCCCACACGTGCAGCGCCCAAGAGCGGATCGCCGGGAAGTGGTAGGCGGGAAGCTCCATAACGAACGGCGTCGGGCGACCGGCGAAGAGCTTGGTCTTCTTGAGCATGAGGCCCGAGGCGATGACGGCAAAGACGCCCAGGAAGTAGAAGAGCGGGCTGATCCACGCCGCGGTGGTGGAAGAATCGCCGATGATGGAACCCATGAGCAGGGCGATGATCGGCAGCTTAGCGCCGCAGGGGATGAACGTGGTAGTCATGACCGTCATGCGGCGGTCCTTCTCGTTCTCGATGGTCTTGGTAGCCATGACGCCGGGGACGCCGCAGCCCGAAGACACGAGCATGGGGATGAACGACTTACCGGACAGGCCAAAGCGGCGGAACACGCGGTCCATGATGAAGGCAACGCGGGCCATATAGCCGCAGTCTTCCAGGAAGGACAGCATGACGAACAGCAGGAACATCTGCGGCACAAAGCCGAAAATGGCGCCCAGGCCGCCGACGATACCGTCGCAGACCAGCGAATCGACCAGGCCACCGTCCTCGGTGCCACCCGCCACAAGTGCGTCGTGGACCATGGTGGTAATACCCGGAACATACGGGCCATACTCCGCCGGGTCAACCGAATCGGCGGAGTCACCCGCAGCCTCGACAGCTGCGTCATAGGCATCGCGGCCCTGACCGAGCACATACCAGCCGTCGGTACCAAAGAGCTGGTCGTTGGTGAAGTCGGTCACCGTGCCGCCCAAGGTGGAGACGGCGATGTAGTACACGGCAAACATGATGACCACGAAGATCGGCAGGCCCAGGATACGGTTGGTAACCACGCGGTCGATCTTCTCGGAGGTGCTCATCTTCGCAGGAGCCTTGGTGAGGCACTCGTCAATGATGTGGGCAATCACGCCGTAGCGCTCGCCGGTGATGATGGACTCGGCGTCGTCGTCGCAGTCCTGCTCGCACTGGGCGACCAGCTGCTCCACGCGAGCGGCCTTCTCCTTGGTGAGGTTGATGAGCTTGCAGGCGTCCGCATCACGCTCAAACAGCTTGACGGCGTAATAGCGGTGTTTGTTGGCGGGAACGCTCGCCGGCAGGTTGTTCTCGATGTGATCCAGAACGTCCTCGATGGAGGAGTCGAACTTGTGCTCCGGCACCTGGCCCTTGGAAGCAGCGGACTTCTTGACCTGCTCGAAGAGCTCCTTGATGCCCTTGTTCTTAAGAGCGGAGATCATCATAACCGGGCAGCCGAGCTTCTTGGAAAGCTTGTCAATGTCGATCTTGTCGCCATTCTTCTCGACCAGGTCGGCCATGTTGAGGGCAACGACCACGGGCAGGCCGGTCTCGATGACCTGAAGCGCCAGGTACAGGTTGCGCTCGAGGTTGGTGGCATCGACAACTTGGACGACAACATCGGGCTCGCCGCTCATGAGGTAATCGCGCGAGCATTGCTCCTCGGGGCTGTAGGGGGAAAGCGAGTAGATGCCAGGGAGGTCCGTGATGGTAACGTTCTTGTCGCTTAGGAGCTTGGCTTCCTTTTTCTCAACCGTGACGCCGGGCCAGTTGCCAACGTAGCCGTTGGCGCCGGTGATCAGGTTGAAAAGCGTGGTCTTGCCGCAGTTGGGGTTACCCGCCAGCGCGACATGGATCTGAGAATCCGCCATTCAATCCTTCTTCCTTGTTTGCCTGCGCTGCTTTCTCCGCGCAGGCTGGATAATGTGCTTTAAAGTTGCTGCATTAAGTTAGAAAAACCTAACTTTATCTGCAGAAATATGCGCCGCGAGTCCTTACTGGACCTCGACGACGGCGGCCTCCTCCTTGCGGATGGAAAGCTCGTAGCCGCGCACGTTGATCTCGACCGGATCACCGAGCGGTGCGACCTTCACGACCTTGAACGAAGTGCCCTTGATGAGCCCCAGGTCCATAAGGTGGCGGCGAAGCGCACCCTCACCGTGAAGCTTGACGATGGTGGAGCTCTCGCCCACCTTAACGTCACCCAACGTCTTCATCCTCTTGTCCCCCTTTCGGTTTTTATGAAATGCTGCGGACTAACCGACGGTCATGATGTGCATGGCAACCTTGGAATCGATGCCAAAGCGTGCGCCCAGCACCGTGACGATGATATTGGCGCCACTCGAGCTCACCACGTGGATTTCGTTGCCCTCAACAAAGCCGAGGTCCTTGAGGTGGTGTTTCATGTCCTCATTGCCCTTTACACGAGACACGCGCACGGTTTCGCCCGCTTTTACCATCGAAAGCGGCATTGCCGGCATCTGCGGTCCGCAAGACATGAGTGGCTCCTAACGTCAGTTCGTCCTCAACATCGACGCGGTAAAAGTTAACCACGCCTATGTTCGCTTTAGTAAACTAACACGTGGTTAACTTTTTGGAAAGGGTCCCCATTCAGATTTCGAAAAAGTTTCCTATACGAAACAAAAAGGCGCGGCAAAGAGCTGTCCTTTGCCGCGCCCTGTCATGCTTAGAGCGAGAGGTTTCTGATCGACGTGACGCACGAGGCCTCATCCACGCCCGAAACGCGGAACACGATGTCCTCGCCACATTCGCCACAGAGTGCCATGAGCCCTATAACGTCGCGGCCATCGACATGACGATTGCCAATCGAAACTGACACGTCGCTACGATGCTTGGCAATGATGTCATAGAGCAGCGCAACCGGGCGGGCATGTAGTCCCAACGGATCTTTAATCGTTTTTGTAAACTCGACCATGTCCCCTCCCACGACATCGTACATTCGGCCGGCAAAACCCAGCCACGTGGTAGCTATTGTAGCGTTAGATGCTTGTCGAGAGCTCCTCCGAACACCTCGTGGGCAAAAAGTGGCAAATATGAGTACTGTCACCAATTTAGTAGCAGCAAAATCGAGAGCAAATTGCCCACCTTGAGCGATTCGAAGAGGCTGAAAGCCGACAAACGCCCTTTAAGGGGGGTTAGATAAATTGATTTTAAGCCCATTTTCGCTCAGAACAGGCCGAAAAATATGACACCTCTTTTGCAACAGTACTCATATTTGGCATTTTTTGAACACGGGGTCCAAAACCATGCCCCAAAACACAAAAGGAGGGGCCTCGTAAGGCCCCTCCTTAGGAAAGGAAATCGATTTATTCCACAGCCGTAGATTAATCCTAGCCACTACTCCATCATGTCGAGGACGGAGGGGCGAAGCTCGTTCTCGGCGGCCTCGGGATCGGTCTCGCGCAGACGGTTGATATAGCGGTTGTACCACATCACGGCAAGGCCCAGGAAGACAACCACACCGCCAACGTTGTAGACCAGCGTCAACCACAGCGGCTGATCGAGCGGAATGGTGCCGCAGATAAGCACGAAGCAGAAGACCACAAGCAGGAATGCGGCAACGACCAGGCCAAAGCTGCGCGAGCCCATGCGGAAGCCACGGGGAGCAGCATCGAAGTTCTTACGCAGCATAAAGTAGGCAAGCAGGATCAGCAGCGGCGGGAGCAGAGCGGTGGCAGCCGTCATGTTGGTGACGATCATGAGCAGGTCGTCGAGGTTACCGGAGCCCAGGGCCGGGATGATCAGGATGGGGACGACGATGGCGAACTGCAGCCAGGCAGCGCGGGCAGGAATGCCGTGCTCGTTGAGCTCGACGATCTTGCTACCAAAAACGCCCTTGGGGATCTCGGTGAAGAAGACCTTGATGGGAGCAGAGGTCCACATCATGAGAGAGCCCAGCGTGGCAGCGAGAAGGATCAGGCCAATGACGCGCGTGGACACTTCCATGGGAATGCCAAAGTGGGCAAAGACGGCGCCGAATACGTCGAAGATACCGGTGGAGATGGCAACGCTGCCCTCGGGGATGAACAGGTTAACCAGCAGCGAAGCGCCTGCATACAGAAGGCCGATGGTCAGGCCAGCGATAACGACGGTGCGCACGAAAGCCTTGACGCCACCCTTAAGGTCGTTAAGGAACACGCCGACAGACTCAGCGCCGCCAACGCCCTGGATGATCCAGGCAAGCGTACCGAAGAAGCCCACATAGTAGCGAAGTTGCTCATGTCGGGAGCCATGTTGGCGGGAGTAGGAGCCGTAGCGAACTCGACGCCGCCAAGGGCAGCAGCCAGGGACAGCAGGATGAACACGGCAGTCAGGCCGAGAGCCGCGGTCGAACCGAAGGAGGAAATAGAGCCGATCCACTTAGCGCCCTTGGTCGAAACCCACGTGGCAATAGCAAAGACGACGATCTCAATAATGGTGATCCACAGCTGCGAAAGCTCAGCATTGGCACCAAAGAACACGTAGCTCGCGTAGATGATGACATTGGGCAGGACGGACGCAAAGTAGAACAGGTTAACGAACCAGTAGCTAAATGCCGTCAGGAACGCCCAGCGGCCACCCATCGAGGTCTTAACCCATGCGTACACGCCGGACTCGGAGTCCTTGTTAAGGCCGACGAACTCGGCGGTAACCAGGGTATAGGGGACAAAGTACAAAAGCGTGGCGAAGAAGAACGACGGCGCAGCTGCCAAGCCGATAGCCGCGTTGTTGTTGATGATGTTCTTGATACCGAACACGGCGGCGACCGTCATGCCCAGCAGAGCGAACGAACCAATCGTTCCTCGTTTTTCAGAGCTCATAAGCCCTCCCAATCATCTATTAAATGTCATCTAAACCCGTCCGAGCTGCAAGTGCAAACACGGACGGCGCACCTGCTAAGGGGAATGGGGAAAAGGGAGTCAACAAAGCCATCCCCCTTAACGGCGCGAAGCAAACGTCCAAACGGACGAATACTACTTGTTGGGGAAGGAATAACCTTCGACCGTCACGTGCAGTACCACGACGCGGGGATCCGAAGCCTCGGCGATAACACGGTAAGCCTCGTCGATCTCGACGACGGCAACGCCGCCAGCGGGAATCGTCACGGTCTCCCCCGCCCCCTCAAAGCGCTCGCGATCATCGATATCGCTGTAAGCGCGGGTGCAGGTGAGGCCTGCCTTGGAAGCCACCTCGACGGTCAGGGCGCCGTCGAGCGGAGCGAGCACGGCATGGTAGCGACGGTGACCGACCAGATCGGCAGTAGCCGCCTCGAGGGCGTTCACCCACCAATACACCAGCGAGTCGCCGATAGAGTACGCCACATCGTGCTGCAGTTCAGAAACGCCGTCGAGTGCCTGACCGGTACGCATCCACTTCTTGACGGACTTCATCTGGGCGTCGAAATCGGCACGCGAGTTAAAGATATGCATGACTTATGCCTCCTTAATGGGTGCCAGCGCCTGAGCCAGATCGGCAGACGTCAGCGGTCGCAGGGACACCTCAAAGCTGAAGCTCTCAAAACGGGTGCGATAGGAATCGAGCACCTCGGAACCCCAAGAGTTCGAGCCAAGGCCGAGCAGCTGGTCGTTGATGTTGACCGTAACCGTGTCGCCCGGGACAAGATCGTAGACATGCTTGGCGTTATCGATAGCCTCGCAGCTATAGGGCCATGCGGAGAACGAGAACGGATTGGAAGCGGCGTCGCTCGGACGCGTCACGACCAGACCGTCACCGTGGCTGGAGCGCAGGGCGACCCAGCGGGTACCCTCGCGGTTGGCGCAGTCCTGGGGCATAACGTAGGGCGTGAACATGTCGTCGACCGTAGTGCGGTAATGACCGACCGGGTTGGCGCGCAGCGAGTCCGGATAGTTCTCGCCCGGGCCGTGGCCATACCACTCGACGGCACGATCACAACCGGGAACCTCGAAGGAGATGCCGATGCGCGGGATAATGTCCGAATAGTCGCCGTAGGGCTCGCCGGAAACCTTGAGGTCGACGCGGCCACTCGGAAGCACGGTGTAGATGAGCTCGACGCGCATGCCGAACGCGCGGACGGGAGGAGCGATACGCTGGCTCACGGTAACGACGACCGCATTGCCATCCTGCTTCCAAGAAACCTTGCGGGTAGACGTCTGCATCACATCGATGAAGTTGTCCTTCCACAGGGAGTCATACTCCTGAGCGTGGTTGTCGACGAGCGGATGCCAAAAACCAACCTGGGGACCAGAGGCCATGACGTCGCGACCGGATGCCTTCCACTCGCTCACGGTACCGTTGACTTTGCTGAAGGCCAGCTCGCCGTTGAGGGAGTGAATGCGGATCTCCTGCTCGGTCTCCTCGACCGTAAGCTCAGGACGAGCGGGGGCGGCGATGGCCGGCGCCGGATGGTTGGCGATGGCAAACTGGCTAGCACCCAACTGGAACATCGGCTCGCACCAGACGTGAGCGGCCATGGTGTAGGCGCGCACGGTCAGCAGGGTCTCGCCTACCGCGGCCTCGTGAATCACTAGCGGAAGCTGGACGGACTCGCCGGGGGCAACCGCACCGGGCATGAGCGTCTTGCGGCAGACCACGTCGCCGTCCACCAGGGTCTCGGCCGACAGGCACACATCCTCGAGGGTGGTAAACCAACGCTTGTTAGTGACAGTCAGCTCGCCTGCCTCGGCGTCATAAGCCATGCGAACCGGGCAGATGACCTGGCCATACTCAGTGAGGCCCGGACTCGGCTGCTGCCAGGGGAACACCATGCCATCGATGCAGAAGTTGCTGTTGTTGGGGTAATCGCCGTTGTCGCCACCATACATATCGTAGGCAACGCCGTCCTCGGTCACAGCAGCCAAACCGTGGTCGCACCATTCCCAGATAAACTGGCCTTGGATGCAATCCCAGCGATCGAAGACCTCCTGATACTCGGACAGGCCTCCGGGGCCGTTGCCCATGGAGTGACCGTACTCGCAGTTGATGCGCGGCTTGGGGAATGGATGCTCACCAAAGTCGTTCATCTGCGACACACGGGAGTACATGGTGGAGATAACGTCGACGGTATCGGCGTTGCGGTCCTCCTCGTAATGGACCGGACGACCATCGAGCTCGTGAGCCTTGGCGTACATCGCGCGGATGTTGCAGCCATAGCCGCTCTCGTTGCCCATCGACCACATAATGATGCAGGCGTGGTTGCGCTCCTGCATCACCAGGCGCTCAATGCGGTCGACGTAGGCCGGCTCCCATGCCGGGTCGTCGGTGACCAGGGCGATATTGCCGATATTCTCGAAGCCGTGGCTCTCCATATCGGTCTCGGCGACCAGCATGATGCCGTACTCGTCGCACAGCTCGTAAAAGCGCGGGTCGTTGGCGTAGTGGGACGTGCGCACCGCGTTGATGTTGTGCTGCTTCATGAGCTCCAGGTCGCGGCGCATGCGATCGAGGCCCACGGCGCGGCCCTTGTGATCGTCGTGATCGTGGCGGTTGACGCCATGCATCTTAAAGTAAGTACCGTTGAGGTAGATATGATTGCCCTCGACCGTCACCTCGGCAAGACCCTGGCGATGCGGGACGTACTCGCTGACCTGGTCACCGTCGTAGACCTCAAACGTAAGGTCATAGAGGAAGGGATCCTCGGGATTCCAGAAGTGGGCATCGGTCACGCTGCACTCGGCATGGCCGTCGACGCACTCACCCGTAGCCACCACGTTCTCGCCATCACTGAGCGTAAACACAACGCGGGTAGCTCCCTCGGCAACCGTATCGAGCGTGATCAGAGCGGCATCGCCCTCGCGGTGCGTGCGGAACCTAAAGTCGACCAGGTGTGCGGCGGGACGCTGCATAAGATACACATCGCGGAAGATGCCCGAGGCCCACCACATGTCCTGATCCTCGATATAGCTGCCATCGCTGTACTGCAGGACCTTGACCGCAAACAGGTTGTCGCCCTCGACGAGCGCGTCGGTCACGTCGAACTCGGCAGACAGGCGCGAACCCTTGGTCATGCCGATAAACTGACCGTTGACGTACAGCTCGCCATAGCTCTCGATGCCGTCAAAGCGAATGATCTCGCGAGCGCCGGCAGGAACGGCGGGAAGGTTGACGATGCGCTGGTACACGCCCGTGGGATCGTCAGAGGGAACGAACGGCTGATCCACCGGGAACGGAAAACCCTCGTCGGTGTAGGCAAGGTTGCCATAGCCGTCCACCTGCCACAGGTGCGGAACCTCCACGTGATCCCACTCGGGCTCGTACGTGGAAAGCTCCTCGTTAGAGACGGCAGCGGGGCCCTCAAAGAGGCGGAATTGCCACGAGCCGGACAGCTGGACAAACCCGCGCGACAGCTCGCGGCTGTACGTTGCAGCGAGATCGGCGGTCTCATAACCCATAAAGTACGCATGGGGTGCCAGGCGGTTCCTATGGGTGAGCGCTTGGTTTTCCCAATCGTTAATGGTGTCCATGGTGATGCTCCTTCGTCATCGTAGTGATTCTTGTGCAACCGGTTGTCCTTATCTTACGGGCGATGCAAAAAACTGTGCAACCGGTTGTCCGCTGAACGGTCGATTTGGTCGGGTTAACGGTGCAACCGGTTGTACAACCGCAACACTTATGTCACCCTGAGTATCGAAACTCAGCGCAAGACATCGTTCTTAAGCTCGTAGGCAACCGCCACGCCCGCTGATATCTCACCCATACGAGACGTATTCGATTGCGGCTTGGTTGCAAAACGACACCGGTCACCGGATATCATGAACGCTGTTCAGGCGCACTATAGTAAGCTGTATCCGCACCAGCCCGTATCAGCGACAACATCGACCGCATTCTCCAGGAGACGCCATGACCCAACCAGTTCGCACCGCACCTACGCTTGCCGAGGTTGCCGCAGCTGCCGGCGTGTCGCGCTCCACAGCATCGCGCGCTCTCAACGATTCGCCCCGCATTAGCGAGGAAACCAAAAGGCGCGTCCGCGCGGCGGCCAAGGAAGTCAATTTTGTCCCCAACGCTCGTGGCCGAGCGCTCGCTGTCGGGCGCACGGAAATCATCGCCGTGCTCGTGACCGAGCCCCTGAGTGAGCTCTTCAGCGACCCCACCTATAGCGAGTTTTTGAGCGGCATTACCGAGGAACTGTCGGAGTCGTCCTATCTGCCCGTTATCTTGCAGGCGTCTTCTACGCATGAGCGCAACCGCGCACGCGAGCACTTTGAGCGCCGCTCGTTCGACGCCGTGATCGACGTCTCCCCCTACAAGGGCAGCGAGCTGCTCGAGGTGCTGCGCGAGCTGGGCGTACCTACCGTGTTGTGCGGCCAGCTCGAGGGCCACCCCTATCGCGATGTGTTCTCGACGGTCTACTCTGACGACGAAGAGGGCGGACGCTTTGCAGCGCTCGCTATGAAGGAGCGAGGGCGCAAAGATATCGTCGCCGTGTTGGGACCGCAAGACAACCCCGCCGTTGTCGACCGCCTGCGCGGCTACCGCGCCGTCTTGGGCGAAGACCTCCCAGACGCAAACGTTATCTATACCGGCTGGAACAACGGAGACGGCTATCAGGCCATGCACCAGATCCTCGCGCGCGAGATTGCTTTCGATGGCGTGCTCTGCGGATCGGACCGTATCGCGGCTGGCGTCATCACCGCACTCAACGAGGCAGGCCTATCCGTTCCGGCGGATATTTCCGTCGTCGGCTTCGACGATCACGAGATTGCGACGCGCTGCGTCCCCGCGCTCACGACCGTCCGCCAGCCCCTGCGCGAAGAAGGCCACATGGCCGCCAACATTGCACTCGACATGATCAAGGGTGCCGAGCCCACCACCTCCGTGATGCACATGCAGCTGATCCAGAGAGACTCGCTATAAGAAATTGGGGCAGGCTTTCCGCCAGACAGTTGTTACGGAAAGCCTGCCCCGTTTTGAGTGCTCATTCTGGGGCACAGTTTCCGTTAGACAGCTCAACCGGAAACTGTGCCCCATTATTTTGCCGAATTCTGGGTCGCGCTTTCCCAGAGGACCCCCTTTGGGAAAGCGCGACCCGTTCTGGACCCAGATTCCGGGACGCACTTTCCGCGACGCCCGGTCACCCCATGTCCTCACAATCTCGGCGCATAAAAAACGAGGGAAGGCACACGTCCTTCCCTCGTTGCGGGCAATATGTAGCCGCTCGCCTACATCAAGCGCAGGCTGACGTCCTTGAGCTGGGCGCCGGAAACGGCACTCGGGGCGCCCGACATGAGGTCGGAGCCGCTGGCCGTCTTGGGGAACGCCATGACGTCGCGAATGGAGTCGGAGCCGGTGAGCAGCATGCACACGCGGTCCAGGCCCAGAGCGAAACCGCCCATCGGGGGCGCACCAAACTTGAGCGCCTCCATGAGGAAGCCGAACTGAGACTCGGCGCGCTCCTCGGTAAAGCCCAGAAGCTTGAGCATGGACATCTGCATCTCGGCGTTGTGGATACGCATACCGCCGCCACCGGCCTCAAAGCCGTCCATGACAAAGTCGTAGGTGCAAGAGCCGGCTGCCAGCGGATCTGCCTCGATCTTGGCGATGTCGGTCTCGGTCGGCAGAGTAAAGGGCTGATGCTCGGCTGCATAGGCCTTGCGATCCTCGTCCCAGTGGAACAGCGGGAAGTTGACGACCCACAGGAAGTCGTGGCCCTCGCGCTTGATCTCGAGCGCGTTAGCCATGTGGGAACGCATGCCGCCCAGGATCTCGTCGGAGAGCAGGCGCGGGCCGGCGGCGAACATCACAAGGTCGCCGGGCTCGACGTTCATGCGCTCACGCAGAGCCGCCATCTCCTCGTCCGAGAAGAACTTGACGATGGGGCTGTTGATGGAGCCATCCTCGCGGAAAGCGATCCAGGCCAGGCCCTTGGCGCCAAACGTGGAGGCCACGCCGGCGAGCTTATCGATCTTGGCACGTGCCCAGGCACCGGCGCCCTTGGCGTTGATGGCCTTGACGACAGAGCCCTCCTCGTTTGCGGCAGTCGCAAAGACCTTGAACTTGGAGTTGGCAAAGATGTCGGTCAGGTCGACCAGGTGCATGCCATAGCGGGTATCGGGCTTGTCGGAGCCATAGGTGTCCATGGCCTCCCAGTAGTTCATGCGACGCAGCGGCGTGGGCATCTCGACGCCCATGCGGCCGAAGGCGTCGGCCAGGACCTCCTCGAGCGCGCTCATGACATCGTTCTGGTCCACGAAGGACATCTCGATATCGACCTGGGTGAACTCGGGCTGACGGTCGGCACGCAGGTCCTCGTCGCGGAAGCACTTGGCAACCTGATAGTAGCGCTCGACGCCACCGACCATGAGCAGCTGCTTCAGGAGCTGCGGGGACTGCGGCAGGGCGTAGAAGTTGCCCGGCTGAATACGGCTGGGAACGATGAAGTCGCGAGCGCCCTCGGGCGTGGACTTGAACAGGGAGGGCGTCTCGACCTCCATGAACTCACGGTTGTGCAGCGCCTCGCGAATAGCAAAGGTGAAGTCGGAACGCAGCTTGAGGTTGGCCATCATCTCGGGACGGCGGAGGTCCAGATAGCGATAGCGCAGGCGGGTGTCCTCGCTGGTCTCGATGCCGTCCTCGATCTGGAACGGCGGGGTGACGGATGTGTTGAGCACCTCGGCGTGGTCGGTCAGGACCTCGATCTCGCCGGTCGCGAGCTTGGCGTTGGTGGTCTCCTCGCCACGGGAGCGCACGACGCCGTGGATCTTGATGGGCCACTCGGGACGCATGGTCTCGGCGATCTTAAAGGCGTCGCCGTCGGAGTGCTCGGGGTCGAAGGTGAGCTGCGTGATGCCCTCGCGGTCGCGAAGATCGCAGAAGATAAGGCCGCCGTGGTCGCGGCGACGACTCACCCAACCGGTGAGGGTGACCTCTTCGCCCACGTTCTCGCGGCGAAGCTCGCCGCAGGTACGGGTGTGCATGGAATGCTCGTCGATGGGACGGGTCTGGCTCATACCAGTGATCCTCCTTTATGGATCTGTGCCGCCCCGTGTCGTTCCGGGCGGCGTCGTACAGATTTGCCCAGCCTGCGTAAACCGCGCAGCCAGACATGGCGTTCTATCTTATCGCACCTGTGTCGATGTGCCGCGGAAAAGTAGCTCCTGCCCAAAGACTTGACGGAGACGAAACAATTGACGCACCGCGGCACCCGCCCGCGCTCGTCACGTGCGACAATATGCCCCAATAAAACAGCACTTGGAAAGGCCCGTCATGACTGCACGCCTCATTGTTATGGATATCGACTCCACCCTCATCAACCAGGAGGTCATCGACCTGTTGGGCGAGGAGGCCGGCGTGGGCGGGCAAGTTGCGCAAATCACCGAGCGCGCTATGCGCGGCGAGCTGGACTTTAAGCAAGCGCTCGAGGAGCGCGTGGGGCTGCTTGCCGGCTTGGATGAGAGCGTGTTCGAGCGCACTTTTGAGCGCGTGACATTTACCCCCGGCGCGTTAGAGCTTGTGCGCTCGGCACACAGCAAGGGCTGGAAGGTCGGCGTGGTAAGCGGCGGCTTCCACGAGGTCGCTGACAAGATCGCAGCCGCCGCGGGCATCGATTTTTGCCTGGCCAACCGCCTAGAGGTCGTGGACGGCAAGCTTACCGGTAAGTTGGCTGCCGAGATTGTGACCAAGGAGTCCAAGCTCATCCAGCTGCTGGACTGGGCAGTTGAGTGCGGCGTCGACATGGCCCACACGGTCGCTATTGGCGACGGGGCAAACGACATCCCCATGATCCAGGCCGCGGGCACGGGCATCGCGTTTTGCGCCAAGCCAAAGACGCGCGAAGCCGCCCCGTTTGCCATCGACGAGCGTAACCTGATGCTCGCCATGGACATCATCCTGCGCGACTAGCCGATCCGTCTAACAATTGAATCAGTCTGTCCTATAGTTTCCGAACAATTTTGTCTTAGTGTTCGGAAACATACCCTTTGAGTGCTAGACTTTGCGCCGTCGAAGGGAACATAGATGGATAAGCAAGATCTTGAGCAATTGCTGAGCGATGTTGCCGGCGGAGCAGTCACCCCGGCAGCCGCCCTCACGCGCATCCAGACGGCGCCGACCGCCGACCTGGGCTTTGCACAGCTCGATCTTTCACGCGGGGTGCGCCAGGGAGCCGGCGAGGTTGTCTACGGTGCCGGTAAAACCGCCGAGCAGATTGCCGCCATTATCGAGGCGCTGCGCGATGCCGGCCAGGAGCGCATCCTGGTCACGCGCCTGGACAGCGAAAAAGCGGCCCGTACCTCGAAGCTCCTCGACAACGGCATCGACCTGGGATATGTCCCGGACGCACAGCTCGCCCTCGTGGGCGGCAAGCCCTCCCCTACCGGCAACGGACGCATCGTCGTCGCCTGCGCCGGCACAAGCGACCTGCCCGTCGCCGAAGAGGCGGCACTGACGGCCGAGTTCTATGGCAACGAGGTCGACCGCCTCTACGACGTGGGTGTTGCCGGCCTGCACCGCCTGCTCGCGCATGCCGAGGAACTTGCACAGGCGCAGGTGGTCATCGCCATCGCCGGCATGGAGGGCGCGTTGGCGAGCGTTGTCGGCGGCCTGGTGAGCTGTCCGGTCATCGCCGTTCCCACCAGCGTTGGCTACGGCGCAAGTTTTGGTGGCGTAGCTGCACTGCTCGCCATGCTCAACTCCTGTGCCAGCGGCGTTTCGGTCGTCAATATCGACAACGGCTTTGGCGCCGCCTACCAGGCAAGTCTTATCAATCATCTGAGCGCCGGCACACCCCGCGCCCGCTAAGGAGCATTCCATGTCCAATCATCAGCACACGCTTATCATCGACGGCACCTCAGGCATCAGCGGCGATATGACCGTCGCGGCCCTGCTCGACCTGGGCGCCAGCGAGGAGCATCTGCACGAGCAGCTCGCCACGCTGCCAGTCGATGGCTTTTCGATCGCCGTTACGCGCGCAAACAAGCATGGCATCGACGCCTGCGACTTTGACGTTCAGCTGGCAGAGGAGCTCGAGAACCACGATCACGATATGGCCTGGCTCTACGGCAACGAAGCAGCTGCCGAGCACGCACACGAGCATGAACACCACCATCATGACCATGGCGAGCACGAACACGAGCACTGCCACGAGCATGGCCATGAGGACCACGGTCATGGCCACGAGGACCATCATCACGCCCACCACCATCACCACCGTTCTTTGGCGGACGTCACCGCCATCATCGACGGCTCGCAGCTAAGCGATGGCGCTAAGCGTCGTGCGCTCGCCATTTTTTCCGTACTCGCTGCTGCCGAGGCAAAGGCTCACGGCAAAACGCCCGAGACCGTCATGTTCCACGAGGTAGGCGCCGTCGATTCCATCGTCGACGTCTGCTCTGTCGCCATCTGCCTCGATGACCTGGGCATTGAGGACATCGTTGTCGAGTCGCTCTCCGAGGGCCACGGAACCATCCGCTGTGCCCACGGTCTCATGCCCATTCCCGTCCCCGCTGTCGTCAACCTATGCCAGGCGGGCAATATCGCCCTCACGCCCGCACCGGTCGCCGGCGAGCTCGTGACGCCCACGGGCGCCGCCATCGTTACCGCGCTGCGTACATCCGAGCACCTGCCGGCCCGCTACCGCATCGAGGCCGTCGGCTACGGCGCCGGCAAGCGCCCCTACGAGGGTTGCTCCGGCACGCTCCGTTGTCTGCTCGTTCACGTGGATGCATAGCCATGGATGCCCGCAAAGAAAAAAGCCGCGCCGCCATCGTCGCGGCATTCTCTGAGTTCCTGCGCGAGGAAGACTACAACAAGATCACCGTCGGTGACATCATCGCTCGCGCCCATGTGGGTCGGGCCACGTTCTACGGCCTCTTCAAGAGCAAAGACGACCTACTCGCCGCGCTCGTGAGCGATATCTGCGCCCACGCCCTCGACGATGACGGTACGCCCCTCGACGACCCACTCGTACAGGTCGAGCATATCCTCAACAACCTCTGGGAGCGTCGTCAGGGCGTACGCGCCCTCGTAGCCGGCGCCGGCTCACGCGTCTTCGCCGACTGTCTCCGCAAGACCATCATGTCGCGCGCGGCCGAAACCGTCCCTACCGACCCAAACGGCCCCTCCGCCACCATGGACCGAAGCTTCCTACTACAACACATAGCCTCAAGCTTCGTAGGAATGGTCCAATGGTGGGCCTGGCACAACTTCCAAGCCCCAAAAGAGGACGTAGCCAAAGACTACCTATCAGCCATAAAACCCCTCTTCAACTAAGTAAGAGGCTCAACCTAAAGCATCGCCCCAACCCAGGCCGCCACGCATCCCAAAGTGCCACTCGCGCTTCAATGCCCCCCAACAGCAACAAGCCCCTCCCATCCAAATTCAGATATATATGTTGGGTTGCTTGTACGAACGCAACAAAGACCCCGCAGCCGTCCGCATGGGGTAACTTCCCAGCGC
>URIA01000006.1 GCA_900547765.1 uncultured Collinsella sp. | reverse complement strand
AACTGCGGGAACGGCCTATCCGCTCAATGTGTTCGGCTGAGATCGGAAATCAACCCTGCCAGAAGAGAGGGGAGACCGGCGTGCCTTGGACTCGTTCTAAGAACGAGAGCTCTAGTCCTGGAAGAGTGCCGTGGACAGGTAGCGCTCGCCGGTGTCGGCGAGCAGCGCCACGATGGTCTTGCCCTCGTTCTCGGGGCGCTTGGCCAGCTGCAGTGCGGCCCACACGGCGGCGCCGGACGAAATGCCCACGAGCATGCCCTCCTTGTGGCCCACGGCGCGGCCGGTGGCAAAGGCGTCGTCGTTCTCGACGGGGATGATCTCGTCGTAGACCTGGGTGTCGAGGACGTCGGGCACAAAGCCGGCACCGATACCCTGGATCTTGTGCGGGCCGGCCTGGCCCTTGGAGAGCACCGGGGAGGTGGCGGGCTCGACGGCGACGACCTGAATCTGGGGGTTCTGCTCCTTGAGGAACTCGCCCACGCCGGTCACGGTGCCGCCGGTGCCAACGCCGGCGACGAAGATGTCGACCTTGCCGTCGGTGTCATCCCAGATCTCGGGGCCGGTCGTGGCCTTGTGGATGGCGGGGTTGGCGGGGTTCACAAACTGGCCGGCGATGATGCTGTTGGGGGTCTCCTTCTGCAGCTCTTCGGCCTTGGCGATAGCGCCCTTCATGCCTTTGGAGCCGTCGGTGAGCACGAGCTGTGCGCCGTATGCCTGCATAAGCTTGCGGCGCTCGACGGACATGGTCTCGGGCATGGTGATGATCACCTTGTAGCCGCGAGCCGCCGCCACCGAGGCGATGCCGACGCCGGTGTTGCCGCTCGTGGGCTCGATGATGGTGTAGTCGCCGCCACGCACGAGCTTGCCGGCCTTCTCGGCCTCGTCAATCATGTTCTTGGCGACGCGGTCTTTAACGGACCCGGCGGGGTTGAAGTATTCCAGTTTGACGAGCACGCGGGCCTTGAGGTCCTCGTCGGCCTCGAAGTGGGTGAGCTCCAGAAGCGGGGTGTGGCCGATAAGCTGATCGATGGACGTGTAAACATTGCTCATGGTGAACCTCCAAAGTGTTCAAATGACTGGATACCGTGTGGTTTTACGGTGTGTGTCGCAGCGAAACCCACAAACCTTATAGGTTGTTCGTTTTGCTGTTGGGAAGCATACTAGACACTAAAGCCTAGTAATGCAATAGGAAATAGGAGTTTATTGCAAGTTGATTAACCATCTTGACCGGAACGGGTATTTTCAAAGCCAATTTTTCGGCTAGAATTTCAACGAACTAAAAGACCGAAAGGCAGCACTATATATGTTGGTTTCTACTAAGGGCAGATATGCCCTGCGCGTTATGGTCGATCTGGCCGAGCACCAAGCGGCCGGTCGCATCCCGCTTAAAGAGATTGCGGCACGTCAGGGTATTTCGGAGAAGTACCTCGAGAATATTCTGGCGACGCTCGTGCGCGCCAATATGCTCTCGGGCATGCGCGGCAAGGGCGGCGGCTATGTGCTCACACGCCCGCCCGAGCAGTACACGGTGGGCGAGATCTTGCGCCTGACCGAGGGCAGCCTGGCGCCGGTCGCCTGTCTGGATGGCGACTGCAAGGGTTGCTCGCGATCTGATGAGTGCCCCACGCTCGACGTGTGGAAGAACCTTGACAAGCTCATCAACGACTACCTCGACGGTGTGACGCTCGATCAACTTGTCGCTCCCAATGAAGGCTACGATTACGTCATCTAACCCACACCTGCCATGTGGGGACAGGGTGGAAATGGCAGATTCTCTCGCCCTTTGAGACTTGGCAGATAAGAAGGCCGCCCATTTTTGCGATGGGCGGCCTTCGTTTTGGGCTGTTGAGACGGGCGCGGCCGGAATGGCCGTTTTAGCCCTCGGCGATGCTATCGAGAATGCTGCGCATGATGGACACCAGGATGCTGCCCATAAAGGCCGATCCAAAGCTGGCGATGGAGATACCCGCGCCCAGCAGATTGACCGACAGATAGCTGGCCAGCTCGAGCATAAAGCTGTTGACTACGAGCTGAAAAATACCCAGCGTAATGATCGTGAGCGGCAGCGAGATAACCGTCAGGAACGGCTTGACGAGCGAATCGACGATGTTCAGGAACAGTCCCACGAAGGCGAAACAGACCCAGGCCTCGGCAAAACCGAAGGGCTGGATGCCGGGGACGAGGAACGTGGCAATCGCGATGGCGATCGAGGTAAAGAGCCAGTTAAGCATAAAGCGCATGGTGTGAATCCTTTCTTGCGCAGGGTGCGTCGGTGTCGCGTGAAGCGGTTTGCTGCGGCAGCTTGGACGGCCGCTCGGGTGTGCCGCCTTGTTCGGCCGCCCATTGTCTCAGATATTCGTGGAGCTTACGTGCGCATTCGGTTTCAAAACGGCGTTCGTCCTAGAAAATGCGCCGCTGGCAGAGAGTTTTGTCGCTTTAGTTTGGTGGTGTGCTAAACTGCTACGGGCAAAAGCCACAGGCGTTGCCCTATTGCATAGAACGGGCGAACGATGCCCGATGTCAGTATCAACTTCGATGCCTTTTGGCGGGTTTGGCGGTGATCGATGAATATCGAGAACATGTTTGACAAGCCTGATGTCAAGCAGCTGGTCCACGCATTTAGTCTTTTGGATGACGAGAAGGATATCCAAGCGTTTTTGACCGATATCTGCACGCCGCGCGAGATCTGCGATCTATCGCAGCGTCTGCAGGTTGCGCGTTATCTGGATGAGGGCGAGCCTTATGTTGAGGTTCAGGCCCGCACCGGCGCTTCGTCCACTACGGTGAGTCGCGTTTCAAAGGCACTCAACGGCGAGTACGGCGGCTATCGCAAGATCCTCATCAAGCTGGAGGATGGCGAGTAGGCCAGCGGTAAAAACGAATTGCGCAGAACCGTCCCTTCGGGGGCGGTTTTTTTGATCCTTTGGGGACGGAGGAAAACGGATCACTGGGCTAGACTGACCTCCTCGGTGATCCATTTTCCTCCGTCTCCAAGGGGTCAAATCTGTTGGCGTGGGGCAAATCTGTCCGCGCGGGCGGGTAGGATGGAAGCATTGAATATTGCGAACGGTTTGAGTGGAGGACCATGCCTGTTCGAATCTATACCACCAACGCCGGCGCGGATTTGAGCGATGCCGAGGCGGCGCTGCTTGCCGACCTTATTGCCCGCCACGGGCGTGCCGTGCTGCTGGCGCCAACGTTTGCCGAGCTCGACCTGTGCCGTCATGATGCGGCGGAAGCCGGCGTTTCGCTGGGTATTGACTACAAGACGCCTACATCGTGGCTTCGCTCGCTTTGGGAGCTTTTGGGCGACGGGCGCGGTTTCGTCGACAACCTGCAGCGCCAGATGCTGTTTTCGGACATGGTAGCGCGTCTCGACGACGCCGACCTGCAGCCGCTTTCGCGCAGCCAGGGCACGGTGCGTATGCTCGCGCGTATGGCTCGCGATGTGCTGCCGGGTGTGGCAGGGACAGGCACCGAGCGTTGCTGCGACAACGTTTGCAAGCCCAAGCCCAAAAGCGACGCCGAGGCTCGCGTGTTTGAACTTTTGTGCGCCTATGCGCGCGGTTTGGACCGTCGAGATATGGTCGAGCCCTGCGAGGCGGCTGACATTATGGCCGGCGCTTTGGCCGACAACCTGCCGGGGTGCGCCCGCGCCGTTTGCGTGCGCGGCGTCACGTCATTTACGTATAGCCTGCTCGAGCTGCTGTCCGCCGTGGCAAACAACGGGGGAGAGGTTGTCGTGCTGCTTGCCCGCGAGCAAGCGGCGATGCGCGAGGAGCTTGCCGCGGCATTTGATGTCCGCGGTGTGCTGTTTGAGATCGCGCCGCTGGGGGAGGGCGCCGCCGCGCCCCAGACTGCCTCCAAGTCCGCTGCTCAGCCTGCCTTTATTGAGGTCGCCGGCCCCCATGCCCGTGCCCATGCTTATGCGGACGTCATCGATAAGTTGGTGAAAGCGCACAAGGAGTCCAAGGACGATAAAGCTGCTGCAACACCCGCCGACCCCGTACGCGTGCTCGTTGTTTCTGCCCGGGCACCCCAGCTGTTCGGCGAGCTTGCCGCTCGTTTGGCGGCGCGCCACGTTGCTGCCGAGACGGCCGAGTTCACGGCGTTTTCCCAATCCATTGCGGGCAGGCAGTTCACGGCGCTCGCCAACCTGATCGAGCGTATGAAGGCCGCCGACGAAGGGGCAGCTTCTAAGACTGAGTGGTGGCCCGCTCCGGAGCTTACCGACTGGATTTACAGCCCGCTTTCGGGTGCCGACGCCGCCAGCGCGCGCACGTTCGACAAGAATATGCGACTGTCGCGCAGCAAGACCACTGCGGGCGTCAAGAGCCTGCTGCAGAGCGTGCAGGGCCAGGTGAGGGGCGCGCGTAAAGCGGCGAGCGACGAGAACTGGTTTAAGAACGTGCCGTGCGTGATCTCGGACGTGTTCCAGGCGCTGTGGCGCGACAAACCCGTGACGGCGCTCAAGGCCATGCTTGCCGTTGCCGAGGCACTGCCCGATCGCGCACTTGGCGGTCTCGACGGTCAGGCCCGTCGCCAGGCGGAGGTGGCCCTGCTGCGCCACGTCATCGACATCCTTATGAATGGCGCCCGTGCGCTCGACGTGTCGCAGGCCGCGACCGTGCCCGTGCTCGATGACATTCGAACCAAGGTGGACAAGCGTAGCGCCGCCTACGATTACGAGACCTACGAGGTTGACCGTGCGCCACGCGCCCAGGTTCGCTTTGCTTCGCTTGCCGATGCGGCGGCTCTGCGCCCCGGCAGCTACGATGCCGTGCTGTTTGCCGACGTCGACCTGGACAGTTATCCGCTCTCACATGAGGAGGGCCCGCTGGCAACGCTGACGGCAGAGTTAGACCGCAGCGGTGTGACGCTTGAGCCTGCCGCCTTGTTGCGCGTGCGCTTTGGCCGCGCGATGCAGGCCGCGCGCGGTCCGGTTGCGCTTGCCCGCGTGACGCACGATCGCCAGGCGCGCGAGTGCTACCCGGCTGCCGTGTGGACCGAGTTGCGGGCGCATGCCGAGGCCGCTAACGATGCTAAGGCCGCTGACGCCGACAAGGCCGCTGACGACGCTAAGGCCGTTGGCGCCGACAAGGCGAAGTGCGTGGGTGAGGGCGATATCGTAAGGGACTTCGATCCCGCGGCGGGCGAAGGTCTTAGGCGCGAGCGCGTGACCTGCGAAGCTCCTCAGCATCTGAGCGATGAAGCCATTCCGTATCTGGTCCTGCGCCGTCGCGATGGCGAGGGCGAGGATGCGCCGCTGGTGCCGCGCCTGACGTCTGCCTCGCAGATCGAGGCCTATTCGACCTGCCCGCTGTGCTGGTTCGTCTCGTATCGCGTCAAACCCCAGTCGATCGACGCCGGCTTTGGCAACATGGAGAAGGGCAACTTTGTCCATGACGTGCTGGAGTACTTGCATGCCCGTCTGCCCCAGGAGGGCATGGAGCGCGTGACGCCCGAGAACCTGCCACGTGCTCAGGAGCTGCTGCACGAGGTCTTTGCCGAGACCCTGGCCGAGCACGCCGGCAAGCGCGGTACCGAGGGCCCGCTGGTGCCGCTCTCTCCAGTGGAGGAGCGCCAAGTGGCCGAGATTTTGCCGCAGCTGGAGGGCGTGCTTGCCTATGAAGCCGAGGCGCTCGCGCCCTTCGCGCCGCGCTACCTGGAGTTTGCGTTCAACGAGCTCCAGGTCGAGTATGCCGGCTGGCCGCTTGGCGGGCGCATCGACCGCGTGGACGTGGACGCCGAGAATCGCGCCGTGGTAATCGACTACAAGCATCGCACGGGCGTTGAGGAGTTTAAGCTCGCCGACCCTACGGTGCGCGACGAGGAATCAGGCACGGCGCCCATCGACGATCCGCGGTGGCTGCCGCCCCATACCCAGACGCTTATCTATGCGCAGGCTATGCGCCGGGCGCTGGATCTGGACACCCGCGCGGCGCTCTATTTTTCGACCAAGGGCGGCAAACCGGCGCTGCGAGGCGCCGCGAGTGCCGAGCTGCTCGAGGAGGAGCGTGGTGACGGCCGCATCCCGGGGCTTAAGAAGGGCTTTCCCGGCGAGGGCGGCAGCATGGACTTCGACGCCCTGCTCGATCGCGTGGAGGACGGCATCGCCGAGCGCCTGCGCGAGCTCGAGGCGGGCAACGTTGCCGCCGTCGACCCGGCGTCGACGCAGGCCGTGCATGCGCGCTGCTCGTATAACCACGAAGGAACGTTTGTAAGGAGGGACGTGTAGACCATGGATCTTTCGACTTTGATGCCGCAACAACTGCAAGTCGTCAAAACGCTCGACCGCCCGCTGTTTGTCTCGGCAGGTGCCGGCTCGGGCAAGACCTTTACCCTCACGCGCCGCATCGTCTATGCGCTCTCGCCCGAATCCGGTCCGTTTGTCGAGCATCTGGATCAGGTGCTCGCCATTACCTTTACCAAAGATGCCGCGGCCGAGATTCGCGACCGCGTGCGTCGCGCGCTTATCGAAGAGGGTATGGACGAGGAGGCCCTGACCGTCGACGATGCGTGGATCTCGACCATTCACGGCATGTGTTCGCGCATCCTGCGCGCGCATGCGTTGGAGCTGGGCATCGATCCCGAGTTCACGGTGCTTACCGATACCGATGAGCTTATGGATCAGGCTGTTGAGCATGTGCTGGCCCGAGCGACGGCGCCCGATGCCGCCCCCGAGCTCGCCGCTTCGCTTAAAAGCCTCTACGCCTGGTATCCCATGGCAGGCGAGGGTGGCCTCTTTGGCGCCGGCACCACCATCAAGGGCCTGGTGCGTGAGCTGCTGGAGCTCTCGAGCCAGCTGCCGGGCGGTATGGACGACGTGTGCGTGGCGCGCGGCCAGGCCGATACCTCGGCACTCGCCGATGCCTATCGTGCGGCGCTGGGCGCAAGCAAGGCCGCGACCGAGAAAGCGCAGGTGGCACTCGATGCCATCGACGCGTTTGAGGCGAGCGGCAAAACCATGGAGGATGCGGCGCGACTCATGATGTCGTGCAGCATGCCTCGGGCGAGCAAGGCGTTTCCTAAGGAGCAGGTGGAGCTGCTCAAGGCCGAGGCCGCCGATGCATTTATCAATATCGTGCTTGCCTGCGGCGGTCCGGCGCTCGATGCGCTGGTGGGGCTTGCTCGTGCTGTGGAGGCTGAGTATCGCGCGCTGAAGGCCGGCCGGTCCGCGCTCGATAACAACGACCTACTGCGTATGGCGTACGAGGCACTGCGCGACTATCCGGCTATTCGAGCGGCCTATGAGGGCCGCTTTAAGATGGTCATGATCGACGAGTTCCAGGATACCGACCAGATGCAGGTCGATTTGATCCGTTACCTGACGGGCGCGGGGGAGCGCGCACTGTGCACCGTAGGCGATGCGCAGCAGTCGATCTACCGCTTCCGTGGTGCCGAGGTCGAGGTGTTCCGTCGCCAGGAGCGCAAGGTGGGTTCGACGACGGCGTCCGAGACGGTCGCCACGTCCGATGCCCCCGCCGGCGAGCTCGTCAAACTCGTGCGCAACTTCCGCAGCCACGACGAGGTGCTGCACTATGTGGCGCGCGTCTTTGACGGCGATACCGGTGGTTTGATGCAGGGGTTCTTGGATCTTGAGCCGAGTGACGATCGCGAGGACAAGCTCAAGGCAAAGGCGTCGCGCCGCCAGGCGGTCTTCGTTGCCGGCGGCAGCACCCAGGAGCGAACGCAGGCGAAAGCTCGTGCGATTGCGGAGCGATTCCAAGCACTCGTTAAAGCGGGCCAGCCCCAGGGCAGCATGGTCCTGCTGCTGGGCCGCATGACCAACGCCGATGTCTATGCGCAGGCCTTCCGCGACCAGGGGCTCGACTGCGTCATCGCGGGCGGCTCGGTCTTTGCCCAGGCTGCCGAGGTCCAAACGGTGCGTGCCCTGGTGTGCGCGCTTGCTAACCCGGCCGATACGGCGCAGGGTCTTATGCCGCTGCTGGCCTCGCCGATGTTTGCGCTCGGCGGTCAGGAGTTCCTGGCGCTGGCGACCAAGCTGGACGACCAGACGGGGGAGACCTCGCGCCGCAACATCGACGTGGGCATCATGAGCGATTGCGATGTGCCGGGGCTGCGGGATCTGCCGCTGCTGACGCGCGCCCGCGAGGTGCTGCGCTATGCGCTTCGTCGCGTGGGGCGCGATTCGTTCGCCGCCATCGCGCGCGATACTGTCAACGCCTCCGGCTGGTTTGTGCGTCTGGCGCAGCGTGGTCCCGAGGGCAAGGCCATCGCCGCCAACGTGCTCAAGGCGCTCGACGCCGTGGCCGAGGCGGAGGCCGAGTTCGGTAACTCGCCGCGCTCCATCGCGCTCGCCTTCGACCGCTTCTTGGCGGGCAAGGAGGCCCCAGGCGCCCTCAACGAGGAGGGCGACGGCGCGGTGCGCATCATGACGGTGCATGCCTCCAAGGGCCTGGAGTATCCGGTCGTGGCGGTTGCGGAGTGCTTTGGCGTGCGTAAGTCCTCGGGTGCGGCTCAGATGGGGCGTGTCGAGCGCGGAGCGCAGGTCGTGGCGCTGCCGGCACGCTTCGACGGCGTTAAACTCGCGGACGGCACGTTCGTGAAGGGCGATGACGTCAAAAAGCAGTTTGAGCACGCGTTTAAGGGCAAGGGCACGTCGCTGTGGCTGCCGCCAGAGCTCATGGAGGACGTCTGTGCGACGGGCTCTCCCGCCGAGGCATTTGCCCGCCTGCGTAACGACGACCTGCAGCTTTCGCTCGAGGAGCGGGCTCGCTTGCTCTATGTCGCCATGACGCGTGCGCGAGAGCTGGTCATTCTGGCGATGGATGCCGGCGTGAGCCGCGGCAAGGTGACGGCGCCGACCTTCGACGTCGAGACCGATCTGACCTATGACGTGCTGCGTCGTATTCTGCCTACCGACGCTCTGGACATGCCGCAGCTCGATGCCGACCGCCTGGTGTTCGACAACTCCAAGCCGGGCGACTACGAGCTCATCTCGCTGGCGGACTTTACGTTTGGCGAGCAGGCGTTTGAGGCCAATGCTTCTCTGGATGCCGAGGGCAGGCTTGTCCGCGGCGATGCGGAGCCGGAGGGCGCCGGTGCGGATGCCCGCGCCGCCGTTCCCGGCCCTGCCGACCCCGAGCCCGATGCGTTTGAGCTCGTGTATCCCCAGACGGTGGGCGTGCGCATGGGCGCCTGCCCGTATCCGGCGCGCGATTCGTACAGCTACTCGTCAATTGCCGCGGCGCTGCATGCCGAGTCCGAGGACCGTGCCGCCGAGGCGCACACGCCCATGGACGAGGCCGGCGATGATGCGGAGTCGGATGGTTCCGAGATGACGGATGCAGGCGTGGCCGCCGTTGAGCCCGCCGGCAACCCCATGGCGCTGGGCTCGGCGTTCCATGCCGCCTGCCAGTGGCTGATCGAGATGGGTGCCGATGCGCTGCCCGCCGAGCGCGCCGACGCCCTGGCTCGCCTGTGGCGCCTGACGCCGGAACAGCGCGAACGCTTCGACGTTGCCCTGGATCGCTGGCTCAAGTCGGCGGTCCGTGCCGACCTGCTCGCGTGGCCGTGCGTTCGCGCCGAGGTGCCGTTCTTTTCGCTGGGCTGCGAGGACGAGGACATCGCCCGCTACGGTGCATATGCCGAGGGCGCCATCGACGCTTTGGCGACGAACCCGGCGGATCCGTCATGCGCGCTGGTCATCGACTACAAGACGGGCGGCACGCCGGACGAGACGCCGGAACAGCTGCAGGAGAAGCACGCCCTGCAGGCGCGCGTCTACGCTGATGTTTTGCACAAGGCGGGCTTTGAGGCCGTGACCGTCAAGTTCGTCCGTGTGGAGCAGCTGGATCCAACCATCTTCGTCGAACCCGCCGAACCTCAAGTAGTCACCTACAACCTTTAGCCCTCAGATAACTTGCGGTGGAATACGGACTGTTCTGGCCAAAAAAGCCGCCAAACAGTCCGTATTTCACCGCAACTGCAGTAGGAGCCGTGTGGGTTTGGCTAGGTTCGGGTGGCGTCCGCGCCGTGCGGTAAAATCGTTCAGTCAGAACACGAACCCGCATCGGAGCTCATCACATGGCATTCGTCCATCTGCACAATCACACTGTTTTCTCCATGCTTGACGGCGCAACCCGTATCCAGGATATGGTCAACCGTGCCGTTGAGCTTGGCATGCCCGCCGTGGCCATTACCGACCACGGCTACATGTACGGCGTGCCCGACCTGGCGCTGGCCTGCGACGCCGTCAACCACAACACGCCTGAGTACAAAACCTGGAGTCACGACAAGGCCTTTTTGGAAAAGGATCGCCGCGACGAGCTGGTGGAGCCCGATCCCGAGGAAAACCCGCGCGAGCATGCCCAGTATGTGAAGGACATGGCCATGTGGGACGAGAAGGGCAACATCGACGAGCTCAAGCCGCCTCTGGTCATCAAGCCCATCTTTGGCTGCGAGGTCTACTTTACGCCGGACGAGACCCTTGCTCGCGACCATAAGCCCGAGCTCTACCACATGATCCTTCTGGCCAAGGACCAGGAGGGCTACGTCAACCTGATGCAGACGGTCTCCGAGGCAGCCGTGCAGGGCTTTTACTACAAGCCCCGCGTGACGCTCGACAACCTGCGCCGCCACGCCAAGGGCATGATCTGCACCAGCGCCTGCATCGCGGGCATCATTCCCAAATACATCGACCGCGGTGACATGGAGGGCGCCATCAAGTGGGCCGAGACCTTCCGTGATACCTTCGAACCTGGCGACTTCTATATCGAGATCCAGGAACACGGCATCACCACCGACAACGGCCTGACCGATGAGCAGATGGACCGCACGCTCATCGACATCGCCAAGCAGGTGGGCGTTAAGGTTATCGCCACCAACGACTTCCATTACCTGCGCCGCGAGGACGCGCCCGTGCAGGACGTCATCATGTGCATTGGCATGAATGCCAAGGTCGATGACCCCAACCGCATGCGCATGACCGGCTCGGAGTTTTACATGAAGACCGAGGAGGAGATGCGGGCGATGTTCCCGTATTGCCCCGAGGCCTGCGACAACACGCTCGAGATCGCCGACAAGTGCTACGTGGAGCTGGACTGGGATTCGATCATCCTGCCGCGCTTCCCGCTGCTCGACCCCGGCGAGACGCACGAGAGCCAGTTCCGCCGCGAGTGCGAGAAGGGCCTGCGCCAACACTATGGCGACGATTGGGCCACGCGCGAGATTGGCGGCGTCAACATCAAAGAGCGCTTTGAGTACGAATACAAGGTCATCTGCGACAAGGGCTTTGCCGCCTACTTTTTGATTGTTGCCGAGTACGTGCAATGGGCCAAGGACAACGGCATCGGCGTCGGCCCCGGCCGTGGCTCGGCTGCCGGCGCTATCGTCGCCTACGCCATGAACATCACCGCGTTCGATCCGCTCGAGAACGGTCTGATGTTCGAGAGGTTCCTGTCCCCGCAGCGTACCGAGATGCCCGATATCGATATGGACTTCGACGATGAGCGGCGCCTCGAGGTCGTGGAGCACGTTCGCCAGCTCTACGGCCCCGAGAAGGTCACCCACGTCATCACCTACTCGACCATCAAGGCCAAGCAGGCCATCAACGACGCCGCTCGCGTCCTGGACTACCCGGTCTACATGGGCCAGCGTCTGTCCAAGATGGTCTCGAGCGACCCCAAGGTCAAGCTCAAGCAGGTGCTCGAAAAGCAACCCGGCAAAGAGGACCTGTTTAACCCCGATTTTGCCGAGGCATATAAAAAGGACGACGACGCCCGCCGCATCATCGACACGGCGCTCTCAATCGAGGGCCTCACCCGTGGCGAGGGCGTGCACGCGTGCGCCGTTCTGATCTGCCGCGACCCCGTCAACGAGCACGTGCCCACCAAGCTCGACACCAAGGGCGGCGTCGAGATTACCCAGTACGAGGGCCATACCGTTGCCGACATGGGCCTGCTCAAGATGGACTTCTTGGGCCTGCGCACGCTGACTGTTATCTCCAAGGCCAAGGCAAACATCAAAAAGAACTTCGGCATCGACATCAAAGAGGAAGAGATTCCCTTTGACGACCCCGAGATCTTTAAGCTCATGGGTTCCGGCCACACCGCCGGCGTCTTCCAGGTCGAGTCCGCCGGCATGACGGCCACGATCAAGAACATGAAGCCCACCGAGTACAAGCACGTCGTGGCATTGATCGCCCTGTACCGCCCGGGCCCGCTGGGCGCCGGCATGGTCTCGTCCTACATCAACCGTATGAACGGCAAGGAGCCAGCCGTCTCTTACGACGACCGCCTGGACGACATCCTGGGCGAAACCTACGGCACCATGGTCTACCAGGAGCAGGTCATGCTCATCTCCGTCGAGATGTGCGGCTTCTCCAAGGGCGAATCGGACTCGCGCATCCGTAAGCCCGTGGCAAAAAAGAAGATCAAGCTGCTCACGTCGACGGTGCTCCACTGGGAGGATGGCTCCGACGAGACCACCTACGACCACTGGATGAACGGCGCCATCAAGAACAACTATACGCGCGAGGTCGCCCAGAAGATTTGGGACGATGTTCTCGAGTTCGCGTCCTACGCCTTCAACAAGTCGCACTCCGCCGGCTACGCCATCCTGGTTATGCAGACGGCGTGGCTCAAGGCGCACTATCCGCACGAGTACATGGCGGCCGTTCTGACGTCCTATACGGGCAAGACCGACAAGATCGTGCACTACGTCTCGGCATGCCGTCACGACGGCATCCCCGTGCTGTCGCCAGATGTCAACGAGTCCGGTACCGAGTTCACGGCTACCAAGGAGGGCGTGCGCTTTGGTCTGGCCGGCATCCGCGGCGTGGGCACCGGCGTGGCGCAGGCGATTATCGCCGAGCGCGAGGCGGGCGGCCCGTTTAAGACGCTGCACGACTTTGTCGAGCGCGTGGACTCGAGCCAGGCCAACCGCCGCGTGATCGAATCGCTGATCAAGGCAGGCGCCTTCGACTCCACGGGCTATCCGCGCCGTCAGATGATGCATTTTGTGGACAAGAACAACCCCGAGAACATCATCGACGCCGCGGTGAAGCGCCAGAAGGACCGCGCGAGCGGCCAGACCTCGTTCTTCGACATGTTTGGTGACGTTGAGGGCTCGGGCTTTGAGGTGAGCGTGCCCGACCCGGACGGCCAGGAATGGGATCGCCACCTTAAACTGAGCCAGGAGAAGGAGGTTCTGGGCATTTACGTCTCGGACCACCCGCTGCGCCCGTTTGAGTACGCGTTGTCTAAGGCGCGCGACTTCTCGTTCTCGCAGATCGACACCGGCTACGAGGTGCAAAACCCCACGGGCGGCACCATCAACCAGGAGATTCCCGAGGGCAAGGCGCTGTGGTGGGCCGGCATGGTCTCGAGTGTGTCCAAGCGCGTGACCAAAAATGGCGACCCCATGGGCATCGTGCAGCTCGAGGACATGGAAGGCGAGGCCACGGTCGTGGTGTTCCCCAAGACCTACAAGGAGGCCGAGGGGTATCTGTACGGCGAGGTCGATCCCGAGACCGGCGCACAGCTGTCCGATGCGTTTGTGCGCATTAAGGGCAAGCTCGAGCGTTCGGACCGCGGTGACCAGATCATTGCGCAGGAGATCGTGCCGCTGGAGCTTAACGAGGAGAACAACAAGCCCAAGGTGTTTGAGGTCATGGTGCCCAACAGCCGCTTTAGCCAGGGCAACATGGCGCGTCTGGCCACGGTACTCACCACCAACCCGGGCGGCGACCGCGTGGAGATCTTTATCGAGCAGGTGGACGGGCGCGTGCTGCGTGCCGAAGTACCGGCCAAGGTCAACGCGCGCTCGATCCCGCTGCTGGCAGAGGCCAAGGCGATTGTGGGTAACCAGGGCCGCGTGACGGTGATCTAAGCTACCCCGGGTGAGATTGGAGGAAGTGATGGCGCAGGGGACGTTTGTGCAGGCGCTTCGCAAAGAGGCGGCGTTGAGCGGCACCTTTATGAAGGGGCGTTCGCTCATGCTCAACGGCGCCGTGCTGTCGATTGAGGACAGCGGCTCGCGCTTCTCCAAAAACGTGACGGTTGAGGGATCGGTGCGCGGCTCGCGCGGCGACCTGTACAAGACGCACGTGGCGCTCGATATGGACGAGCACGAGGTTATCGACTACGACTGCGACTGCCCCGCCGCATACCGCTATCCCGGTATGTGTAAGCACGCTATTGCCACGGCGCTGGCGTATTTGGATGCCAGCGGCGCCGAGCCCGTCGAAGGTTTGCGCACGCCGGTTCGCACGTTTACGGCGCAGCCGAAACAGCCCGCGCGCGCCGCGTCCGCCGCGCCGGCCGTCAACCCCAACTTTCCCTTCCCGGCGCCCGTCCCCACGAGCCCGAGCCTTGTGGCGGCGCTTTCCGATCTTTCGGACGCGCGCATGGATGAGCTGGCGAGCATGCGCCGCAAGCTTGCCGGTGCCGTTGATCCCGACGCCCCCAAAGCGGCGTTGGAGCCCTCGTTGGTGCCGTACTACAATCCGCTGTTCGCTGACCGCTTTAGCTGGGCGCTCGAGTTCCGCATTCGCTGTGGATCGGTCTCCTACGTGGTCAAGGACATCGACGGCATGGCCGATGCCTACGTGCGCGGCGGCACGTTCTCCTATGGCAAGAAGCTCACGTTTGTCCATTCACCTGAGGCCTTTGACGAAACATCGGCAAAGCTGCTCAACCTTGTTGCGACGACAGTTGCCTATCTCGATGACATCACAAGCTCGCGTTCGGCGTCGTACGACTTTGCCCGCAGTGGTTTTGTTGCCGAGCGTCAGTTGCCGCTGTCCGAGCATAGCATCGTATATGTGCTGGACCTGCTGCGCGGCCAGACCATCTCCTTTGAGCCCGCCTGGTCGCGGGGGATGACGACGCATCGCACCTACGACGTGGCGGTTGAGCTGTCTCCGCAAGGGGAGGGCGAGGCATCCGCTAAGCGCCCACCGCTGCTTGCCGCCAAAATCGCGCCGGCGGCTGGTGGTAGCTATGACCTGCGCCTGCCCGCCGATATGTACTGCTATGCGTCGGGCGATGCCGCCTACTTGGTTGACACGCGCCGCGCGCGCCGTACCGACGCTGCGTTTGCTCAGCATGCCGCACCTTTTTTGTCGCGCTTGCTGCCGTGCCGCACGCCCGCCCATATTGCCGCCGAGCAGGTGGGTGAGTTCTGCCGTATGGCGCTGCCCATTTTGCGCGACTACACCGACCTCACCGCGCCCGCCGCGCTCGATACCGTGGCACCCGAGCCGAGCTTTGCTATGGCGATCGGTGTCGACGATGGGCTCGTGACCTGCAAAATTACGGTTACCTACGGCGATTGGTCGGCGGATCTCTTTAGCCTGGGCGCTCCGGGCAGCCCCTTCGAAGAGCAGCGCCCCGGTGTGCCGCCCCGCGACGAGGTGGCGGAGTTTCGCGTTATGGATACGGCGGCCCTGTACTTCGATTTCTACGAGGGCGGTCTGGCGTTTGAGGAGCGCGATGACGCCCGCTTGTTCTGCCTGCTGACCGAGGGCCTGTCCGCCCTGTCCGAACTGGGTGAGGTCATGCTCAGCGACCGTCTGCGCCAGATCTCGGTCCGCCCCGCGCCCAAGCTCTCGGTTCGTGCGACCGTTAAGAGCAATCTGCTCGATGTCGAGCTGGGCGCGAGCGGGCTTTCGGCCGCGGACCTTGCCGTCTATCTCGATTCGTACAAGCGCCATCAAACGTTTGCGCGCCTTACGTCCGGCGACATCATTCGCCTGGACGAGGGGGCGCGCGCCGCGTTTGGCCTTGCCGAGGACCTGGGTGTCGATGCCGTCGACCTGCTCGACGGCGTGTCGCTTCCCGCGTCGAGCACCCTGTTCGTCGACAGCATGCTCGCACGCACGCCGGCGCTCGAGGCCGATCGCGACGCTGCGTTCCGCCGTACCGTCGAGCGCCTGGACACGCTCGGCAAGATGGACTTTACGGTGCCGGCATCGCTCAAGGCAACGATGCGCGGCTACCAGGTCGACGGATACCAGTGGCTCGGCTCGCTCGAGCACCTGGGCCTTGGCGGCATCTTGGCCGACGACATGGGCCTGGGCAAAACGCTCCAGATGATTGCGCATATTCTGGCGCGCGTGGAGGCGGGGGACACCAAGCCCACGCTCGTGGTATGCCCGGCCTCACTCGTGTACAACTGGACTGCCGAGCTGGAGCGCTTTGCCCCGTCGCTCGATGTGTGCGCCATTGTGGGCGCCAAGGCTCAACGCCGCGTGCAGATCGCCGGCGTGGCCGAGCATAGCGTGGTCGTGACGTCGTATGACCTTATGCGGCGCGATATCGACGAGTACGTCGAGCGGGATTTTGCCCGCGTGGTGCTCGATGAGGCACAGTACATTAAAAATCCGCTCACGCAGGTGGCGCGCGCCGCCAAGCGCCTGCCTGCCGGCGTGCGCTTTGCCCTGACGGGCACGCCCATCGAAAACCGCCTGTCCGAGCTCTGGAGCATCTTCGACTTTTTGATGCCGGGCCTTTTGGGGACGCGCGAGTCGTTTGCCAAGCGCTTTGAGAGCCCCGTCGAGCATGCCGAGGGCGATAGCGCCGCTCGCCTGCAGGCGCTCGTGTCGCCGTTTGTGCTGCGCCGTGTTAAGGAAGACGTGGTGGCCGACCTGCCCGAGAAGATCGAAGACACCGTCATGGCGCAGCTTGCCGGCGAGCAGCGCAAGCTCTACCTGGCCAACCAGGACCGCATCGCCCAGCAGGTGCAGCACCGCGAGGCTGGGGAGTTTAAGAAGGACAAGCTCAAGGTGCTCGCTGAGCTCACCAAGCTGCGCCAGATCTGCTGCGACCCGCATCTACACTACGAGGATTACAAGGCGGGGAGCGCCAAACTCGATACGTGCATGGAGCTCGTGCACGGCGCACTCGACGGCGGGCATCGCATCCTGTTGTTCAGCCAGTTTACGGGTATGCTCGATATCATCGGTAAGCGCTTGGCCAAGGAGGACATCGCCTTCCTTAAGCTCACGGGCGCTTCGTCTAAGGAGAGCCGCGCCAAGATGGTCGCGCAGTTCCAAGCGGGCGAGGTTCCGGTCTTTTTGATTTCGCTCAAGGCGGGCGGCGTGGGCCTTAACCTGACGGCGGCCGACGTGGTCATCCACTACGACCCGTGGTGGAACGTGGCAGCGCAGGACCAGGCGACTGACCGCGCGCACCGTATTGGCCAGCAACATACCGTGACCGTGTACAAGCTCATCGCCAAGGACACGATCGAGGAGCGCATTATGCAGATGCAGGAGTCCAAGCGCGACCTGGTCAACAGCGTGCTCGGCGGCGACGGCATCTCGTCGGCGCTGTTTACCCGCGAAGATGTTCTGGCGCTGCTGGGCGGCGACGGGCGCTAACCCGCTCGGGTGGGGCCGCCAGGGCGGATAGCGCACGCTGCCCCATCGTCCCCGCCCGTTATGTGTTCATTTGCAATGCCGTGGATGGTTTGTCTGCCTTTGGGCATAAGAACCATCAAGAACATTGGCACGTCAGCAAAGGAGAACATCATGGCGAAATTCTTTAAGGACCCCGACGGTAAGCTCATTGCCGCCCTTGGCAACGACGTTGCAACCCCTGCCGGTTGCACGGAACTGACCGCAAACACTGAGGACGCGGCGCACGAGAAGCACGTGCCTGTTGTCGAGACCGAGCGCGACGGTCACGTGATTCGCGCACGCGTTGGCTCGGTCGAGCACCCCAGCCTGCCCGAGCACTATATTGAGTGGATTGCCCTTGAGGCCGAGGGCCGCTTAGAGGTCCATTACCTTGAGCCCGGCATGAAGCCCGCGACGTTTTTTGCCGGCGGTTCCAAGACCGGTACCGTCTATGCCTACTGCAACCTGCACGGGCTGTGGTCCGCGACATTCTAGGAGCGCGCCCCCGCTCGGGGTATCATAGCTAGCATATGCACATGCGAGCGCCGACTGCATCATGCGGCCGGCGCTTTTACTACGATTTCGATGGTTTACGACGGAAAGGGCTGAGCCATGAAGCTCGCGCTTGCACAGATCGATATGCGCCTGGGTGATATTGAGGGCATTTGCGGCCGCATCGAGGACCAGGCTCGTCTGGCCCACGAGCGCGGGGCGCGCGTGCTGTGCGTTCCGGCTTCGCTCTTTATGGGCGCCATGCCCGGGGGCCTGGTGGGCACTGCCGACTTTGAGCACGACATGCTTGCCGGCTTGACTGGTGTCGCCGAGCGTATCCAGGAGCTTGACATGATCTGCATCGTGCCCGCGGCGGTTTCGTTTGAGGGCCAGCCGCTGCTCGACTACATGATGCTCAAGGACGGTCATGTGGTGCCGGCGCGTTCGAGCATTGCCCTGCAGCGTGGCGAGAACAACGACACGCGTTGGGCGCCGCCGGTGTTCGACGTGGATGGCGTGCGCATCGCCGTGATTTTTGACTTGGACCGCGAGCTCGAGATGTTGCCGACCGGTGTTGACCTCATTGCGTATTTCCAATTCAACGCGTTTGACATGACCGACCGCGAGACTACTGCCATTGCCGCCGTTCGCAGCGGCGCCTACCGCAAGATCGCATCCAAGCGCAGCGTGTGGTTTGCCTGCATGGCGCCGGTCGGTGCCTATGACGAGTCGGTGTATACCGGCGGTTCGTTTGTGCTCGACGACTGCGGTCGCGTGGTGGCCCAAGCGCCGTGTTTTGAGGAGAGCCTGCTGGTTCAGGAGATTCAGCGCGGCGTGATGCTCGATGCCCTGGAAGATCACGAACTGCCCGAGTTCCGTTCCGAGGAGTGGCTGTGGCAGGCGCTGGTGCTCGCCGTGCGCGACAACGCCCGGGCCCACGGTGCGTCGCGCGCCGTGGTGGCACTCGAGGGCGACTTGCCGTCGTCCCTGCTGGCGGCGCTGGCCGTCGACGCTCTGGGCCCACGTAATGTGATTGGCCTGGTGCTGGGGCGCAACCGCATCTTTACGCCGGCGCAGGAGGAGGCCGAGGCTGCTCGCTGTGCCGCCGTTCGCGCCATTGCCGAGCGCCTGCATATTCGCACGGTTGAGCGCGATGCGCCGGATGCCGCGCGCGTGCTCGACCGCGATGTGTCGGCGGGCGACGCCGAGCGCCTGCGCTCTCGCACGCTGGGCCTCATGCTGGAGGACACGGCGCTCGAGCTGGGTGCGATGGCGTTGAGTCCGCTGTCCAAAACCGAGTACGCGCTGGCGGCGCCGGCGCTTTGCGGCGGCTACCAGGGCGATTACGCTCCCTTTGGCGATGTGTATCTGTCGACCCTCGAGTTTGTGGCGCGCGTACGCAACCGTACGTCTGCCGTGGTGCCGCAGGAGCTCGTGACGCTCAACGCGGTGGAGGATTGCATGGAGCGCGTGCTGGCGCAGGCGCTTTCGACGCTCGACGGTCCGGTCGACATGCTCGACCGCGCGGCGCAGCTGCTCGGCGGGCTTGAGCCGGGCGAGGTCGACGGCACGCTCGAAGCGCACGTGGACCGCAACCGTCCCTTCGACGACATTCCGATGGCCACCGGCAAGCCCGAGGCATGTTCGCTGCTGCTGATGCTCGTGCGCCAGGGAGAGGCGGCTCGCCGCCAGCTGCCGACGGCGCCGATCGTCTCGGCCCGTTCGTTTGCCGAGCGTGCCTGGCCGTATATGCTCGCGTGGTCCGATCTGGGGCTCGACGGCAAGGAACGCATGACGGTCGATTCGCTGGCGCGCGCTGAGGTGCGTCGTTTTGCCGACGAAGATACGAGTGACCGTATGCGTGGTGAGATGATGGGCATACTGGGCGAGCTGTTGGGTATTTCGCCCGAGCAGATGGAGGAGCTGCGCTCCGAGGACGGCCAGCGCCGCCTGCACGAGGGAATGAAAAAGTTCGAGGGCGAGGTTCAGGACGCCATCGATAAGATGATGGGCGGCCAGGGCGGACCGCAAGGTGGTCCTCAGGGTGGCCCGATGCCGCATCCGCCGGTTGATCCCCGACAGTTCCCATTCTTCTCGCAGAACTAAACTGGGGATGGGATTCGCTCTCAACCCCGATACTTCAACTAAGCATCTTGACCCCGTTGTGTTATTCTAGAACAGACGTTCGTGAGTAGTGCGCGGGGCCTTGCCTTGCGCTTGGTAAAAGACGAGGGGAGGTTGGCTTGGTTATTTTGGGCATCGACCCCGGTTTGGCTCATACGGGTTGGGGGATTATCGAGGAGCGGCGTGGCGAGGTTCGCTGCCGTGCCTATGGCTGCATCGAGACCAGCGCAGGCAGTCCGCTCGCGGTGCGCCTGTCGCATATCGCCCGCGACCTCAAGGGTGTCGTGGAGCGCTATCGACCCGATACCGCTGCTATCGAGAGCATTTACTTTGGCGCCAACGTTCGCTCGGCCATCCCTACGGCGCATGCCCGTGGCGCCGCGCTCGTGGCGCTTTCGGAATGCGCGCTCGAGATTGGCGAGTATACGCCTATGCAGATTAAGCAGGCTGTTGTGGGCACCGGCGCTGCGGACAAACGGCAGGTCGCGTATATGGTTCGTACGCTCACGCAGCTCGACCACGACCCGCATCCCGACCATGCCGCCGATGCCCTGGCTTGCGCCATCTGCCACGTAAACCTCAGCCGCACCCGTGCCCTTACCGGTGGCGAGTTCTATCAACAGAGAGGAACCGGATACTGATGATTTCCCAGCTCCATGGAACGCTTGTCGAGGCCACGATGAGCTCGGCCGTCGTCGACGTGTCGGGCGTTGGCTTTGAACTCGGCATCTCGGGCAGCACTGCGGCCACGTTGCCGACGCCCGGCGGCGAGGTCCGCCTCTACACGCGTATGCAGGTGCGCGAGGACGCCATGACACTTTTCGGTTTTTCCTCTAAGGATGAGCGCACGATGTTCGATCGGCTCGTGTCTGTCTCGGGCGTTGGCCCGCGCTTGGCGCTCGCCGTGCTTTCCACCTATACCGTGGGGCAATTGTATTCGCTGGTGATGGCCGAGGACGACAAGGGCATGGCCAAGGTGCCCGGTGTGGGCAAAAAGACAGCTCAGCGTCTGATCCTGGAGCTCAAGAGCACCTTTGCCAAGGACAAGGGCTTTGTGCCGGTCGACGTGATTCCCGGCCAGGTTGCGATGCCCGTGCCCGCTGCCGCTCCCTCGGCCATCGATGACGCCCGTGCGGCGCTCCTTTCCATGGGCTTTAGCCCGCAGGAGACCGATGTTGCCCTGAGCGGGTATGATGGGCAGGATATGCGTGTCGAGGATTTGCTCGGCGCGGCGCTTAAGCGACTCGGAATGGATGCGTGATGTGGGAAGCCGATGACTCTCAGGACCTGTGGGCGACGCCCGGCAACTCGCCGGCGGCATCCATGGCGCACGGCGAGCGCATGGTGGGCTCGGAGCTGACGGCCGAGGACCTCGATGTCGATCGCACTTTGCGCCCCCAGCGCCTGGACGATTACTGCGGCCAGGAGCATATCAAGCAGAGCCTGCGCGTGTTGATCGAAGCGGCGCAGAGCCGTGGCGAGACGCTCGACCACGTGATCTTCTCGGGCCCTCCGGGTCTGGGCAAGACCACGCTGGCTACGGTTATCGCCAACGAGCTGGGCGCTCAGATCAAGACCACGAGTGGCCCTGCCATCGCGCGCACCGGCGACCTGGCAGCCATCCTTACTAACTTGCAGCCGGGTGATGTGCTGTTTATCGACGAGATCCACCGCCTCAACCGTTCGGTCGAGGAGGTCCTGTACCCCGCGATGGAGGACTTTGCCCTCGATATCGTGATTGGCAAGGGTCCGGCGGCGCGCTCGATTCGCCTGGATATCCCCAAGTTTACGCTGGTGGCGGCAACGACCCGCTCGGGTATGCTGACTGGCCCGCTGCGCGATCGCTTTGGCATTTCATATCGCCTGGATTACTACACGGTCGAAGAACTCGCGCAGATTGTGACGCGCTCGGCGTCCATCCTGGGTGTGACAATAGACCATCCCAGTGCGCTCGAGATCGGCTCGCGTTCGCGCGGCACGCCACGTCTTGCCAACCGCCTGCTCAAGCGCGTGCGCGATTACGCGCAGGTGCGCGGCAACGGTCCCATTGAGCTTGATATTTGCCGTCAGGCGCTCGAGTTCTTCGAGATCGATGAGCTTGGTCTGGACTGGATGGATATTCGCATTTTGGAGACACTCGCTAAGACGTTCTCCGGACGTGCCGTGGGCCTGACAACGCTTGCCAGCGCGGTGGGCGAGGACCCGGGAACGCTCGAGGATGTCTATGAGCCCTATCTGCTGCAGTGCGGCTTGATGATTCGTACGCCCCAGGGCCGCCAGGCAACGCTTCGCACCTTTGAGCACCTGGGGATTGAACCTACCGTTTAGGGCGCTTTGTTTTGGCGGGCTGTTGGGCTATCGCTGGGCATCGGGTAAACATATCGCCGTTCATCGGTTATGGGTGTTTTACTATTGCGCGCCCGTGCTATGCTGAATTGGTCTTTTTCTCATTCGGTAACGAAAGGACCGCCCATGCCTACTGACATCGAAATCGCACGTTCTGTCACGCCGCTGCCTATTACCGAGGTGGCCAAGAACGCCGGCGTCGACGTTAAGCACCTTATTCCGTACGGCTTCGACAAGGCTAAGGTCGACTATTCGCTGCTCAACGAGCCGACCGATCACCAGGCCAAGCTCGTCCTCGTGACCGCTATCAACCCAACGCCTGCGGGCGAGGGCAAGACCACCACGACCATCGGTCTGGCCGATGGCCTGCGTCGTCGCGGCGTCAAGAGTGCCGTGGCCCTGCGCGAGCCTTCGCTCGGCCCCGTCTTTGGTGTTAAGGGCGGTGCTGCCGGCGGCGGCTGGGCTCAGGTGATCCCCATGGAGGATATCAACCTGCACTTTACCGGCGACTTCCATGCCATCGGTGCTGCCAACAACCTGCTGGCCGCCATGCTTGATAACCACATCCAGCAGGGCAACCAGCTTGGCATCGACGTTAAACGCATCACTTGGAAGCGCGTCGTCGACATGAACGACCGTCAGCTGCGCCATGTCATCGACGGTATTGGCGGCAAGGCCCAGGGCGTGCCGCGCGAGGACGGCTTCGATATCACCGTTGCCTCCGAGGTCATGGCAATCCTGTGCCTGTCTACGAGTATCAGCGACCTCAAGGAGCGCCTGGGCGAGATCGTCGTCGGCTACAGCTTTGCCGGCGAGCCCGTCCGTGCCCGCGACCTTAAGGCCCAGGGTGCCATGGCCGCGTTGCTTAAGGACGCGCTCAAGCCCAACCTGGTGCAAACGCTCGAGGGCACGCCCGCGTTTGTCCACGGCGGCCCCTTCGCCAACATCGCCCACGGCTGCAACTCTATCATGGCCACGCGTATGGCGATGCGCTTTGGCGATGTTGCCATTACCGAGGCCGGCTTCGGTGCCGATCTGGGTGCCGAGAAGTTCCTCGACATCAAGTGCCGTATGACGGGCGTTCGCCCCAGCGCCGTCGTGGTCGTCGCGACCGCTCGTGCGCTGAAGTACAACGGTGGCGTCGCCAAGGCCGACCTCAACGAGGAGAACCTCGAGGCACTCAAGGCCGGCATGCCCAACCTGCTGCGTCACGTCGACAACATCCAGAACGTTTATGGTCTGCCCTGCGTGGTCGCCATCAACCGCTTCCCGACGGACACCGAGGCCGAGCTTGCGCTCATCGAGTCCGAGTGCCAGAAGCTCGGCGTCAACGTTAAGCTTTCCGAGGTCTGGGCCAAGGGCGGCGAGGGCGCGCTCGAGCTTGCCGATGAGGTCATGCGTCTGATTGAGCAGCCGAGCGAGCTCAAGTTTGCCTATGAGGACGGCGCCGATGTGGCCGACGCTCTTGAGGCCATTGCCACCAAGGTCTACCGCGCCGACGGCGTTGACTTTACGCCGGCCGCCAAGCGCCAGCTCGCCGAGCTGCGCGAGAACGGCTTTGGCAACCTGCCGGTGTGCGTGGCCAAGACGCAGTACAGCTTTAGCGACAACGCCAAGGCCCTGGGCGCTCCCGAGAACTTCCGCATCACGGTGCGCGAGCTCAAGGTTTCCGCCGGTGCCCACTTTGTGGTCGCACTGACTGGCAGTGTTCTGACCATGCCGGGCCTGCCCAAGGTTCCCGCGGCCGAGAACATCGACGTCGACAACGACGGCAACATCACCGGCCTGTTCTAAGCCTGTTGCCCCTAGCTGCCTGCCCGCCCCGCCGTGCCCCCAAGGCCCGGCGGGGCTTTTTTATCCTTAGGCCCGCGCATGTCTTGTAGATACCGACGGGCTCTGCCCATCATAGGCTTTTGCGCGGGTAGAATGCATGGATAACTTGAGGCTCACGCGCGACGGAAAGGAATCGTTGCATGGATCAGGACAAGACAACCGTGATGGGCGGCTACGGTTCCGCGCAGGCTGGCGATAGCGCCGATGCGACCCGCGTTGTTCCCAACCCCGGCTATACCGACCCCGCCGCGACGCAGCCTTCTGCCGAGCCCACCCGGGTTATGGGCTATGGCGACACGGCGCAGGATTCTTACGCTGCATCTTCGCAAGGCCCCTATGGCAACGCAGCTCCGGACCCGTTTGATTACGCGCCGCAGGATTCTTATGCCGCCTCGACGCCGAATCCCTATGATGACCTGCCGCAAAATCCCATTCCGCAGCCTCAGCAGACGACGTATATGCCTCGCACGGCGCAGTCTCGCTACGAGTCGCGCGAGCCGTATCGCGAGTACCCCAAGTCGATTCCGCAATATGGCGAGGACGAGGAGAAGAAGCCGTCGCGTTCGTCGAGCGTGATCAAGAAAATCCTCATCGTGCTGGCGATCTTCTTTGCGCTGTCGGTTGTGTTTGCCATTGTGTCGGGCATGCTCAACAAGCGAGGGAGTTCAACGGCCGATACCGCTGCCGAGCAAACTGAGACTACCCAGTCCGGCACCGTCGATCTGAGCGATATCCCGGGGCAGTACTGGTCCAACGCCAAGAAGATCCTCAAGTCGCGCGGCGCCGATCTTTCGAATGCCGTGGTCCTGACTGATGATGGCTCAACGCCCGTCGTCGATGCCAACTGGGTCGTTACTTCTGCCTACTATAACGACAACGGCAACCTCGAAATTCAACTCACGCACAAGAACAGCTCGGGCAACTCGTCCGACGGCCAAAGCGGTACCGACAGCTCGAGCTCCAATACGCTGGAGGACTTGAGCAACAAGGCACAGGAGTTGGGAGACAAGGCCCAAGAGCTGGGCGACACGGCCCAGAACCTGGGCGACACCGCTCAGAACCTGGGTGATATGGCGACGGATGCCTGGAACGCGCTGCAAAACGGCATCTCGGGCGTGCAGGGAAACTAGCTGGTAAGTGGGCTACAGCTGCTCTGCTGGACGGTCGGGCGAGCTAAAGCCCGAATCAAACGTGACGACGCATGAGACGTTGGGCCGGCGCTCGTGCACGATGCGCGTGACGAGCTCCAGCAGCTCCTCGTCGGATATGTCAAAGCCGTCGGGGCGCACAAGGTCAAATGACACAAAGCCATCGTGTTCGTGAAGGTCGTGGATGGAAAGCGCGGGGTCGATCTGCGCTACGCCGCGCTTGACCCAGCCGCGCAGGTCGTCGCCGGTGGTGGCGATAGGGTCGCAGTGCAGCGTGATGTCAATGCCCATCTGGCGCTTGATGTCGTGCTCGATGGTGTCCAGGATCTCGTGATGTTCAAACGCGTCGCCCTCGCCGGGCATCTCCACGTGGGCGCTGGCAAACTGACGACCGGGGCCGTAGTCGTGCACCATCAGGTCGTGTGTGCCCAAGACCTGCGGATAGGACATGATCTTGTCGCGGATTGCCTGGACGAGCTTGGGGTCGGGCGCTTGCCCCAGCAACGGGCTGATGGCGTCGCGCACCAGGCCCATGCCACTGATGCAGATGAAGACGCCCACGCCCAGGCCCGCCCAGCCGTCGAGGTCAAAGCCGGTCGTCTGCGAAATAAGCGCTGCGGCCAGGACCGATCCCGAGGTGATGACGTCGTTTTTGGAGTCCTGTGCTGTGGCGATGAGTGTTTCGGAATCGATACGGTTGCCCAGCGCACGGTTGAATGCGGCCATCCAGAATTTGACGAGCATGGACAAGACGAGAGCGGCTAGGGAGACCAGCGTGTAGGCGGTGGGGGAGGGCTTGATGATCTTAGTGACCGACTCGAGGATCAGGTTGATGCCGACGGCGCAAACCAGGACGGCGACAAACAAGCCGGCGAGGTACTCGTAGCGGCCATGGCCATAGGGGTGGCCTTCGTCTGCTGGGCGGCTGGCAAGGCGGAACCCGAGCAGGCTCACGATATTGCTCGAGGCGTCGGAGAGGTTGTTGAAAGCGTCGGCGATGAGTGAGACGGAGCCGGCGAGCAGGCCCGCGATGCCCTTGGCCAGGCACAGGGTGATGTTGAGGCCAATGCAGATGAGGCTTGCGGCAAAGCCCGCGTTGGTGCGGCAGGAGGTATCGACCGGCTCGCCCTCGCTGCCGGGAACAAGCGTATGTACCAGCCGATTTACAAATAGCATAGCGGTCGTCCTCACAATCATGTTTAAGGGGATAGTGTAGCTCGCGCGGAGGCGCTGTGCACCGATGCTCAGAAAATGCAGCAATGGTCTGCCGGTGCTAACGAGCGAGCCTTCTCGTCTGCCTGGGTGGTCCATTTTGGGCCACATGGGTATGGGCATGTGCCTGTTTGTTCGACATACTTAATGTCGACAGCCCCTGTGCAAAGGAGGACGTTTCCATGGACGAGATGTTTGCCATTAAATGCCAAAACTGCGGCGGTCCTATGTACTCACACCAGGCTAAACGCAGCTTTGAGTGCGCCTATTGCGGCACGGTCATCCCGTGGCAGGCCGATGCGGGGGAGCCCAAGAGCGCCCTGGGCATTCGTCATGCGCCGCTGACGGTTGTCGATGGACTGCTTAAGCTCACCCATGTGTCGCAGCTCGAGCGTCCGGTGGACCCCGACTGGTATTTCTTTAATTCGTACTGGCGCAACCAGTCGGTTCTGGAGCATCTGCTGTGGGAGGACCGCGGCACGGCGCAGGAGTTTCAAGAGGCAGCGCACGTGAGCATTCCCTGCCCCTTCTGCGGTGCGTCCTTTGAGGGGTCATCGACCCAGCGCGTGTTTGAGTGCCCGTCCTGCGGTAATAAGATCGGCGTTGCCGACCTACTCAAGCCCGGTACCTTTAGCAAGCGTCTGACCATGGGCGTTGGTGCCGAGTACGTGCCTGAGCAGGGTATTCCTTGCGAGATAACGCCGCAGCAGGCACATGCCAACGCGCTGCAGCTGGTGCGCCAGTATCCCGATGCCTTTGCCGGGCACGACGTGGAAGACGCGATTCAAAATGACATGATGCTCTTCTACTTCCCCATGGCGCTCGCGGATTTGCGCATGATGGCGTCCTTCCCAGGCAAGGGGCTGAGCAAGGAGACCCTGGTGTACTACGAGGTGCTCGACTGGGCGTATCCGCGGGCAAACTACCTGGACGTTCGCCTTATGGGCATTTTGGAGCCGTGGGACTTTGCCAAGGTTGGGCCGTTTGACCCGGCCATGCAGGAAGGCGACTTCCGCGTTGTCTCCGTCGATGCGTCTACCAAGGACCAGGTGGTCATTGATAAGCTGGCGCTCGACGTTGCCGGCAACGATGCCGAGGCGGTACTGGGGCTCAATAAAAAGAGCATTCGCATGTGGGCGCGCAAGGCCCGCAAGCAAAAGGACGGTCTGGTGATGGTGCCGGTCTGCTTTGTCGATCGTCCGGCGACGGATAGCCGCGATGGCGAGCAGGTGCGCATTGCCGTAAACGGCCAGACGGGTCGTGCGGCCGCGGTGGTGTTTAGCGACAAGCGCGAGACGCATGTGGTGGCACCGCTCAATCCGAATGTGGTGCTGTCGAGCGAAAGTACCGTGCACGCCACGCCTATCGAAGTCAAATACGTTAAATCGCCCTTCCTATACCAGATCGTGCGCCGTGGAGGCGGCGAGCAACCGCGCCAGGTTGCAGCGGCAGCTGAGGGTTCCTACCGAGAAGAAAAGCCCAAACGCAAGGGCTTGCTCGCTGCGATCTTTGGGAAGTAGGGAAGCGCAGCGCGGGACGGCTCACAGGCGTGCGGGCGTTTCGGTCGCAACGTGCTGCTACCCTTGCACTTCGCCATTAGTCGTTTCGTTGATGGCGCGGTACTCGGCACTCAGCTCGCGCGCCAGCTCTTCCTTGCTTGGAAGATACGGCAGGTATTTGGCGGCAAACACTTGGTCGTTGTCTTCGGGCAGCGTGTACTCGACAATCGAGTCGCTTTTGTCCGCGCAGAGCACGATGCCTATAGGCGGATTGTCGCCTTCGTTCATGAGCTCGCGCGTGTAGTAGTTCACGTACATTTGCATCTGGCCCAGGTCCTGATGCGTAAGGTCATCGGTCTTAAGGTCGATAAGCACGAAGCAGCGCATCAGATAGTTGTAAAACACAAGGTCAATATAGAAATGGCGCCCATCAAAGGTGATGCGCTTTTGGCGCGCCTCGAAAGCGAAGCCACGGCCAAGCTCCAGCAGGAACTTCTGAAGATGCGTGATGAGCGCCTGCTCTAGACCGCTCTCGCGAAACGCAGTATCGTCCGAGAAACCTAAAAACTCCAGTACATATGGGTCACGGATGATATCCTCGGGGCGACGAGCCGGGGCGCTCTTTTGGATTTCCTGGGTGACGGCCTCCTTGTCCTTGCTGGCAAGCAGGCGCTCGCGGAACATGGTGTTGATCTGGCGCTCGAGCTGACGCGTGCTCCAGCGAGAATCGGCGCATTCGTTCATGTACCAGGTGCGAGCTTCGGGGTCAGGAATGCGTATTAACCTGCGATAATGTGTCCAACTCAATTCGGGACGCAGTGAGTCCCGAATTGGAAATGCAAGATAGAACTGACGCATTTTACGCAGCTCTCTTGCTTCAAAACCTTTACCAAAATCCTTGGTAAGTCTGATCGCGAGGGCCTTGAGCAGCGCCTCTCCATACTTGGCGCGCTCCTCTCCGCCCTGCTCATCAACAATGCTCTTGCCGATCTCCCAATACGCCTCAACCATCGCAAAGTTAACGGCGGTATAGGCCTTGTCGCGAGCGGCGTTGAGAATCGAGGAAACCTGCTTGTAAAAAACTTCTGGCACGATTGCCGATTCTCCACGGTTTACCAGTTCGCCCATCACTGTCGCCCCACTTTCCTCTTGTGGAATGCATCTTTATTGCATTTAGTTTAAAGCCTCGCGCGGACACGAATTGCTGTGCTGTCTGACATCATCGCATGGGGCCTTGCGGTGGCCATAGAGGCAGTTTTAGCGAATCCCACGGGAGTGACGCGTATGGACAATAACACGCTGCTATTCCAGGACAAAGGTTCGGGTAGGTATAAAGACGTCAAGATCTACCCCAACCGTATTGAGGTGCTCAAGAAGGGCACTTTTGGTGGCAAGCACACCGAGATTGTCTATCTTAAGGACATTACGGGGGTCAACAGGATCAAGGGCCGCGATGTTTTTCTGCGTAACAGGCTGTTGACTGCTTGTGTCTTTAGCCTGAGCAGCCGTGCGAAGGCCCAGGAGTTTGTTAACGCGCTGAACATGGTGATGTAGCCTATGGCGGCGTTTGGGCCAAGGTAAAAATCGGGGGCACAGAACGGTGTCCTGCGCCCCCCCATTGAGTCGATGTGTCTAAAAGGCCGGCTTGCCTATTCGCTACCGTCCCCAGCGTTTTCGCGGTCGTTGGCAAGCATTGCCGCGCCGGCGACCGTTGTCGCTACGGCGGCGGCAGCGAGCCCGGCGGCAATGCCGGAGCCGTCGCCCGTGTCGGCGAGTTTTCCGCCCGAGTTCTTGCCCTTGTTGCCCTTACCGTTCTTATCAGCGCTGCCTGCGTTGGAACCCGTGCCACCGTCGGTGCCGGTGCCGCCTGCACTGCCCGAGGCCGCTACGGTAAAGCTTGCGGCTCCGTCGCTGGCGAGCGTGTAGTTCTGCGCCGCGTCGCCCAAGAGACCGTTCACGCGCACCCAGTACGTTCCTGCGGCAAATGTTTCGCCCTCGGCCATTGCTGTGCCCGGAGCGCCGTTCGCGCCGTGCATAAACTCGAGCTGGGCCGTGCAGGCATCGGTTTCGAGCTTGCCCTCGAGTGATGCCGCAATCTTGGCGCGAACGTCTTCGCCGACCTTAAGGCCTTCGAGTCCCTCAAAATGGGGTGTCAGCGCGCGTGGATCGATATCGATGGGCACGGAGCCCCGCAGCTCCGTAACGGTCTCGTTGCCCAAGGCGTCGACATCCACATATTCGATGGCAAATGCATGGCCCGAAGCCGCCACGTTGAGTACGTTGCTGCTGTCGACGAGGCGGAAATGACCCTCGCCAACGGTCTTGCCGTCCTGGAGCGAGGCGTCGCTCAGCGAGTCGCCATATGTCATGTGCATGCGGGCTGGGAGATAGTACGAAGCTGTCTGCTTGTGCTGCGTATCGTAATTGCGCTGGTAGATGCTCCGGGCCAGCGCCGCATCAACAAAGTCGGATGCGATGATGCCAATGTGCTTGAGGTAATCTGACTTCGTATCCTTGTTGTCGCTGGGGTTGATGTACGGGCTCTTGTACAGATGCTCGTTGACCACTCGTGCCGAGGTAAAAGGATTGCCTCCGTGCGACAAACCCGTGCAGCTGGTGTAGTTGATAGACCAGCAACGCTCCTGGACTGGCACATTGGCCCCGTCATCGTCCACGACGTCCACCTTGTTGCGCGTGCGCCCGGTCGTTTCCTTCAGCGCATTATCGACCCAGCTGAGCTTGTCGGTTCCCGTGAGTTTGTACTTGTCCTGGGCGTATACCTTGGTGCAATAGGGCTCTTTGTCGCCTGTTTCCCCCGCGGCTTCAAAGCCCCGCGCGTCTTGGACGAGACACATAGTGGCGCTGTCGGAGTGAGCCTTGATCTTGTCATCCCATTCGGTAAGGTCGAGGCCCCACGTGTGGCCGCTTACGCTGTCGCCGTCGAGCCTAAATCGACGCAGCAGGACGATTTTTCCGCGCACCTCGCCCAGCGTGGGGACGCGGCTCGACGTGTAGAACAGATCGGGGTTATCGGCCATAACCTTGGCGAAAGCCGTCGTAACACTGTCATCGGTAGCCTCGTCGTTGCCGCGCGATGCGAGCATGATAAGCGCTTCTCTCGGGTTTTCGCTCAAAAACGTTTTAAAGTACCCGATGACATCGGAGAGATGCAGATAGTACCCGTCTTTTTTGAATAGGTAGAAATCCCCGTGGCAGATACCGGGGTCGTTGCCCTTTCCGAGTCGGATATCAAAATAGCGGATTCCCTCGAGCAACTGCGTGGGAATGTAATCCTGCTGGCATTTTACTTGCGAGGATTGGGGCTCAGTGTCGTTGTCCACGCTGCAGGTGCCCGAATCGTGCGTACCCGGGATGCTCAGTTCGTCGAGGTACTTGTCGTCGTCGACGTGGCTCATCCAACATGGCCCATCGACGTAGCTGCTATACGTGATCCAGTCGATGCTGCTAACCGTGGCATCGTTCTTTTTCATGTCGTAACCGATAAGTTCGAGCTCCCACGGAATGCTCTCACTCTTATGGCAGATCTTATTGTTGTCCTGGTCTTTGCCGTTCGATTCTATTGCCAGGTACTTAATGTCTTTTTTCTCGGTTTCTTTCTCGACCGTGCGGTCTCGGATGATATAGGTTCCGTTTGATTGACGCTCGAACGCAAAAGCGCGGCTGGGCTTGTTGTCATACTCGCCACTCCATACGTGGATAACCTTTCCATCTTTGTCCGAGTCGCCATCGACCGACCAAATGCTGTAGCCCGTCTTTTTATGCTCTTCGAAATTGAGCAAGGTGCGGATAGCATACCAGTTTGTATCGTCATTCTTGGTCGTTACGTTCTCAAGGATGAGCTTGCTGGACGTGCCGTCATTAAACAGATGGCAGACGTTGCCGATGACGTTGCCGTCTTCGTTAACGCTTGCGGTACGAAAATAGCCCGCGGGGCGAAGGCGAATGACGAAATTGTCGAGGCTGACCGACGCTGTGGCAGCGTCGTCTGCAAATGCCGCTCGTGGGCCAATGCCCAATGCCGCGGTTTCGGGCAGGCTTGCAAGTGGCGACAACGCCGCGAGTCCAAGGCCCAACGTAAATGCTCGGCGGCTGATGGCGTGGTGTTCGGTCATAACTCCTCCGTTCGCAGGGTGCGGTTATGCACTCATTTTGTTCACTATACTGCCCGGATGTCTAAACGTGTTGGCTTAATTGTCTGCGCGGCGCCATAAATCGGCGGGCGGACGCGTTGGGGCGCTTGTCTATTTGTGCTGCTACCGCGCTGGGGGTGGTTTTGCCGCCCGGCACCCTCGCGTTCGCCGGCTATCGGCATAAGAAAGGGAGGGCCGGCGAGCCGATCCTCCCTTGGTGCGAAGCGCTGGGGTACCGTCGCTTGTTTGCACTGCGACCGTGTTTCCCGTTGCGCTCGCCAGTCGCTTAGCGCTTGATCTCGATATCGTCGAGCTTGACGTCCATGGCCTCGGTCTTGGCTTCGGCGATGTCGTCGGCAAATTCCAGAGACTTCATCATGGTCTCGACGGCGTCCTTGTGCTCCTCGACGTTGTCGATGCTCACGTATACGCTGCCGCCGCCTGCTTCGGTGAAGTACTCAGTCGTCACGCCGCCCGAGTGTGTATAGGAAGCGTTGCGCCAGGTCTTGCCGTTGTACTTGACGGGATCATTCTCGGTCCACTCAAAGTTGGCCTTCCATTTGGCCTCGTAGTCGAACAGCTCGTCAGCGTTCTTGTCAGAGTCGAAGACGGGGATGAAGCGGTCGCTGGCGTGCTCGCTCTCGGTGAACTTAAACTGGGCCCTATCGGCCGTGTCGCCTGCGACGTCCGTGATTTCGACGCCCTCGGGCACCTCGACCTTAAACCAGATGAAGTCGGTCCTCATATCCACGGCTGGCTTTTCTGCGCCGCTGCCACCGCCACTGCCGGTAGCGCCGCCGCTTCCGCCGCAACCCACCAGGGCAACCGCGGCAAAGAGACTGATGCAGAGGGTGAGAATCGCAAAGGCCTTCTTTTTCATGGTCGTGTCCTCCTCGATCTGTAACCGCCCATGGATTACCTGCCTTTACTGTACGCGTGGACGGCTCGCTAGGGTGGGCCATGTGTCCCATTCTGAGGGCTGGAATTGCGCCGACAAGTGGCAATATGCGCGGGTCCAAAAGAGGGGAGGGCCGATGCTGTCGGCCCTCCCCGGGTTGGGCGCCCGTTGTTTTAATGGGCGCATGCGCGCTGGTGCGCGTAGGCGCGTGCGGGTGTCCCGTTACTTGATCTCGATGCTCGAAATCTCGACTTCGCGTGCCTCGGAAACTGCCTCTGCCATGTCATCGGGGAACTCGATGGAGTTGAGGAGCGCCTCGGCTTCTTTCTTGTGCTGGTCGAAGTTCGAGATGAGGACGTAGACGCTTCCCGGCTCAACGTCGGTAAAGAGGAGGGTTGTGATGCCACTGTTGTCCTCGTACGTTCCGACGAGCCACGTCCTGCCGTTATACTCGACGGACCCGCCATCCTTCCACTGGAACGTATCCCCCTTCTTTTCCGCCTGGTCGGCGTGGGATTCCTCGGCAGTCAGCGCTTTTTTCCAAACGGGGATAAAACGATCGGCCGAGGCGTTCTCGTCTTCGGGGAAGGTGAGCTGGACCCTGTCGGCGTTCTTGCCGGCGGAGTCGCTTACGCCGACGCCCTCGGGCATCTCGACCTTAAACCAGATAAAGTCGGTCTTCTTGGCGACGGGGGTCTTTTCCTTGCTCTCGCTCTTGGAGGCGCTGCTGCCGCCCGATGCGCTCCCGCCGCAGCCGACAAGGGCAAACGCGGCAAAGAGGGCGATGCAAAGGGAAAGGATCGATAGGGTCTTTTTCTTCATGGTGGCGTCCTCCTTGTCTGCCAGGGACATCGTGTGCCGCGGATCGCTGGGGCGGCGGTTGCGCGTGCACATGATGACTTTGTTTGCTGTGCGGTGATTCCTCCATTCGTCGTCCGGTGCCGTGATGAGCGTTGCCCCAACATGGGGCTCCTTACCTATATGTATGCCCCAGTTGCCGCTGCTCGGGAGTCTCGAAACGTGGGCCATGTGTCCCATGTTTGCGTTGGCATGGCCTATCGTTCGTCATAGAAATCCGCGATGGCCAGGTGCGCTGACGCCCATGTGCTTATGGGCTAGACTTAGCACCATTACGTGTTCGATGCGGTTGGTCGGCGGTTGCCGCCTGACCGATGTATATGACTTGAAGGTGCGTGCGTATGAGCCAAGAGATGATGGATAAAACCTGTCGAGAGTTTGCCGAGGCACTTGCCGCACGCGAGCCGGTTCCCGGCGGTGGCAGCGCGAGCGCCTTTGTGGGCGCGCTGGGCGCCTCGCTGTGCGGAATGGTTGCCCGCTACGGTGCGACCAATCCTGCGCTTGCCGATCGCGCGGATGACCTGACGCGCGCATTTGCCCAGGCAGATGAGTTGGCCCAGGAGCTTGTCGAGTTGGTTGCCGAGGACGTTCGTGCATATGGGCAGGTGTCCGCGGCGTACGGTATTCCGCGTGGCGATCCGGCTCGAGCGACCGCGATTCAGGATGCGCTGCATGTGGCCGCTATGCCGCCGTATCGCATTATGGATGCCTGCGGGCGTGCACTGGCGCTGCTCGAGGACATGGCCGACAAGGGTTCGCGTCAGCTGCTGTCCGATGTGGCGTGCGGCGCCGTGTTCTGCCGTTCCGCTATGCAGGGCGCGAGCTTGACGCTCTTTGCGAACACCACGTCTATGAAGGATCGCGCTCGTGCTGAGGAGCTCGAGACGGCGTGTGATGAGTTGCTCGACATGTGGTTGCCGCGCGCCGATGCGCTGGCGCGCCGCGCCGCCGACGCCGCAAGGAAGAGGGGATAGCCATGGCTGAACTGCTGAAGGGTGCCCCCGTTGCTCGCGCTTTGACTGAGGAACTTGCTGCTCGCTGCGTGGCTTTGCGCGAGCGCGGCGTTGTGCCGACGCTGGCTATCGTGCGCGTGGGTGAACGCGAGGACGACCTATCCTACGAGCGCGGTGCGCTCAAGCGCTGCGAAAAGGTTGGCATTGAGGCTCGCCGCGTTTTGCTTCCCGCCGATGTTTCGCAGGACGAGCTGTTGGCGGCCATCGAGGACATCAATACCGATTCGTCTGTTCATGGCTGCCTGATGTTCCGCCCGCTGCCCGCCGGCCTTGACGAGGACGCGGTTGCCGCGGCACTCGATCCTGCCAAGGACGTTGACTCCATGACGCCGGCTTCGCTGCTCACCACGCTTTCGGGGCGCGGCGAGGGTTTTGCCCCCTGCACAGCCGAAGCCGTGCTTGCTTTGCTGGATCATTACGGCGTTGAGCTGGATGGGGCCAAGGTCGCGGTCGTTGGTCGGTCGCTGGTGATTGGCCGTCCCGTTGCCGCCATGCTTACGGCTCGCAATGCCACAGTGACGACGTGCCATACGCATACGCACGACCTTGCTGCCGAGTGCCGTGCTGCCGACATTGTGGTTGCCGCCGTTGGACGCGCGCGTACGATTGACGTGGATGCGGTTCGAGAGGGCCAGACGATCATTGATGTTGGCATTAATTGGGACGAGGCCGCTGGCAAGTTGGTGGGTGACGTCGATTCTGATGCTGCGGAGCCGGTCGTTAACGCCATCACGCCCGTGCCGGGCGGCGTGGGCGCTGTGACGACGGCGATCCTCGCCAAACACGTGATCGAGGCGGCCGAGCGCGCATCGAAATAGGCGTTTTGGGCTGTTTGAGGGGTTAGCTCTATACCCCGTGGACAAAAAATGCCAAATATGAGTACTGTTGCCAAGATAGTCACATATTCTTTAGGTCAAATAGGCTCTCTAACGATATTTATTATCGATAAAGAGCCTATTTTATTGGACCTATGAGGAATTACATCATCTAATTTTTGAACAAATGTAGACTTTTGGCACCCATACGTAGCAAAATTGATGTTACTAAATTGGTGACAGTACTCACATTTGGCATTTTTTGACCACAGGGGTTGCCAGCGCCGCGGTTTCGCCCTTTCTGCGCCGAAGCGATACACTGTTATCGTTTGATTTCTTCGCTCAAGGAGGATGCGCATGCCGTGCACAACGATTTTGGTTGGTAAGAACGCGAGCTACGACGGGTCGACGTTGGTTGCCCGCAACGAGGACTCGTCCAACGGGGTGTTTGAGCCCAAGCGTATGCGCGTGGTGCATCCCGACGAGCAGCCGCGCGTCTACACGAGCGTCCTGAGTCACCTGACCGTTGAGTTGCCCGATAACCCCATGCGCTACACGAGCGTCCCCGATGTTGTCCCGGGCCACGGCCTCTGGGCCGAGGCCGGTTTCAACGAGCTCAATGTGGGCATGTCCGCAACCGAGACGCTCACCACCAACGAGCGCGTCCGCGGCGCCGACCCACTCGTGGACTACGTGCCCGCCAAGGGCAACGAGGGTGAGGACGGCTATGTGCCGGCGCAACCTGGTGGCCTGGGCGAGGAGGATATGGTGACCCTGGTCCTGCCCTACGCCAAGTCCGCCCGCGACGGCGTCCGTATCCTGGGCGACCTGCTCGAGCGCTACGGCACCTACGAGAACAACGGCATCGCCTTTAGTGATGTGGACGAGATCTGGTGGCTCGAGACCATCGGTGGTCACCACTGGATTGCCAAGCGTGTGCCCGATGACGCCTATGTGACCATGCCCAACCAGCTGGGTATCGACAGCTTTGACCTGGATGACGCCGAGGGCGCCCAGGCCGACCATATGTGCTCCGCCGACTTGCGCGCCTGGATGGCCGAGTGGCATCTGGACCTGACGCTGGGCGTCGAAGGCGACGGCCCGGCTGTGGTCTTTAACCCGCGCGAGGCCTTTGGCTCGCACAGCGACAGCGACCATGTCTACAACACGCCGCGCGCGTGGTACATGCAGCGCTGCCTTAACCCCAGCGATGTGTGGGACGGTCCCGAGGCCGACTACACGCCCGAGAGCGACGATATCCCCTGGAGCCGCGTGCCCGAGCGCAAGGTGACCATCGAGGACATCAAGTACGTGCTTTCGAGCCACTACCAGGGCACGGAGTACGACTGCTACGGCAGCAAGGGCACGCCCGCCACGCGCGGCGCCTATCGCCCCATCGGCATCAACCGCAACAGCCAGCTCGCCGTGTTGCAGCTGCGTCCCTATGCGCAGCCGGCCTATCGCGCCGTGCAGTGGATGGCCTTTGGCTCCAATTCGTTTAACGCGCTGGTTCCGCTGTACGCCAACGTCGAGACCATGCCCGAGTACTATGCCGACACGCAGGCTCGCGTGACGTCCGAAAACTTCTACTGGGCCAACCGCCTGATCGGTGCCCTGGCCGACGTCCGTTTCCATGAGTGCGGCCGCGCGGTCGAGGATTATCAGGAGAAGATCGGTGGCATGGGCCACAAGCAGGTCCATGACGTCGACGCTGCCGTAGCCGCTCTGCCCGAGGTCGAGGTGCCTGCCGAGCTTGCACGCGCCAACGAGGCCTTTGCCGAGCGTGTTCGCGTGGAGACCGATGCCCTGCTGGGCAAGGTGCTTTACACCACGAGCTGCGCCATGAAGAACTCTTTCGCGATGAATGACAACGTGAGGTAGGGATTTCCCGTCGATCGAATAGCGCTAAAACGCTTTGTCGCTTTCGCTCAATCTTGGGTACAAGAACGCCAATGCAGTTGTTTGTGATTGGAGATAACCATGGTTATGAAACTCGATCAGCTTGTTAACGGCGCCATTAACGTGGGCTTTGGCGCTGCCGCCGTTGCTGTCGAAGGCGGCAAGAAGGTCCTCGACGACCTTAACACCAAGGGCGAGCAGGTCCGCAAGGACACCACCACCCCCGATATCGCCCGCAGTGTGTCCGACATGTTCGAGCAGGCCGGCGGTACCATCTCCGATCTGACCGAGCGCTTGGGCATGCAGGGCGAGACCGCGGCCCAGCGTGTGCTTGACGAGCTCATCCTTGCCCGGGTCCGCGTCATGACCGCCCCCGAGCGCACAGCCTTCCTGGCCCATGTGCGCGACATCGTCGATTCGGTCGAGGACAACGTGACCTCGGTGCCCGTCGAGTCCGTTGAGCCCGACGATGCGAAGGATACCGAAGAGGCCGAGTAGCAGCGCAGATGGCAGATTCCACCACCGATTACAACAATCTAGATCCTTTGGGTGACGAGGCGGCGGTTGTCGATGAGGTCGATGCCGCCGTCTCGGGCGCTCGCAAAAAGCCGCGCGCTGTCGATATGGTGCCCGAGGAGCCCGACGCGATGGCGCCGGATGAGGAATACCAGCTCACGCCGGCGGGTCGCCGCGAGCGCATCGGGCAGATTGTTCGCCTGGTCAAAAAGTACCGCGTGTGGGATAACCTCACGCCGGTTCGTTTGCGCCGCCTGCTCGAGGAACTCGGCCCCATGTTCGTTAAGATGGGGCAGATTCTGGCCAACCGGTCCGAGATTCTGCCGCAGCGCTTTTGCGACGAGCTGCGTCGTCTGCGCTCCGACGTGGAGCCGGTGCCGTACGAGGTCGTACTCAGCTGTCTGGAAGAAGAATACGGCCTGCGCCTGGGGGAGATGTTCGATGCGATCGACCCCAACCCGCTCGGTAGCGCGTCGCTCGCGCAGGTGCACCGCGCTCGTCTGGTGACGGGCGAGGACGTGGCCGTTAAGGTGCAGCGCCCCGGTGCGCAGCAGGTTATGGCACAGGACATCGATATCATCCGCTCGGTGGTGCGTATCGTTTCCAAGTTCGTCAACACCGATCAATTCGTTGACCTGCACGGCGTAGTCGAGGAGTTGTGGACCTCGTTTCGCGAGGAGACCAACTTTTTGGCCGAGGCCAAAAACCTCAACGACTTCTACGAGTTCCATAAGAGCGTTCATGGCGTGACGTGCCCTAAATCCTATCTGGACCTGTGCACCGAGCACGTGGTGGTTATGGACTACGTCGACGGCATTTCGATCGCCGATCCTGAACGCTTGGTGGCCGAGGGCTATGACTTGGAAAAGATCGGTGCCGCAATCGTCGAGGACTACTCGACGCAGGTGCTCGATGACGGTTTTTTCCATGCCGACCCGCATGCGGGAAACATCATTCTCAAGGACGGCATCGTCTACTTTATCGACTTGGGCATGGTCGGACGCATGTCGAGTCACGATCGCGGTATCGTCAAGGACATGATTTTCGCCGTGGCCGAGGGTGACGTGCCCAAGCTCAAGGATTCGCTCATGCGCTTCGCCGTGACGCGTGGCGATTCGGCCGAGCTCGATCATTCAGCGTTTTTGTCCGACCTTGACTTTATCGTGGCTGACTTTGCGGGCCTTGACCTGAAGGATCTGGATATCGGCGAGTTTTTGACCTCGCTGTTAAACCTCGCGCGTAAGAATGACGTTGAGCTGCCGAGCGTGGTGACGATGTTCGCCCGCGGCATGGTGACGCTCGAGGGCCTGCTGACCGAGTACATGCCCAACGTCAACATGATCCAGATCATCCAGACGCACATCAAAAACGAGAAGAGCACCTACGCCCGCATGCGCGAGATGAGCCGCGATCTTGCCGCGAGCAGCTATCGCGCGGCAAAAGGCTCGCTCGAGGCGGCCGAGTATCTGGGCTTGGCTTCGCGCATGCTCACGCGCGGCCAGCTTAAGGTGAACACGCAGATCATGAGCAGCGATAAGGCGCTGCGACAGCTGGGTGGAATTATCGACCGCATGTCGATGGCAATTGTGATCGCCGGCCTGTTTATCGGTTCGTCGGTGGTGTACTACGCACGCATCGAGCCGGTTGTGTTTGGTATCCCAGTCATTGGCTTTATGGGCTACGTGAGCGCGCTGGTGCTGGCGCTTATGCTGGGCCGCAATATCTGGCTCAACAGTCACGGCGGCAAGCACTAGAGGCTGTGACCGTCACCGCATTTTCCTATCGCAAACAATAGCTTTTACCTTGGGCTTCGCCTGTGTGCGAGGCCCTTTTGCGTGATAGCATATTGACTGTTTTAATCGATGGCCTAGATGGTGGTGCGGAGACGCACGAATGCGCGGTTTTCCTGCGCGTTTGGGAGAATCGGGGTGCAAGTCCCCGGCTGTACCAGTAACCGTAATTCCTCTTGGCTCGGGATGTTCGCGTCGCAGATCGGACGGCGCGCCCGAGTCGTTAAGGTTAAGTCGGATCGCCTCCCATCTTGCATGCGGCTGCGGCGTATGCCGCCGGTGTGCATAGGGCTCTGGAGGGAAGGGGGACCCCGATGGGGGAACTCGAGCGTAACATGCGCGATGACGTGGGGCAGCCGCTGGGCAATGCTCCAAGTACAGACAATGGGGGACAAATGGATATGTTTGAGGACGAGCGCGAGCGCGCCTCGCTGCATCGCCGTGGCGCGATTGCACGCGGCGTAGCCAAGCGCGGCCTGGTGGCATTCCTGGCCTTCGCGATGGCCTTCAGCACCACGCCGGCTCAGCTGTGGGCCGAGGGCGCCGAGGGCATTGCCGAGGCTGTGGCTCAGGCTACGACGCCGGGCGAGGACGCAGCGCTTGCGGGCGGTGCCGCTGAGCAGAGCGGCGCCGAGGTTTCGGATTCCGGGAGCGCGCCTGCAGCCAGTGCCGCCACAACAGAGGCAGCAACTGGCGACGAAGGCTCGGCGACGGGGGAGAGCCCCGCCACGAGCGAGCAGTCTTCGACGGCATCCGCTGGCCAAGCAGGATCTGCCGCCGCGGCTGCCGTCCAGACAGAGAACTCGACAGAAACTGGCGATGTCGCCAAGAAGCAAGTCGAGGTCTCGTTCTCGATTGTCGGCACCGATGCCGACGGCAAGGCTCAGACCTGGGTGGCGCCTACGCAGCTCAAGCTCGACGATGGCGCGACGGCTGCGGATGCCTTCATTAAGCTGCAGGAGAAGACAGGCTTCAAGGCGAAGTACGAACCGAACACGGCATACGGTTTCTACCTCGAAAGCATCACATCCCCGAGCGATGGTCGCACGCTAGCCTACGATCCGACGACTTATGCCTTCTGGCAGCTGTTCGTCGACGGCGCGTCTTCCTCGGTTGGCGCGAGCAGCGTCAAGCTCACCCAGGGGCAGAAGATTGAGTTTGCCTATACGGCTGGTAGCTCGTCCCCTGTCGTTAAGGACCAGGTTGCCGCAAATGTGACCGTCATTGGTCGCGATGCCCAGGGCAAGACTCAGACTTGGGTCGATAACGCGCAGTATGTGGTGACGTCCGGCTCGAGCGCACTTGACCTTACGAAGGTCGCACTCGAGGCGAACGATATTGACGCCGTTGCTGCGGGCTCCTTCATTCTGAGCCTTAAGTACAACGGTGTTGAGCTGGGTACGCCGCTCGATTATTCGACCTATTGGCAGCTGTTCATCAACGGCAAGTCGAGTGACTATACGGCGGACAATGTCACCATCCATGCTGGCGATACCGTCACGTGGTTCTACGGTGGCTGGGGCGACCAGTTGCCGTCCGATTCTGTCCATGCTTCCGTTCAGGTGCTTGGCAAGGACAAGGACGGCAAGCAGCAGGTTTGGGCTTCGACGGGTCAGACGAGTCTCAAGGCGGGCTCTACTGCCAAGGATCTCCTTGAGCAGACCGGCCTTACTCTCGATGCTGGCGAATCGCCTTGGGGCTGGTTCCTCAACGGCATTACTTCGCCGTTCGATGGTAAGTCCTATGGCTGGGATGCTGCGACTAATAGCTATTGGCGCTTCTACGTAAATGGCAAGTTCGCCGACGTTGGCGCCGGTGCCTACAGGCTCCAGGAGGGTGACGCCGTCACCTTTATGTATGGTGCTGACGCCGATGCCCTCCCCGGTCAGGTTCTTGGGTCCGTCGATGTTATCGGTCCCGATGCCAACGGCAACAATACTCGCTGGGGCTCGGCAAGCAATGTTTCTCTGCCCGAAGGCTCTACGGCCCAGAACCTTATCGAAGCGGTTCTGAAGGCAAAGGGCGTTACGTACAGCGGCTCCCAGAGCGGTGAGTACTGGTTCCTCAATTCCATCGACTCGCCGTTCGGAGGCAAGACGTACGGCTATGATGGTGCGACCAATAAATACTGGCATCTGTATATCAATGGAGAGCCCTCCTTACTCTGCGCCAATCAGATTACGCTCAAGAGCGGCGATAAGGTTACGCTTGCCTATACAACTGATAAATCGCCCATGCCCGATCCCGACAAGATTGTCGTGGACCCGAGTGCGACGACTCCTGATTGGGATGCCGAGTGGGCCGGCTACGGCAACAGTGGCAACGGTTCGACCGTAACGGATGCCAAGACGCCTGCGCAGGCCGCTGGTCTTAAGTGGGCCTTCGATTGGAAGGCCGAGTCTGGCCAGCAGTATGCCAACTGCAGCGAGCCTGTCATCGCTAACGGCTTTGTGTACATCGCGACCGAGAACGAGCTCATTAAGATCGATTCGTCCACGGGCAAAAAGGTTGCCTCTGCGCCGCTTGCCTCCAAGGTGAGCTATACCTCTCGTCCGATCTATACCAATGGTCTTATCATCGTTCCGCTCAACGGCGGTGCGGTCCAGGCGATTACTGCAGACAAGCTGATCTGCAAGTGGCTGACGCCTGGTTTGACGGACTTGACGCAGAGCTCCTGCACCGTCGTTTCGGACGGCGAGTACGTCTATGTAGGCTCGGTCGATATTTCGTATGACGAGAATTACAACGCGACCTACGGCAACGGCTCCTTTGCGCGCATTAAGATTGCCATGGGCGAAGTTTCTTGGCGGAACATCGACCCTGCCGAGGGCTATTACTGGACTGGTGCTGCGCTGACGGATAAGTACGCCATTGTTCCTACGAGCGCGGGCACGCTTAAGTGCATTGATAAGACGACGGGCGATGTCGTTTCGACTATGAAGCTCGGCGCTCTCGCGAACGCCGACTGTGTCGCCGATCCGTTCAATGGTTCGACCTTCTATCAGATGACGCACGATGGAAAGCTCCATGTGATTTCGCTTTCGGCGAAGGGCGTACTAAGCGAGCAGAAGACGGTCGACCTGGGTCTTACGAATAACATGAGCGCCCCGGCGGTCTCTGGCGACAACTTGATTGTCGGTGGGCAGACGGCTACTGGCTCTGCTCTGGCTCTCTATAATCTGAAGACCGGTAAGACCACGATGGTCACCGCTGCTGACGGTAAAGAACTGCCGGCCGGATTTAACGGTATTGCTGCTACTCCGCTGGTGAGTGTTCAGGGCGGCAAGACCTATGTGTACTTCACCGTGAACAGCGCGGATAGCAAGGATTACGTCAACTACTCTGCTGGTGGTGGCGTGTATCGCTATACGCTCGGCGATGCAGAGGCGACGCAGATTTATGATGCGGCTGGCCATTACCAGCACTGCGACTCTCCGGTCATTGCCGATGCATCTGGCAACCTGTACTACATCAATGATTCGGGTACTCTGTTCAAGCTGGGGGCTGTCGAGTCTTGGACGGTTGCCTTTAATTCCAACGGCGGGTCTGCTTGCGACACTAAGTTCGTTGCTACGGCCGACGGCAAGCTGGTCAAGCCGGCCGATCCGACGCGCGATGGCTACACTTTCGGCGGTTGGTTCACCGATGAGGCTTGCACGCAGGCGTATGACTTCAGTACGCCGGTGACGGCCGATCTGACACTGTATGCCAAGTGGACCAAGAATGCCGTTAACCCTGGCGGCAATGGCGGTTCTGGCACTAATGGTGGCAACGGTGGCGCTGGCAACGGTTCCGGTGCTGGCACGGGCACGGGTTCCGGCTTCGGCACGAAGGGCCAGCAGGCCGGCGGCGCTATCGCCCCGGGTCATAAGCCGACGACCAAGACGACGGTGTCGACCAAGACCGAGACCAAGGACAACAAGTCCGACAAGAAGGACACCGATAAGTCCGATAAGAAGGACGAGAAGAAGTCTGACAAGAAGTCTGGCAAGAAGGACAACAAGTCCGACAAGAAGTCCGATTCCAAGTCTGATACGGGTGCTGCTTCCACGACCACTGCTAAGAAGTCCTCTAGTGCTTCCGAGCAGGAGACTGGCACCAACCCGCTCGCCATTGTTGGCGTTGCCGCCGGCGTCATCGGTCTCGCCATCGTCGGCGTGTTCGTGTTCACCAAACGTCGGTAGGTGAGGGCTGTGTCCAATAAATCCAAGGACGCTGACCCCAAGCAACCAGATTCCTCGTTTATCCAGCTCGATGATCCAAAGCAAAAGGGCGCCGCTTCGGCGGCGTCCGCCTCTCGTCACAAGGCGCTCCTTGGCGTTCTGACTGCCGCGTGCACCATTTTGATCGTCGTCTCGCTGGGTTTCGTCCATCCTTCCACAAGCGGTGCCTGGTCCATCGACTGGATCATTCAGACCGTGACGGGAGAGAGTATCGTCGCCAAGGACGCCAAGGAGTCTGGCTCGTCTGCTGCTTCGGGCAAGGCCAGTTCCAAGGATTCCAAATCTTCGAATGATGCAAAAGACGAGTCCAAGGGTTCGAACGACGGCAAGGACGATTCCGAGTCTTCGGACAAGGAATCGGATAAAAGCTCGGATAGCAAGAAGTCCGATGGTCAGAACGGCAAGAAGTCTGGAGATAAATCCGCTGCCCAGAATACGGGAGCCGGCGATACTCCCAATGTGTCTGGCGGTGCTTCTTCGGGCGGAGGTCAGTCGTCTGATGGAGCCTCCAGCTCTAATGGCGGAAGCGCTCCCTCGGGCGGACAGGGCGGCTCGCAGGAGTCCAACTACGTCACGGTAACGGTTTCGGTCACATCGAGCGCTGTGGGCAATCCTGTGTCCTCTGGTGGCACCTTTGCCTTTAACGAAGGCGCTACTGTCTACGATGCCCTGTGTGCGCTGGGCCTTTCTGTCAACGCGCATGGCTCGTCGTACGGCACGTACGTTTCCGCGATTGGCGGTTTGGCCGAGAAACAGCACGGCGGCACGAGCGGCTGGATGTACTCCGTCAACGGCACATCGCCCATGACGGCGTGCAGCAACTACGTTCTCTCCAATGGCGACAACGTGGTTTGGTATTACGTGACAGGCTAGAGGCCTCGACATGGCGCGCCAAACGGGCGGTTCGGACCAACATCCGGACCGCCCGTTATTCATGCGAATGGGACTGGGGCGCCTGGGATCACGGCAAACAAAAAACCGGTTGGAACGGGAATTCCAACCGGTTATACATTCAAGCAAATAGCAAATCGACTACGACCGTGCGCCCTCGAGGAAGAAGCGGCGGCTAAAGTAGTTGTACCAGGTGACAAGGAACGTGGCGATGGCCTTCATGGCCTGGTAGCCGATGCTCAAAAACGTGACGCCCACAAACATGTACAGGTCGTTGAGGCCCAGGCCGATCACCGACAGGATGGTGAAGATCGTGAACTCGCGCTTGCGGCTCATGCCCTCGCGGTGGTCGAACACGTACTTCATGCTGAGCCAGTAGTTGACCACGACGGACGTGATAAACGAAACCGTGGTGCTCATCAAAAAGTCGAGGTGGAACAGCTCGACGAGCGCAATGAGCATGCCCCAGTCGATGCCAAAGGAGATAAGACCCACGACGGCAAACTTGAGGAACTGCTTGGTATGAGGTTGTGCCAGCGCCTTGCGCACGTAATCACATCCAATGCGTTGATGAATCGAGCAGAGGATACTTTAGAGCTTTTACAAGGGAAACGTAAGGTCTTTGGAAAGAACTATACGAACTCGCCAAATATTCAAGAGGTAATCCGCAAACGTTGCAAATCTTCCCGTAAACGAGCAAAGCCCACGAACAACGCAGCGCTCGACGCGCGTTATCCGTGGGCATCGTAAGACCGTAGGGTTGTGAGTTACTTGGTCTCGTCGCCCTCCAGGAAGATCTTTCGGGTCACAAAGTTGTAGACCATGACAAGCGCGGTTGCGCAGATCTTGGCGATATTGGCCTCGAGCCCCAGACCGGCGTTGAGTGTCAGCACGATGCCATCGTTGAGTACCAGGCCGATCACGGACAGCACGACAAAGATAATGAACTCGCGGCGGCGGCTCATGCCTTCCTTGTGCGCAAACACGTACTTCATGCTTGCGAGGTAGTTAAAGATGAGTGAGACGATAAAGCCGCTGGTGTTGGCGATTAGGATGTTGAGGCCCAGGCCATAATGGAGCAGATTCATGATGCCAAAGTCGATGACGGTGGCAATGACGCCGACAACGCCAAACTTCATGATCTGCGCAAGGAGCTTTTGCATGGTACCTGCCTTAGGGTGGCGCCGGGGCGCCGTGGGGATGACAAACTCAGCAAGTTTAGCCAATCCCCGTAGGCGGGGCTAGGCGCGCTCCTCGATAGCACCGTTTCTATATGCATCGAGCAGCTGACGCAGATCCTGGATTTGGCTGCGAATTGCAGCTCCGGTATCGGTGTCGCTCACCATGCGGCGACGGTCTGCCTCGTCAAAACGGTTCGTCTCGCTCTCGATGTCGATGTTGCGTGTGAGCGCTTCGGCGACGGTGGTAAAGGCCTGATGCGACTTGAGACGGCATCCGCGCGAGCTCGAGATGAGTGTATAGCCGGCGATACCCGTCTTGGGATGGTAAGCGCGGCAGAAACCGCCATCGATGACCAGCAGTTTGCCGTTGGCGCGGATGGGCTGCTCGCCCTTGGTGGTCTTGACGGGTGTATGGCCGTTGATGATGTGGCCGGTCGGCGAGCATGCCATGGGCGCGACGCCAAACTCGCGCATGATGTCATCGCAGACCGAGGGCGACTTGGTAAGCGTAAAGTACGGGTCCATCGGCTCGACCCAGGTGCTCTTATCGGCGATATAGGCGCGCTCAAAGGTACGCACCAGGCGTCCGCTGGCGGGCGAATTGAAGCCAATCCACAGGTACCACATCCAGTCGAGGGCATCGCGGTCGCCCACGCGCCAGGCGCGGCGGGCGATGTGGTCGCAAAAATCGAGATAATCGCGGCCAGCGTGCCAGGTGCCCAGACAGTTCATGCTGCTAAAGGTGCCGTCTTCGTTGAGCGGAACGCAGCCGTGGAAGAGCAGGTTGCCGTTGGCGACCTTGTACATCGAGCCGTGGGAAAAGAGGAAATCGATATGGCGATGCAGGTGATCGGCGGTGACAAACTCGGACACGAGCTTGTCGATGATGTGCTGCTCCTGGGGCGTGAGCGTATAGGGGTCTGCCGGGTCGACGGTGGGGAAGTCGTTGGTCGTGAGCGGCCACACGCTGCCGTCGGCGAGCGTGACCGTGCCGGTGTCGTGATTGATCTTGTCGAGTAACAGGCGGTCGGTCATATCGAACTCGGGGTGGCGCTGGATAATCTGGCCCTCGAGCTTAAAGAGTAGCACGTTGATGGCCTTGATCAGCGGGGTGATGGACTCGCCGGCGGTGTAGGTGGCATCGGCAAAGGCAACAAGCTCACGCAGCGAGATGCCGTAGTCGTTCTCGAGGATCTCGTAGTTGTCATAGCGTAGGTTGTTGCGCAACACCGTGGCGATGCAGGCGGGCTCACCGGCCGCAGCACCCATCCACAGCAGGTCGTGGTTGCCCCACTGGATGTCGAGCGAATGGTAGGTGAGCAGACGGTCCATAATCTTGGCCGCGCCGCCGCCGCGGTCGAAGATATCGCCCACCAGGTGCAGGTGGTCGACGGCCAGGCGCTTGATGAGCGAAGCGAGCGAATCGATAAAGTCGTCGGCGCTGGCGGTCTCCAGGATGGACTCCACGATGCGCTCGTGATAGCGCACACGATAGTTGTTCTCGTCCGGGTGCGTGTGCAACAACTCGTCGATGATATAGGCGTAGTCGCGCGGGATGGCCTTGCGCACCTTGGAGCGCGTGTAGCGGCTTGAAAGCGAGCGAGCGACCATGATGAGCTGGTCGAGCATCGTCTTGTGCCAGGTGGGCGAGTCCTCGCGCCGGCTGCGGACAAGATCGATCTTCTCGCGCGGGTAGTAGATGAGCGTGCACAGCTCGCCCTTCTCGTCAAAGGAGAGCGTGTCGCCAAAGATCTCGTCGACATGCTCGCGCACGACGCCCGAGCAGTTGTTGAGGATGTGCATAAAGGCTTCGTACTCGCCGTGCACGTCGCTCATAAAATGCTCGGTGCCCTTGGGTAGGTTGAGGATGGCCGAGAGGTTGATAATTTCGGTAAACGCGGATTGTTCGGTGGGGAACTGTCTCGACAGCAGGCGCAGATACTTGAAGTCTTGCGGGTTGCGATCGAATGCGACCATGAAACACCTTCCGATGGGGCTGGCAAAACTGATAAACAGCGTCAAACGTTTATCAGTATGCGCCGCTTTTGTTTCGATTTTGCGCCAGCGGCTGAATTGTCGGCTGAACGGTTTGGTAAATCGATTTAGTTGAGGTAGATATGGCGGTTGAGTGGAGACGACAGAGGGTGTTTTCTCAGATATTTATGCGTGGAGTCGGTGGAGACGATGGTGGTAAAGATGTTCGCTATTTTTGGTTCGATTTGGTAAATAGTGGACATATGTACCGTATGTAGGCTCACTGTGCGATAATTTGCGCAGCAATGAGTAAGGAGCCTCATATGAGTGATTTTGTCCTGACCTGTGAATCCGCCGCCGACCGAACCCGTGAGTTCTTTGCGTCGCGCAATATCCCTGTCGTGTGTTTTCATTACGAGATCGACGATGTTGTCCATACGGACGATCTGTATCAGTCGATTACGCCGGACAAGTTTTTTGCCCAGATTGCCGCGGGCGCCATGCCCAAGACGTCTCAGGTGAGCGTGGGTGAGTACGAGGAGTTTTGGGAGCCGTTTGTTGCCGAGGGTAAAGACGTGCTGCACCTGACGTTGTCGTCGGGTATTTCGGGCACGTATGGATCGGCCTGCGTTGCGGCGCAGATGCTCGCGGATCGCTATCCCCAGGGCGGCAAGGTGCGCGTCATCGATTCGCTGGCGGCGTCTTCGGGCTTTGGCCTGTTGCTGGAATATGCCGCCGACGTGCGCGATAGCGGGGCCTCACTCGACGAGACGGCTGCCTGGATCGAGGAGCACAAACTCAACCTGCACCACTGGTTCTTCTCGACCGATCTGTCGAGCTACCTACGAGGCGGTCGCATTTCGGCTGCGAGTGCGATCATCGGCACGGCGCTTAAGATTTGCCCGCTTATGACGGTCGATTGCGATGGCAAGCTGTCGCCACGTGAGAAGATTCGCACTAAGAAGCGCGCGATTTCCGAGATGGCCAAGACCATGATGGCACACGTGCAGGACGGTGTGGATTATTCGGGTAAGTGCATCATGTCGCACTCGGCGTGCCGTGAGGATGCCGAGGCAGTTGCGGCGCTGATTGAGGAACAGGTTCCGCAGCTTAAAGGCAAGATTGAGATCAATGACATCGGTACTCTGATTGGCTCGCATACCGGACCTGGTACGGTGGCGCTCTTCTTTATGGGCGACAAGCGCGTGGATTAACTTGGCTCATCACGTCGCTGCGTGATTGCTCAAACGAAAACGGCCCGCCTCACGTTTGTGGGGCGGGCCTTGCTGTTGCGGCTAGCGTTTCTTTCCGCGGAAGAAGAAGCCGTGCAGTGACGGCTTGAGGCCGCGGTTGGCGCGATGCTCCTCGATGCGCTCGTGGATCGAAGCGACGCGCTCGATGACTTCGTCGGGAATCGGCACATCGGGATTCATGTTCTCGACCTGGCTGACCTCGGCGGCGGCGACCTGGTCGATAATGGGCACATCGTCGCGAGAGATGACAGGTGTGGCGTCTTCCTTCATCTTGCGATAACGCTGCATCATGTCGGTCTGTAACTGTTGGGCCGAAGGCGGCGTCCAGATGATGGCGTTGGCGCCGGCGGCGATGGTCTCACGGATGCTCTCGGGCGTCTTGCCGCCCGGCGCGATGAGCGGCAGGTTGGGATAGTGCTCGCGCAGTTCACGCAGGACCTGGGGTGTGTTTTTGCCGGCGGCGATGTTGAGAATCTTGGCTCCGGCGCGCACTTTGGCATGCGCATCATCGTCGCAACGTACGACCGTGGCGATGACGGGGATGTCGGCGATGTTGGTGATGTGCTCGACCATCTCGGCAGTGGCGGGGGAGTTGACCACGCAGCCCGCCGCGCCCTGCATCTCGGAGACGGCTGCCATCTGCACGGAGCGCTTACCGGTCGTAGTTCCGCCGCCCACACCTACAAAGACCGGGCACTCGGCGACGGTCAGCAGCGCCTGCGTAATGGCCGGCTGCGGCGTGAAGGGGTAAACGGCAAAGACAGCATCGGCATTGGAGTTGCGGATAACCGCGACATCGGTGGTGTAAATGAGCGACTTGATGCGTCGGCCGAAGAGCGTAAAACCGCTGGCCTCCTCGATCTCGTCAGGCATGCGAAGGGCCGCCTTGCGCAGACGCCCGTCGATGGGCAGCGGCTCCATGGGGAGCAGTCCGTTGGGGGTCACGGCTACCTGGGGCTCGGTGAACTCGTCTGCGAGCTCGACCTCGGAGAAATCGACCGAGGCGACGATGTCCTCGTGAACCTCGGCGGGCACATCGATGGGAGCTTGGTCGTTTGCCGCGGCAGGCGTGTCGAAGGAGCTGGTGCCGACGAAGGCGTCGACGCGCTCATTTAGATCGTTGAGGGTATCCATGGAGGCTCGATTCTATGTGATGACGGCCGGCGCTATGCAGCCGGAATTGCGAATGCTAAATCGTTTGACGAGTTGATTTTTCCCCGCCGCGCCATCCGTTAGACCGAAGGGCCGGCGAACGTGAAGGAGCTGTGGTGGCGGGTATCGAGGTGCTATCTTGAAAGTCCCGTTTAAAAGAGAGGTGACGCGGTATGGAATTGACAGCAATGTTTGGCTCGATTGGCCTGTGTGTGGCTGCAATCGTTGCCGCCGCGGTCATCTACTTTGTGGTCACGGCCATTAAGGGCAAAAGGGCCGAACGCAAGGAGCGCGCGATGCTTAAACAGCATCGCGATCAGCAGGGCAAACGCGCACAGAGATAGCTTGTTGAGTTTTGGATCCGTGCGCTAGCTGCGTTTTCGAATCAGGGCAATGTAGAAGCCCTCAAAGTCGCGGCTAGGCGGAATGGTTAGCGTGCCGGGCATACCGTTGGCGACGGACGAGACGTGGCCGGCGGCGATGGCCTCGGTGAGAGCGTTGCACTCGATACGCGGCTCCTCGCCGGCTTCCTGAGCGCGGCGTGCTTCGCTTTCGCTCGGCGTGCCGTCGAGGGGGATGAGCTCACAGTCCATATGCTTGTCGAAGGCCTCTTGCAGGGCGTCCTCGTTTTCCTGCGGCATAATCGAACAAGTGGAATAGACGAGCGTGCCGCCCGGTTTGAGGGCACCCATGGCGCGGTCCAAAAGTGCTCGCTGCGAGCGGGCGCACTTGCTCAGCAACTGCTCGGTGAGGCCGCGCAGGCTTTTCTCGTTGCCGCTGATGACGGTGCCCGTGCCGGTGCAGGGAGCGTCGAGCAGGATACGGTCAAAGCGGAAGAACTCGTCGAGCTCGCGTGCGTCGATGCGCATGACGGGCACGTTTTTTGCGCCTTGGCGGCGGAGGTTGGCTTCGAGCTTCTCGGCGCGGGGAATGCTCATCTCGCAGGCCGTGAGGTGTGCCTGTCCCTGGGTGAGGGCGGCGATCTGCGTCGTCTTGCCGCCGGGGGCCGCACACATATCCAGGATGTCCTCGCCGGCACGCGCGCCCAGCACCAAAGGAGGCATCATGGACGATAGGCTCTGCAGGTAGATCTTGCCGTCGCGGTAGATGTCGAGGTCCCACAGGTCGGAAACCTGGGCGTCGGGCAGGATGAAAGCGTCCGGGTACCAGGCAACGGTTTGGTGGGCGATCCCGGCGGCGTCGAGTGCCGCGGCGATGTCCTCGGCGGTCGCCTTGAGCGTGTTGGCGCGCAGTGTGACTGGGCGTGTGGCCGCGGCGCCAAAGCCTTCGATCATGAGCTGAGCATCGGCGGGTGCATAGGCGCCGGCGACCGTGTCGACCATAAAGCGCGGCAGGTCGGCGGCGCAGGGAAGGGCGGCAAGCCGGTCGGAAAGCTCGGTAGCGGCAAACTGCCTGAGCTTGAGCTCGGGCTTAACCTGCTTTTTCTGCTTACGACGACGCGGCTTGGACATCCGTCTTTCCTTCCCATTCCATTAAAGGTAGTCAATTTGGGACGGGGCTATTTTAGCTACCCGTCCGTTTCGGCAGGCGTTGCAGTTAAATTTGGGACGGGTAGCTAAAATAGCCCCGTCCCAAATTGACTACTCTGCCTTGGCGTTGGCTTAGTACTGGCTCTCGTGCTTGCTGAAGAAGTCGAAGCGCGGGGGCAGCGGCTTCACGCGGTGCTCGCCGGGCTTCTCGCCCAGGCTCTCCACAAACTCGTCCGTGGAGGCAAAGATGTTATCCCAGCTAAAGAAGGCGACCGGATCGACGTCGAAGTACTCGCAGATGAGCTCGCAGCCGGCCGGGACGATGCCGTGCATGAGCACGGTTGCCACGCGCAGCTCGGTAAAGGCGTCGACCAGGGCCTGCGTCATGGCGGCGTTTGCCGGCTCGCCCTCGAGCTTGTTGGCGGCCTTGGAGGCGTCGCTCCAGCGCTTGTTGGCGGCACGCAGGTAGTCGTCGCACACGGCGAGCGCGCGGTGCGTCTCGAACTTGTACATGGCCTGCTCAAAGGCGAGAGTTGCCTGCTGGGCAGCCTCGACCACGGTGTCGGAGGCGGCACCGGCGGGGATGCAGCCATTGCGATAGGGGCTCTCGTCGCCCTCCTTGACGGCGACGCCGTAGAAGCAGCTGCGGGCCAGGCGGTTGAAGACGCCGGTCAGCAGCGCGCTCTCCTTAAGGGCCGGATCGATGACGCGCTTGTCGTCGCAGGCGCGCACCTCGTTGCCGTCCTTGTCCTTGCCGGTCACGCGGGTGTCGTATGCCTTGGGGCTAAAGCTCACCGGCTTCTCGGACAGGCCGAGCGACAGCCAATGCGCGCGCATCTGCTCGCAGGTGTAGTGGTTGAGCAGGTCGTCTGCCGGCGGGGGAGGCGTCTGCGAGGACGAGCTTGCCTTTTTGCCCATGTAGAGCAGGTGGTAGCAGGCGCTGACGGTGCTCTGCGTAAGGTCCCAACCCAGGGCCTCCCACATGGCGGTCTGCGCGATGCAGTAGAAGTAGATGTTGTCCTGGCCGATGAACTGGTAGATCTGAGCGTCGTCAGAGCACCACCAGTCGCGCCAGTCGAGCGAGCTGTGCTGGTAGGTGGGCGCGGGGACCTGCGTGGAATCGGGGGCGGGCTCGCCCATGAGGGCGGCATCCTGGGCGGCGACGCCCTCGGTCACGCCGGCGGCCTTGGCATCGCGTGCGAGCACGGTGCGGGTGTAGCTGATAGGCGCCCACAGGCTCTCGGGCCAGCACCAGCAGGTGACGTCGTTCACGCCGTCGACCTCGGGCACCGGAACGCCCCAGTCGATGTTGCCGGTGATGCGGAAGGGCACGAGTGCCTTGCCGCTGCGGAAGCGCACGCCGCCGTTGGCGAGCACCGCGTGGGCGTCATCGCGCTCCTTCCAGCTGGGGAAGGTGACGGTAAAGCTGCTCTTGTTGCCCTCGGGCTCCAGCACGGTGTGCTCGGGGAGCTGGTCCTCGACGGCGTCGAAGGCCTCGCGGAACTTGTTCTGGATGTAGAGCTGTGCCGGCAGCAGCCACTCCTCCATGGTCTTGGAGACCACGGAGCGAACCTGCGGGTTCTGGGCGAGCTTGGCGGTGTAGGTCTTCATAAATTCGAGGTAGGCGGGCAGGTCGAAGTAGAGGTTGTCGACCGGGCGCAGCTCGGGCACCTCGCCGGTGAGCTGGCTCTTGGGCGCGATGAGCTCCTCGGGCTCAAACTGGTGACCCAGGTCGCACTCGTCGGCATAAGCCTTCTCGGACTTGCAACCTTGGATGGGGCAGCGGCCGATGACCTGGCGGCCGTTGAGGAACGTGTTGGCCTTAGCATCGTAGAACTGCAGCGTGGAGCGCTTGGAGATGGTGCCCTGCTCGTGCAGGCGCTTGATAATCTCCGCGGTCACCTCGTTGTGAATCTGCGCAGCCGGCTCAAGGCCCGAGCCGCCGTAGATGTCGCAGCTGATGTTGTAGTTGTTGAGGGTCGCGGCCTGGCGGGAGTGATTGGACTCGACGTACTCGCTAATGGACTTGTCGTAGCCCTCGTTCTCCTTGAGCTTGCGGTAGCTCTCCATGATGGGCGAGCCGTAGCAGTCGGTGCCCGAGGTGAAGATGACGTTCTCGCGGCCCAGGCGGTCGCGCAGGAAGCGGGCGAAGAAGTCGGCCGGGACAAAAACGCCGCCAACGTGGCCAAAGTGAAGGCCCTTGTTGCCGTAGGGCTCGCCGGCGGTAACGATGGCGCGGCGAGGCCAGCTGGGACGGTCGTTCATGGAGTATTTGGATGCCATGGGACTCCTTCGCATATAGTGGGAGCGCGGCCGGGCGCAAGGCCTGGCGACGCGGTGGTCAATTCGTGCATATCGTTCGACATTATCGCACATGCGGACGGGTACGTGGCAGGGGCGCTATCCTAAGATGCTATGAATGAGATTTCCAACATACATGCGTTTGAGGACGAGGATTTTCTGCACGCTTGCTTCGTGTGGGGCATGGTCGTGCTTGGCGCATTTGCCGTGTGCCTGGTGCCGGTGTTTATGCTGCTGGGTGGGCCCGCAGATCTGGATGCGGCTGACGCGGGCGGTTGGACGGCGGTCTTGGGCTGGCTAGTCGGCTTGAGTGCGGTTTCGGCGGCGTCATTTGCCGTGCACGAGCTGGTGCACGCGGCGTTCTTTAAGCTGTTTGCGCCCGTCGGTGCTCGGGTGACCTTTGGGGCAAATCTCGAAACCTGCATGATTTACGCTTGCGCCGAGGGCGTTGTGTATTCGCGTGCGCGGTACATGGTCATTTGCCTGGCGCCGACGGTTGCCTTGACGGTGGCGTTTGCCCTGGGGTTTGCGTTCTCGGACTATCCGCTGCTGTGCTACCTGGCGGCTGGTCTGCACTTGTCGGGCTGCGTGGGCGATTGGTATTACGTGCGGACCATCCTGCGCGACCGCCGCATTGTCGCCTGCGAGGATACGTCCTTTGGCGTGCTCTTTTTTGGGTGAGGAGATGTCGATGAAGTCGTTGTTGCTGCATTCGTGCTGCGCACCATGCTCGCTTGAGCCGGTTCGCCTGCTGCGCGAGGAGGGGTTTGAGCCCACGATTTGCTGGACCAACCCTAATATTCAACCTCACGATGAATGGCAGCGGCGTTTGGACGAGCTGCGCCGGTGGTGTGCCGACGGCGACATCGAGCTCATCGAGGCCGAGGAGGATCGCGAGCGCTGGGAGGCCGGCGTGGCCCCGCTGGGTGCCGATCGGCCCCGTCGCTGTCGCTCGTGCTATGCCCTGCGCTTGGCCGAGGCGTGCCGCGTGGCCCAGGAGCGCGGGTTTGAGTTTGTGGGCACGACGCTCGCCGTCTCGCCGTATCAGCTGTTCGATACCTGCAATGATGTTTTGGAGCGTCTGGCTGCCGCCCGCGGTCTCACCCCGGTGATTCGCGATTTTCGCCCGTATTATCCCGAGGCTACGCGCCGTTCGCGTGAGCTGGGCATGTATCGGCAGAATTACTGCGGCTGCCGTTTCTCGGCGGTCGAGGCGGCCATGGATCGCGCCCGCATCCGCGACGAGCGCAAAGCCGCCAAAAAGTAGTTCATTTGGGCTGGGACTTTGAGCTGTCTGTGCGGTACGGTCGTTTTTGGGAAAGTCGATTTAATTAAGCGTGTGATCGTGGCTCGCTTGATACCAAACGACGACTCCTATGATTCTAATCCTCCGTTTGTTAAACATCAGATCCGGACTTGCTGTTGCATATGAATGGGACGACAGCACAATCATGTCGTTTCCTTCTGCAAATCGCCTAATTACCGGTGTTTTACCGTCTGCGAGCGCCAATACAGCACAGCCGTTCCAAGGCTTTGCGGTGGTATCGACAAGTAGCAAGCTGCCGGGAGGGTAAATGCGGGACATTTCGTCGCCTTTGATTTTAACGAAAACGCTATGTGGGTGACGTTTGGCTACGTCTACAGGCGCGCAAGCATTTTGTTGGCCGTGCGTGATGCGGCGCTTTTGCGATTCGATATCGATGACGGGAAATGTGCCCTCCATTTCGTGGATAGCAGGGTCTTCGTCGGTGACGATTCTTTTATTTGCGAGCTTTACAGCCAAACCGTTTTCCTCGCCAACAAGTTCATCGCGGGTGCAACCGAAGAGCGCTTGTAACTTTTCAATATAGCGCTCACGGGGGGCATACCGACTTTTTTCCCAACGACAAACTGTCTCTTTAGATACCCCCAACATCTCTGCAAGTTGCGCCTGACCAAGATGCTCCATGGTGCGGAGTTTACGAATATTTGCCCCGAAGCCCATGGCTATAGATCCTCTCGCCACAGAGGGAGGCATAGACAGTTTGTGCCACCATAGCCTTTGGTGAGCTCGTCAATGGATAGCGGGAATAATTCCATTCCTGCTTTCTCAAGCGCTTCGTTGGTCCAAACGTTTTCTTCATATACGCATAGTTTTCCTGGCGAGAGCGCAAGGATAGACGTTGCGTTGTTCCGGCGTTCTCTTTCGTAGGCGGTTTGATTCCCGCCTCCGCAGTCAATCACTTTTATTGGTTCGCAACAGGCTGCAGAGAGTATTTCCGGAATCGTGCGATCGATAGGAGTGATCGTAAGGCCCCTTCCGGATCGTTTTAGTTGAATGCTGTATGCATCAACGGCATTGCATATCTCACGATCGATGAGGAACGCGTCGTGATCAATTCTACTTATGAACGTATCGAGGTGGATACGCAGCCCGTCAGAGGGGACTCGAATCGCAATTAGCTCGGTGGTCTGGAATTTATTTGAGGTCAGGAGCTCTTTGGCAAGTGACTCGACGGCGGCGGGTTCAGTTCGGTCAGAGATTCCAACTAATATTGTCTTAGCACTGATAACAATAATGTCTCCGCCTTCTATATGGTAGCTACTCCTGTTCAAATCACATATTGGAGTTTCTCCCATGATCTTGTGGTGGGTGAATATCTGCCGGTATAAGGCGACCTCACGATCACGCTCAGGCCAATACATATGATTTAGGATGATGCCGTCTCCGACTACCACAGCAGGATCACGAGTGAAAAAAAGCGTGTTGAGGGGATTGACCAAGAGCGAGGCGGGATCAAATTGCTCGTGCACGAGCGCCCGTAGTGTTTCCGACTGGTTTGAACATAGCTCAGTGTCTCCAAAGCGAATGCCGTTAAGTACTATATTCACCAATTCCTGGGTGTTCTTAGCGTTCTCAAACAGCTGGGTTATTGCCTCGAGGAACTCTCTGCCTGTTGCCCCGCTGCAACGGAGGTAGTCATCAATAAAATATTTAAGTGATTGGGGCTCAGTTTCAAGTGAGTCTTCGAGAAGGTCCCTAATTTCAATGGTTTCTACGCCATGCTTCTCAAGCAATTGAACCATGGAATCGTGCTCATACATTGCTTTGTCGAGGTCAAAACGACCGCTCCATTTTCGCAGGGAGAAAACTTGGCTGAAGTCGGCATCAGGGTAGTTTTGTGTTTCAGCTCCTGGTCGATGGACAAGTACGGCTTTTAAATGACCGATTTCATTTGTTATGTGTATGCCTTGCATGCCTGTCTCCTGTCCTGCTGGTTTTTATATAAGGCTAAGGCAGGTTCCTTGTTGTGTTGCGGAAAAGTTAAAAGACGTATGTAATTGACAAATAACATCAATTTAAAATATCAGATTGATTAATAACGTCACTTTAGCTGCCGTTCATAGGTGAAAAGCGACACGATAGCGATGGTTGCCCGACCACCGCTGAGCAACCTCATACATTTATGGTGCCAGCTGGATAGATGGGAAAAGGAATGAAGGAGGAGATATGGCAGCGGAAAGTTCGAAAGGCATCAAGCAGTTCAAGGTCCCGCACGTATATGCGATCATCTTTGCACTTATGGTCATCTTCGCTGTTCTCACGTGGATTGTTCCCTCTGGGTCCTATCAGCGTCAGGAGGTGAACGGTCGTGAAGTCACTGTCGCAGGTACGTATGAGCAGAGTGAAAAGACATATATCGACGAGGAAACCGGGGATGAAGTAGATCTCAGACAAGGTGTCTTCGATGTTCTTCAGGCTCCAACGCGCGGTATACAAGAGGCAATTGAGGTCGTTGCATTCATCTTGATTGTGGGCGGTTCGTTTCAGGTTATTACTAAAACGGGCGCTATCACGAGCGGAATGGGTCGTGTCGTTCGCCGCTTTAAGAACAAAGACATTCTAATTATTCCTATTGCGATGGTTCTCTTTGCATTGGGCGGAACGAGCTTTGGCATGGCGGAAGAAACTCTCCCGTTCTTTGCGATCTTCATGCCAATTATGATGGCTATGGGCTTCGACTCGATGACGGCGTTCATGGTCGTGTTCGTTGGAGCGCGCACGGGTTACATCGCCTCAACGATTAATCCGTTTAATGTTCTCATTGCGCAAGGTATTCTTGGTATTCAGGGCAACCCCCAGCTGTGGCTGCGTATGATTGCCTGGGTTGTTTTGACCGCCGTTGCAATTACTTGGGTTGTCCTCTATGCACGAAGGGTAAAGAAGAATCCTGAGTCATCGATCACATTTGAGGATGATATCGCCAAGAAAGTCGAGTTCGCTGCCGATGAATCTGCCCTTGATGCGGAATTTACGGGTCGTCAAAAAGGCGTGCTTGCGGTATTTATCGCTGGAATGTGCCTTATCATCTGGGGACTTGTGACCCAGGGCTGGTATATGAACGAGATTTCTGCGGTCTTTTTGGCCATGGGCTTGTTGGCTGGTGTTATTGCGGGCTTTAGTCAGGACGTCATCGCTCAGGAATTTGTTGCGGGTATCGCTGACTTTGCTTTCTCGGCAATTGTCGTTGGACTTGCGCGTGGCATCCTTGTCATTGCCTCTGACGGCATGATCATCGATACCATCCTCAATGCGCTCGCCACTGGTCTGGGCGGCATCCCGGCGGTTCTCTTTACTACGCTTCTTTATGCGGTTGAGAACCTCCTGGCGATCCTGGTTCCCAGCTCATCTGGCCTTGCAGCACTGACCGCTCCCATTTTTGGACCTTTGACCGAACTCATGGGCCTTAATCCCGAGGCTGCCGTGTGGGCTCTCTCCATGGGTAGCGCGACGATGTCTTTGATCTGTCCTACTAGCGCCATTCTTGTAGCGGGTTTGGGCGTGTGCAAGATCAAGCTTGGCCAGTGGTGGAAGACCGTTTGGAAATTCTTCTTGGTCGTGTCGCTCATCAATATCGTATTCGTAGCAATCTCGGGACTTATTGCCCTGTAGGTTTCATGGCTGAAATGGAGTAACAGGAATGCCTAAAGGACTGAATGTACACAGCGAGATTGGTAAGCTCAAGAAAGTTGTGCTTCACCGCCCCGGTCGTGACCTTGTGAACGTAAAGGCAGAAGAGTTCGAGGATGTCTGGATTCACGACTGTTTCTATCTTGATGTGGCTCAAAAGGAGCATGATGCCTTTGCGGATCTTCTGAGGAGCGAAGGTGTTGAAGTTCTCTATATGGAGAAACTCGTTGCTGAAGCGCTGGATGCATGCCCCTCGGCTCGCGCTGAGTTTACCGATACATTTATGGCTGAGAGCGGAATTGTCAATCCTATGCTTGAGCAGGCTGTTCGTGAAAAGCTCGACGCTATTTCAGATTCGTATCAGTTTGTACTTGAGGCTATGGGGGGGTATCGTTATCGTGACCTTGAGCTGCCTCGCGTCTCGACTACGCTTAGCATGATGGATAATGAGGATGCGAAGCCCGATGATTTGGTGTTGAAGCCTCTTCCGAGTTCATATTTCTCTCGCGATCCTCTTGCTTCTGTGGGCAAAGGCGTTCTGCTTCACCATATGTATTGGAAACAGCGAGATCGTGAAGTGCCCTTCTATGAAGCGATTTTCAAATACCATCCCGATTATGCAGGGACTCCGATTTGGTACGACCATAAGAATCCCTGGCATATCGAGGGCGGTGATGTGCTTAACATTAACGCTCATACCTTGGCTATTGGAATTAGCCAGCGAACTGAGGCGGCTGCGATTGAGGAGCTTGCAAAGAATTTGTTCTGGGGATCTGGGAATTCTGAGATCGATACCGTTTACGCTATTAAAATCCCCAACGGCTATGCTTACATGCATCTTGACACCGTTTGCACCATGGTGGATTTCGATAAGTTTACAGTTTATCCCGGTATTTTTGAGACCCTTCGTGTTTATCGTCTGACTCGTGGTGACTCTGAGGGAATGGTCGCTGTTCAAGAGATTGATGACACGCTTGAGCATATTCTTGAAATGGCTACTGGCGTGGAGAAGGTGCAGCTTATTGAGTGCGGTGCCGGCGATATGGTTGAGGCGTCTCGCGAGCAGTGGAACGACGGGTCGAACACTCTTGCCGTTGCTCCTGGTAAAGTCTGTGTTTACGAGCGCAATGTTGTCACAAATGATGAGCTCTACAAGAACGGTTTGGAACTTTTGGTCGTTCCCTCCGAGGAACTGTCCCGCGGTCGTGGCGGCCCGCGCTGCATGAGCATGCCCTTCTGGCGCGAAGATATTTAGTTGCAAATCCACTGTGATAGGAGATGGCGAATATGGGTGTTAATATCGCTGGTCGCAGTTTTCTGAAGCTGCTTGATTACACGACGGAAGAGATTGAGTATCTGCTTGAGCTTTCTGCTAACTTCAAAAGCATGAAGCGTGCCGGTGTTCCGCATAAATACCTTGAAGGCAAGAATATTGTTTTGCTATTTGAGAAGACTTCCACGCGTACTCGCTGCGCCTTCGAAGTTGGTGCACTTGACCTTGGCATGGGTGTAACTTATTTGGATCCGGGCTCGTCCCAGATGGGCAAAAAGGAGTCGATTGAGGACACGGCTCGCGTCCTTGGCCGCATGTATGACGGAATTGAATACCGCGGCTTTGAACAGGCGAAGGTTGAGGAGCTTGCTGCAAAAGCTGGGGTTCCCGTTTGGAATGGGCTGACTACTGAATTCCACCCGACTCAAGTGCTTGCCGATATTCTGACCATGCGTGAAGAGTTTGGAGAGATTAAGGGCAGGAAACTTACATTTTTTGGTAAGGCGGCCGGAAACGTCGCCGATTCGCTCATGGTCATTTGCGCTAAGCTCGGCATTAACTACTGTTCTTGCGGCCCAATCGGGGGAAATTCGGAGGGGGCTACATCCTATGATCCTGAACTCCTTGCAGAATGTAGTCGTATTGCGGCCGAGCATGGATCGACGATTACCATTACAGAGGATATTGAGGAAGGCGCTCGTGATGCCGATGTAATTTACACGGATGTTTGGGTTGGCATGGGTCAGCCCGCAGAGCTGTGGGAAAGCCGCATTAAGCTCATGTCGCCGTATCGTGTGACCGCTGAGGTGATGTCTATGGCAAAGCCCGAGGCAATTTTCCTCCACTGCCTTCCGAGCTTTCACGATACTAATACTACTGTTGGTGCCGAAATTGCTGAGAAGTTTGGAGTCACCGAAATGGAAGTCACGGACGAGGTTTTTGAGTCCGATAAGTCTCGTGTTTTCCAAGAAGCGGAGAATCGCATGCATACGATTAAGGCGGTGATGTACGCAACGCTTAAGTAGCGGGGCGCTGAGAAAACAGTCGCAAATCTGTTTGCCATACTATATTTCTCTCAACAAGCTGATAGGATACAGGGGAGAATGATGCGCGCGTCAGTCGATTTTTTCGACTGACGCGCTTTGTGAAAGAGGCAAAGATGCGTACCGATGATTTTGACTACAACCTTCCTGAGGAACTGATTGCCCAGGCTCCTGCCGAGCCTCGCGACTCCTGCCGCCTGCTGGTGGTGGATCGCAAAGGCTCCCAGGCGGGGAAGCCGCTGGAGCACGGCGGTACCGTTGAGCACCGCATCTTCCGCGACATCATCGACTATATCGAGCCGGGCGATGTGCTCGTCATCAACCAGACGCGCGTGATGCCGGCCCGCCTGATCGGTCGCAAGGCCGGCTCGGGTGGCGTGGTCGAGACGCTGCTGCTCAAGCGCCGTGAGGATGTGGATCCGCTCGGCCATGTGTGGGAGTGCCTGGTCAAGCCGGGCAAGCGCCTGAAGCCCGGTGCTCAGATTGAGTATCGCGCCGGTGGCGCCCATGCGCCCGAGGGGGCTCCCGTGGTGCTGACGGCCGAGGTCATCGACTTTGTCACCGATAGCCGCGGTGGCCGTCTGGTGCGCTTTGAGCCGGCCGGTTGCAATGCCGCCGGCGACCCGTGCACGCTCGACGAGGCCATCCATGCTGCCGGCCACGTGCCGCTGCCGCCCTACATTACCGATTACGAGGGCGACCCCGAGAAGTACCAGACCGTCTACGCCATGAAGGAAGAGCACTCGGCTGCCGCTCCCACGGCGGGTCTGCACTTTACGCCCGAGCTTATGGCTGCCATCGAGGCCAAGGGTGCCAAGTTTGCCGCCGTCGAACTCGAGGTGGGCATCGATACCTTCCGTCTGGTGGAGGAGGACGATCCCACGCAGCATGTGATGCACACCGAGCGCTACCACGTGTCGCAGGAGGTTGTCGACGCCGTGCATAAGGCGAAGGCCGAGGGCCATCGTGTGATTGCTGTCGGTACCACGGCGGTGCGCTCGCTCGAGAGCGCGTTTGACGCCGATGCTCCGGTGTCCGATCCGGCTGTGACGGCGCGCTATTTTGAAGGCCGCGAGGACGGCGCCGACACGCTCGGCCGCGGTGACATCGTGGTGCGCGAGAACGCCACGACGCAGCTCTACCTCATGCCCGGCTCGACCTATCACGTGGTCGACGCGCTGATCACGAACTTCCACGTGCCGCGCTCCACGCTCATGATGCTCGTAAGCGCGCTTGCCACCCGCGACCAGATCATGGATGCCTACGCCGCCGCCATCGAGGGGCGCTACCGCTTCTTCAGCTTTGGCGACGCCATGCTCATTTGTTAGTTACGCGGTTCTACGAACCGCGTAACTGCTCGACGCTGCAAACGCCCCTAAGCGGCAATCTGACGTTCAATCGTCGGGCATGACCAGAAGGTCAATGCCCTCCTCTTTCACGTCACCTTGCTCGCTTAGGGGCGTTTTCGCTCATATGACCCAATCCGCTGTCAAGAGCCACAATGGCCCCGTCGACCGCTTGCAATCGGTCGGCGGGGCCTGCCGTTGAACCCGTCCCGGTCCGCCCCCGGCATGTCGTCGACGCCTTCGGCTCAGTCTCATATCCGCGGATACCGCTCCGGCGGCCCGCAATCCTCTCCTTCGGCGGGGTTCCCCAAGTCTGTCGACGCGCATGCGGCGGCCGCCGCGCGCACAGCGAGAACGGGGGTATCCCCGAAGGCTGCCCGGCTCGCCGGGACGGGGGCTATGTCTATTCGGTTGCCTCCCGGCACATCGCGCCGAGGGCCCACAGCCACCTCACGAGCTCGGCGGCGGTGGCGGCGTTCGCCTTCGCCTGGGGCATGCCCCTGGCGAGCATCTCCTCGCGGCGCCGGAGCAGGCGCTCGGAACCCTTCCTCCCGTGCATCCTCACCTCGAGCGGGACGCCGCTGCCCTTGGGCATCAGCTTCGGTTGGTGGCTCGCTTGGACGTAGCTCCAGGACCCCTCGACTGCCAACCTCCTGACGAGCGCGTTGCCGGCCCCGCTGATCCCGCCGAGGCGCACGGAGTCCGCGCTCGACCTCTGCTTCGGGGCGAGGCCGAAGTAGGACGTCACCTGCCTGCCGGAGCGGAACCTCGAGAAGTCGCCGACCTCGGACGCGAAGGCGGCGGCGAGCGCGAACCCGCACCCCTTGATCGACTGGAGCGCCTCGACCTCCGCCGAGAGGGGGCCCGCCGCGACGGCGGCCCTGTACTCGGCGAGGAGGTCGTCGCGCGTCTCGGCGGCCGCCTCGACCTCGTTCCTCAGCGCCGCAAGCGCCCGGATGCCGCCGTCGTCGGCGGGCCGGACCTTGTCGAGCCACCTGAGGAAGTCGTACGTCCAGTACCTCCGGGGGTTTCCGGCCGGCGTCGTGCCGCCGTAGGCGTAGCCACGGCGGGCCAGGAACGCCAGGAGCCGCTGCTTCGCCGCCGCGAGCCTCGCGGTCGCCGCGTCGTGGGCGGCGGCGAGGTCCCTGAGCCCCTCGATCTCGGGGGACGGCACCCATACCGGGGTGACGTCGTGCGACAGTATCGCCTTGGCCATCCTGGCCGCGTCGTTGCGGTCGTTCTTGGACGAGAGGTCGGCCGCCGACCTCGGGACCTTGGAGACGGCCGCGACGACGCAGTCGACGCCGAGCCCGGAGAGCTCCCTCTGCGGGGCGAAGCCGAGGTAGCCGCTCTCGTAGGCGGCGAGCGACGGGCCGGGGAAGCCCGACATCCACTCCGCGACCTCGCCCCACGGGTTGCCGCGGAACCTCCTCGTCACGGCCTCGCCCGTCTCCGCGTCGAGCGCGCAGACGGTGGTGGACCTGAGGTGTACGTCCATTCCGAAGGCGGTAGAATATCTAGGCACGGGAGCCTCCCAACCTCGTTGCGGCGCGGCTGCGCCTCTGGCACTTCAACAACATTGTCGCAGCCCCGACCCGCGGTCACGAGCGGGGGCTCCTGTCGTTTCCGTGCCC
>URIA01000005.1 GCA_900547765.1 uncultured Collinsella sp. | reverse complement strand
GCGCTCCATCTCCTCGCGGCGGTAGATGATCTCGCCGCCGGTGGAGAAGTCGGGCATGGGCATGTATTCCAGCAGGTCGCAGTTTGGATCCTGCAGGAAGTGCATGGTGGCGGTGCAGACCTCGTTGAGGTTGAAGCCGCAGATGTCGGAGGCCATAGCCACGCCGATGCCCTTGTTGGCCGACACCAGAATGTTGGGGAACGTGGTGGGCAGCAGGCGCGGCTCCTTCATGGCGCCGTCGTAGCTGTCAACGAAGTCGACCGGGTCCTTGTCGATGTCCTTGAAGATCTCGGCGCAGATGGGGGAGAGCTTGGCCTCGGTGTAACGCGAGGCGGCGTAGCTCAGGTCGCCCGAGTAGTACTTGCCGAAGTTGCCCTTCGACTCCACGAACGGCGCCAGCAGCGCTTCGTTGCCCGTGGCGAGGCGGACCATCGTCTCGTAGATGGCGGCGTCGCCGTGCGGGTTGAGCTTCATGGTCTGGCCTACGATGTTGGCACTCTTCTGGCGGTCGCCCTTCAGCAGGCCCATCTTGTACATGGTGTAGAGCAGCTTGCGGTGCGAGGGCTTGAAGCCGTCGATCTCGGGGAACGCGCGCGAGACGTTGGTGCTCATGGCGTACGGCATGTAGTTGGTCTCGAGCGTCTCCGTGATGGGCTGCGCCGTGACCTCCGAGTGCAGGCCGATGACGTTATCGGTGTTGACCTGCTTCTTCTTGCTCTGCGTGTTGGTTTTCTTCTTAGCCACGTTGTTCCTCTTGGTGCTTCTCTTGGGGCCGTCGTGCCGTGATGCGGGCGTGTCCGCCCGATGGTGGTTGGTTGACCTACTGCAGGTCCAGCTGGTCGAGATACTCCTTGCCGTGCTCGGCGATATGGCGCTTGCGCCCCGCCTCGTCGTTGCCTAGTAGCAGGTTGAACATGGTCTCCATCTTGGCCACGTCCTCGGGCTCCACCTTGATGAGGCGGCGCGTCTCGGGGTTCATGGTGGTGAGCCACATCATGTCCGGGTCGTTCTCACCAAGACCCTTGGAGCGGTTGATGGAGCACTTCTGGTCGCCGATCTCGGCCAGGATGCCGTTCTTCTCCAGCTCGGTGTAGGCGAAGTAGGTCTTCTCCTTGCAGTTGATCTCGTAGAGCGGCGACTCGGCGATGTAGACGTAGCCCTCGTCGATGAGCGTGGGCACCAGGCGGTAGAGCATCGTTAAGATGAGCGTGCGGATGTGGTAGCCATCGACGTCGGCGTCCGTACAGATGATGACCTTGCTCCAGTTGAGGTTGTCCAGGTCGAAGGCGCCCAGGTTCTTGATGCGCTTGTCCTTGATCTCCACGCCGCAACCCAGCACGCGCATAAGGTCCATGATGATGTCGGACTTGAAGATGCGCGGGTAATCCTCCTTCAGGCAGTTGAGGATCTTGCCGCGGACGGGCATGACGCCCTGGAACTCGGCATCGCGCGAGGTGCGAATGGCACCTGCTGCCGAGTCACCCTCTACGATGTAGATCTCGCGGCGGCTCTTGTCCTTGGAGCGGCAGTCGATGAACTTCTGCACGCGGTTGGCCATGTCGGTCTTCTGCTGCAGGTTGGTTTTGATACTCTGGCGCGTTTTCTCGGCGTTCTCGCGCGAACGCTTGTTGATGAGCACCTGCTCCATGATCTTGTTGGCGGCGTCTTTGTTCTCGATCAAGTAAGTCGAGAGGCGCTCCTTAAAGAAGGCCGTCATAGCCTGCTGGATAAAGCGGTTGTTGATGGCCTTCTTAGTCTGGTTTTCGTAGGACGTCTGGGTGGAGAAGCAGTTGGTCACCAGCACCAGGCAGTCCTGGACGTCCTGCCATTTGATGCCGCTCTCGTTTTTGTTGTACTTGCCCTGTTGCTTAATGTAGGCATCGATGGCGCTGGTCAGAGCGCTACGGGCAGCCTTCTCGGGCGAGCCGCCATTCTCGAGCCACGATGAGTTGTGGTAGTACTCCTGCATCATGAAGGTGCGCGAGAAGCACATGCACGCGGTAATCTTCACGTTGTAGTCGGGCAGGTCCTCGCGGTCGCGACCTCGACGGTCGGCCTCGATAAAGAAAGGCTCGGTGAGGTAGTCGGTACCGACCTTCTCGAGCACGTAGTCTTCGATGCCCTTGGGATAGCAAAAATCCTCTTCGGAAAACTCGCCATCGTCGCCCTCGATGCGCAGGCGGAAGGTCACGTTGGCGTTGACCACGGCCTGGCGGCGCATGGTCTCGCGATACCAGTCGTGGGGAATGCTGATCGAGGTAAAGACCTCAAGATCGGGGCGCCACTTGATGGTGGTGCCGGTGCGGTTCTCGTCGCTGGGCTCAATCTCGAGTGCCTTCTTCTTGGCGCCGACAACCTTGCCCTTCTTAAAGTGCAGGGAGTACTTGTTGCCATCGCGCCAAACCGTGACGTCCATGTACTCGGAGGCGTACTGGGTCGCGCACGAGCCCAGGCCGTTGGTACCGAGCGAGAAGTCGTAGTCGCCGCCCTGGTTGTTATTGTATTTGCCGCCGGCGTAGAGCTCGCAAAAGACGAGCTCCCAGTTAAAGCGCTTCTCGGAGGGGTTCCAGTCGAGCGGGCAGCCACGGCCATTGTCCTCTACCTGGATAGAGCCATCGCGAAAGGCGGTAAGGGTGATGAGCTTGCCGTAGCCCTGGCGCGCCTCGTCAACGGCGTTGGACAGGATCTCGAAGGCGGCATGCGCGCAGCCGTCGAGCCCGTCCGAGCCGAAGATGACGGCGGGGCGCAGACGTACGCGCTCCTCGTCCTTGAGCTGGCGGATACTGTCGTTACCATAGTTTGCGGTGTTTTTTGCCATACTCGCTCTCTCGGTGCTCCCTTGCTGCGTTTAAGTCATATAGATAGTCAAGGTAGCATAGCCCAGCCCACAGACGATTCCAACCAACACGAAATCCATCGAACAATCGTTCGGAGTTCGATGGAGATTCGTTTACTCGGACAAAACCGAGTCGGTTCTGTCCGAGTAAGTTTGAAGACGGCCGAATGTGTCTTGCTGCGTTTGCGGTTGGATACGTTGTCGAAGACGTGTCGTGCGGATTGTTGGCGAAAAGACGGCGTGCCAAGCTCGAGGCAGAACTCAACTCCTCTGACGACATCTAATGCGTAATGGGCTGGCTCTGGGTATCCAGAACCAGCCCATTTTGATGGTCGATGAGCCGAGTCGGCGTCTCTCACAAAAGTAACTAGGAGCTAGCGAGACCTATCCGAATTGACCTCATTGGCGGTGTCTTTTTCGAGCGCCGTGCGGCGGGCGCTGTAGGCGATGAGGCCGGCGCCTGCCGCGGCGAGTGCTGTAGCGGCTGCCGTAAGGGGAGCATTGACATCGCCCGTGCCAGCGAGCGCGCCCGCTTTTCCGGAGCGCTTGTTATTGCTGTGGTCCTTGCCACTGCCGGAGCTCCTTCCGCCGGAGCCGCCGCCCTCGTCGGTACCGCCGCCACTCGAGCCGCCATCGTCGTCTGCTGTCATCGGGGCGTCGTGAAGTTCTGTCGTATCCGCGCTGTCGCATACGCCGACCTGAACTTCTGAGCGTTCGCATGCCGCGTCGGGCACATGAAGCTCGTGCAGTACGGCACCCAGCGCCGAGTTTGCGCCCGGTCGAATTTCCTCGAGCGTTACGGGATCGAGCGCCACCAGATTACGCGCCTTCGCATACAGCGTTACGCGTTTGCCCACTTCGTCGCTCCAACTCTCGGGGATAGCGAAGCTCATGCGGAACTGTGCCGTGCAACCCGGTGCCAGCACGGCGTTGCCACTGTCGGCTACCAGCGGGTGCGTTGCAAAAGGTGTGCTCAGCGTTTCGAGCGCGTACTTCACGTGTGCCATGTCGTTGATCGAAGCGTCCTCGGCAAGCTCTGGATCGTAGATCGATGCCATGCGTGTGTTCGCTCCGAACCCGATGGATGCGCTGGAGAACGGCTGGCTGGAGCCCTCTCGGTACAGATCGATTGTGCCGGCGGTCAGCAAGGCGTTGCCGTCGTTTCGCACCGTGACCATGAAGGATTCGCCTGCTGCTCCGGGCACCACCGCGCCCGAGGTAGCGACTGCGCCCGTCGGAGTGGCACACGCCACCAAGGGCACTTCGATGCCGTGTAGTTCTGCCTCGCTCTTCTCCGCGCTCACAATGTGCGTGGCGAGCGCGGAGAGCATGCTCCCCGACGTCAAAAATGTCGTTATCTGATCGACGGGATGGTCCAGCTCGCACATCACGAACGGCTCCGTAAACAGATCGCCTGCCAAGGTGCTGGCGAAGATGCGGAAGTGCTTGCCCATCACTGCTACCGGGTTGCCTTCTTCGTCGTAGGTTTGCCCCACCTTGCCATCGGTGTTCTCTACATAGAGCACGCACCTGCCGTTGTTGCTTACGCTAAACGATGCCGGGCCACAGCCTGCGGCACCCACGGGCTGCGTTGCAAATGCCGATGCGCCTCGCGTCCAAGTAATATGCTGCAGTTGCTCGTTGACGGTAGCCAAAAAGCCCGTGTGCTGCGGCCACGGCACCGCGTGGGGTACTGTGGCATCTGGCGACATAACGCCCCAACCCGCGATGGACTGGCCGATCACGGCGTACGACGCGCAGCCACAACCGCCTGCAGTCTCGTATGCAACGGGCACCACCATTTTGCCGTTGATATTCTCGGGCGCGCCCAGCTCGATGCTCGATGGTGCCTGCGGAAAGTGGAGGACCTGACGGAACGTGAGACTGTCGCCCAAATTATCCGACCACAGGGTAAAGCATTCCAGCGTAACCTCGGCCTCGCTGCCGAGCGCCTTCTCTGCGGTGGTTCCGCGGCGGTGGAGGTAAGCGCCCGACAGACGTCCGTCGACCAGCGTCTTGCCCACCGTGATACGCGGGCACTGCAGGCAATGGTAGCCATCCTCCTGAAGGCGGCCGCGCGAGATGCTGCGCCACGACGTGTGCGATATCACGCGAACTTCGTCGTTGCTTATGCGCAGGCGCACAACGGACAGTATGCCGGATGTGCTCGCCGTATCGAAAAGGGTGTTGTCGCCGGCGGGGCGCTCACCCGAGACCAGCAGCACGTAGGCGTCCTGGTTTCCTCTTCCGTCTGTATATTCCACCACGTCGAAGTCGTAATCGAATATGCCGTTGCGCTCCACATCGCCCTCGCCAAACCCAAGGGGAAAGTCCACGGGCATGGGAGCGGACCACGTGCCGTTTGCCTTTGTGTGCACCACCAGGCGCGAGCGACCATTGTCGCCGTAGCGCACCGAGGCGATACGGAACAGGCATTCTACGCCGGCAATCCTTGCCAGCTTCATGTGAGCTTCGCTGAGCACGCCAGCAAACAGCACGTTGTCGCTCGAGGGTTTGATGCCGCCACGCTCGTCCTCCGACACGCCGGCAGAATTGGCGTTCGGGTCAGCAACGGCGTTCGTCGTCTGGCCGATATAGGCGTACTCGTACATCGGCGCGGCGTTTTCGTCGTTTTCCATCAGTGCATGGACGAAATGTTCGACCTGTCCCGTGTCGTCGCTCTCTGCATCCGCCTCGAGCTCAATGCGCGTGACCGCCCGATCCCAATCGCGTACGACAGAAGCGACGTTTACGGCAGTGGCCTTAACCTCGGCGCGTGCGAGCAGCTCGGCGTTGGTGACGATGGTGGCCGATGCGATAAATTGCGGCACGCCGCCCGCCTCGGCGTTGCCGGCTGAGCCGAAGCAGGCATCTAGTGTATAGGGCGTATCTCCACCCAATGCGAGCTCAGAGCGCTGGAGTACATACTGGTCGCCGTTGTTCACCGACATATTCCACGAATCGAGGAGTGTGGGCCACGACCCCGACCAAGCCTTGGTGGTCCACTTGAACATCACGAACTGGAGTATCACATCGACATCGACGTCTGCACCTACGCGCAGTCGCGGAAGCTGGTGTCCATCTGCCTTCTCGTACCCAATGAACAGCGTGAGGGATGCGGCGCCGCGCACGGCGGACGAAGCGACGCCTGCAACGCCGGCGCCAAAGGTGACGGCAAGCCCGATCTGGATGGTGAACGAGCCCGACGTGTTTGAATAGTCGAGCGAAATGTTTTTGAAAAACGCCGCGCCGCTGCCGTGCGTGTGGGCACCCACGGCGAGCGCCAGTTTTGCCAGCACCCAGGGGTTGACGTTTAGGAAAAATGGCACCGGTCCTAGGGTAAACTGCTCGGTCCAATTGAGGTCGGTTCTTACCTGGAAGAGGGCCTTAATATTGCCGTATGCGGGGTCGTTGTTGTTACCCCAGGTTTTGCCCACCCAATCGTAGGCGAGCGAGCCGTACAGCTGTGTGGCGATATCCATCGTGAACAGCGGCGTGCAATGGTGGCGAAGGAGCTTGGTGTTTCTTGGATCGGTGCCCGAACCGGCACTCATCCTCTTGTACTGATTCCACTTCCCCTCCATCTCGTCGAGGTAGCGGTTTGCCTGCTTGGCGCCCGACTCGCGCGGCGATTTCTTCCAGTATTCCGGATCAGGGTTGCCCGAATCGTTCATATAGCTAGCTGGTTTGTACCCTCCGCCAAACAGCACGTATCCAGCAAACGAGAAATCGAACAGAATGGGAAATGTGGGCATCCAGCACGTGAACTTATTGCCGCCGATACCGGGAAACGCCGCGGGGAAATCAAACGGAGTGATCTCTTGGTCCATGGTGGTGGGAATGATGGTGGTCGAGCCCGATTCCGCCTTTGCGGCCGGCGCGGTGACAACGGCCATAGGGGATGAGAGCGTGTAGGTTTTGCCCTGGTAGTCGAGCATAAAGCGCAGCTTGCACCCTTCCTCCAGAAGGCCCGAAGCTGCATCGAGGAACGTGTCTTCGAGCGTGAACGTCGCCAGATTATCCGCGCCCGATGCGCTGGCCTTGATCTGGCCGATCTGCGTGACGGTTTCGGTTGAGCTGCCCGCAGAGGGCATCACTTTATTGATATGCAACGTTGCCTGCCCGCCCTGCGGCAGATGAGCCTGCACGGTAAAAGCGTGCGTGTCGGGCTGGTCGTTTGCTGCTTCGTCCGCTGGCATTGCCATAAACGTGGCGTCGGCGTACTGGATGTCCCATTCGTCGAACGTGAGCTGTCGAAAGTACGGCTCGCCATCGGAGAGCGGACGTGTGGGTGCGGTAATAGCGGTGCCGCCCTGGATACGCGCAAGGGGAATCTCGACATCGCGGTAGCCTGCCATGCTAATGGAGATGCCGCCGTTAAAGTCGTACGCGTCGAGAAGCGTTGCCTCGTCCACGTAGCCTTCTGAAAGAGGGGCGACCTCAAAGATGGCCGTGCCTTCGTCATCGGTCGTGGCGGTGAGCTGCTTGCCTGCGGCATAGCGCGATATGAGCGTGACCTGGGCACCCGTGATGGGCGTATTCTTGTTGGCGACGTCGACCACGACCACACCAAACATGGTGCGCGAGAGCACCAAGACCTTGAAGGGATCATCTTCGTCGGCGTATGCCTCGGCGGGGGCGAACGGCAATATGAAGGCGTTTGCGCTTCCCGGCACGCGCGGCAACATAATGCTCGCCAGCGAGGACGCTCCGGCAACAAGTAACGAACGGCGATCAAGCATCTTTGGCTCCCATCCCGCAGGTATCGGTGGAAATAATCCAATTTTGCGAGAAGGCATCCTGTCACGGTAGTGCCGTCCGAGGGCCAAAATGTCCAATTTGAGCGAGCGAAGCGCCGGGGCTCCGGGGCGCACGTGCCGCGCTAGGCAGTCTGGCCGCTAACGCAGCATATGCGCGACCAGTTCGGTGCGTGTGCCGATGCCAAGCTTTGCGTATACGCCGGATAGGCGGTTTTTGACGGTGCCCGGCGATACTCCCATATGGCGTGCGATTTCGGCGTTGGTCCACCCACGACAGGCGAGCATGGCCATGGTGAATTCCGTGGTCGTTAGATCGTCGGCCACGTCCTCGCCCGAATCGGGGTTGTGGATGCGCCGCCAACCGTAACTGAATCGATACGTAATCTCGATGATGCGCGCGAAGTCGTCAGGGTATCGCGTTTTTAGACACGCCTCGATAAGCCCCTGCAAAAGGCCGTGGTGTTCGCCGATGAGTTCGATAAGGCCGTCGGGACGCGCAACGTCCCAAGCGGCTCCGAAGTGTGCCTTTGCGGTGTCGATGTCCTTGAGGCTCATGCAGGCCATGGAAGCCGACAAGTGCAGGAACAGCTCCGAGATGGGATAACTTCCCTGTTTCATGATCAGGGCGTTTTCCGCCATGCCCAGACTGCGGCCATATTCGCCGTGCAGGTACAGGGCATGCGCCATCACGTAGCTGGCGAACAGGCGCAGGCCTTCGGGCAGATGCGCCGCAAGCGGATAAAACTCTTCGGCGGAATGCGGGGAAGGCAAGTGCAGCAGGACGCTCGCGGCCGAGGCGAACAGGATGTGCGTGGCGTGGATGGCGGGCGATTCCTTGTCGGCTGGCGTATCGAGGCCGCCCGCAAGGCAACGGCGAGCATCGGCGATACGGTTGAGTGACAGACTGGCGTATCCGCAGATAAGGCATGCGGAATAGCGCAGTGCGGGGTCGGTGGCGTCAAGATAGGGGCGTGCTGCCTCGGCGGCGAGCATGGCTTGTCCGCGAAAGTACAGCGCTTCTGCCGTGGCGATGGTGCGTGAATCGGGGTCGGAAATGCTTGTAACCGCAGCGTCAATCTGCCCCGGCACAAAGGCGGTGCACATCAACGGCATGGGAATGCGCGGGTAGCCATCGCAGTCCATCTTCCATCTCCCATCGGGTGGCAACAATGCAGCAATTGTACCTCTGTTGCTCGGGACCCCTTTCGTTTTACTGTTCGGTTAACGCTGCGGATCGTTTTGGAAGGCTTACGAGCATGGTGGTCCCGTTCTCGGAACTTGCTTCGACCCCTACCGTGCCACCGTGAAGCGCTGCAATCTCCCAAACAAGCGCTAGCCCGAGTCCTGCGCCGCCATATGCCCTGCTGCGGGATTTGTCTAGACGAAAGAACGGCTGGAAGATGCTTTCTCGGTACTGCTTGGGTATTCCCGGTCCCTGGTCCTCGACTCGCAGGAACACGTGGCTGTCGCTGTCGCAGATGGAGACGTTGACAGTCGAGCCGGAGCGGCTGTAACGGATGGCGTTTTCGACCAGATTAAACACCAGCCGATAGAGGAGCGTGTCGCTCCCGATTACTAAAGCGTCTCCAGCACAATTGAGGGCTATGCCCTTTTTTTCGGCAAGTGGCGCAAGGTCGGTGAGGACCTCTTCGGACAAGGGACCAAGTTCAACATCGTCCTCGCAAGGAACGCTGCGGAGCTCACTCATCTCGAGCAATACCTTGGCCATTCGAGACATGCGCTCGGTTTGTTCTTGTAGCAGGCCGAGCAGCTCGGCTGTTTCGGGTTGCAAACCGGAGTGCTCGGAGATGAATAGTTCAATCTGTGCTTGCATAAGGGCGAGCGGGGTGCGCAGCTCGTGTGCGGCGTTGCCGGTAAACTGACGCTGTGCAGAGAACCCTTCGCCAAGACGAGCGATCATGTCGTTGAAAGAGGCGCTGCATCGTTGTAGCTCGGTGGGCACATCTTCATTGAGTCTGATTTCGCTTAGGTTGTCAGGCTGCACACGCTCAACCTGAGCTGCAAAAGCCCGTAGCGGTTTGAGTGCGCGGCCGCTCACAAAGTATGCCAGCGCGCCGCCAAGGAGTGTGACTCCAGCCGTGATGTACCAGGTTGTCGTGCCAAAAGATTCCTGTGCGTCGTTTACGACTATCGTGACCTCGTCATCGAGGGTTGCTTTCGTTGGGTCGAACGCCTGGGGCGAATCTTCGCCGGTTGCGTTAAAGGCCGAGATGTCACTGCCGATGGCATCCATGTAGCGCATGCCCGTATAGCCGACCAGACAGTTCGTCAGCACGCATGCCGCACACGTGAGCAGTGCCGTCATAATCGTTATGCGCCATTGCAGCGAAAGCCTTTTCATTCGCTATCCTCCATAACGTAGCCCTCTCCAATCCGATTGCGAATCGGGTCGTATCCCAAAGCGCTGCGTAGCTTTTTGCGGAGTGACGAGATATGAACGCGGGTTGCGTTGCTAAAGCTGTTCACGCTGCTATCCCAAGCGTGCTCGATAAGCTCCTCTTGACTTACCGGACGCCCCTGATTAAGCATCAGGTATTCCAAGATTCCCGTTTCCTTGCGCGTAAGAGATAAAGCCTCACTGTCTACGGAAGCGATGCGCGCCTTGGTGTCAAAGCGGAGCTTACCGCAGGTTAAAACTATGTCGCTTTGTGTAAAGCGTCTGAGGGTAAGGCTGCGAATTCTTGCCGCAAGCTCGTCCAGATGAAACGGCTTGGTGAGGTAATCGTTGGCGCCGGCATCGAGTCCGGCGACTTTATCTGATACTTCGCCGCGTGCGGACAGAATCAGTACCTTAGTCTCGCAGTCAGTTTTCCTAAGTTCCCTGAGTACGGTCATGCCATCGATACGGGGAAGGTTGAGGTCGAGTACCACGAGGTCGAAGGCCTCAACGTCCAGTAGGTCGAGCGCCTCCTGTCCGTCGTGACAGCAGTCGACGCTGTACGCCAAGTTTCGCAAGCTGCGCGCGATTGCATCGCACAGTGCTCGTTCGTCTTCGACGATCAAAATTCGCATAACAGTCTCCTTGCACATTCCAAATCGCGCTTAACACGGATTTTATGGTCGGTATGGTCCAATGGTCGCGTAACGAAAGGAGTGGTCAGGTTGTTCAAAGCGGTAAAACCCGTGGTACAGGTCGCTTTGTTGATCGTCGGAATTACCATGGTGTGCTTTGGCGTTATGCGTGGCGAGGCGGATGCCGTGCTGGCCAAAGCGATTAGGCTGTGCTTGGAGTGTATCGGAATTGGATAAAAGAGAAAACACTGCGTCGCATGTTTTGGCTCGATTTCGCGGATTCATTCAGGCGGCGGCGACGCTCGTCACCAACATTCACCTGCCAAACTTTGCCAAAGGCGGCATCTATCAGGGCGCGGGAAAAACAGTCTGCGTACCTGGACTTAATTGCTATTCGTGCCCCGCGGCATCGGGTGCGTGCCCCATCGGGTCGTTCCAGTCGGTGGTAGGTTCATCCAAGTTCAACTTTTCTTACTACGTCACCGGTACGCTCATTTTGCTCGGCGTGCTGCTGGGACGCTTTGTATGCGGCTTTCTGTGCCCGTTTGGCTGGCTGCAGGAGCTGCTTCATAAGATTCCCGGCAAAAAGTTTTCGACAAAAAGGCTCAGGGCGCTTACGTATATCAAATACTTCGTGCTGCTGTTTGCCGTGGTAGTGCTGCCTGCGCTGGTGGTCAACGATCTGGGGATGGGAGATCCGTTCTTTTGCAAGTACATCTGTCCCCAGGGTGTGCTCGAGGGCGCCATTCCGCTGGCGGCTGCCAATGCCGGCATTCGATCTGCGTTGGGACAGCTCTTTACTTGGAAACTTGTCGTTCTCATTGCCGTGGTAGTGCTGAGCGTTTTGTTCTATCGCCCCTTTTGCAAATGGATTTGCCCGCTCGGTGCATTCTATGCGCTTATGAATAGGGTGTCCTTGTTGGGGATTCAGGTTGACGCGTGCAAATGCGTCTCGTGCGGTAAGTGTTCAAAGGTTTGTCAGATGGACGTTGATGTGGTCCGCGCGCCCAATCATGCCGAATGTATCCGGTGCGGAAAGTGCATCGGGGCCTGTCCTGTCGATGCCATCAGCTATCGCTATGGCCTGGATGTGTCGGCGGAAAAGCTTCCCTTGACCGCCGATAAAAAGTAAACAAGCTTCGATAAAACGGAGGAATGACTATGAAGCTTTCTAAGATTGCGGCCCTGTTTATGGTGCCGGTATTGGCCTTGTGTCTTGTGGCATGTTCGGCGCCCGGTGGCAATGCGAGCGAATCTGCGAGCTCCGATCCTAAGATCGCAGAACTCACTGCGCAGAAGCCGGCCAATGCCGACGAGGCCGCCGAGCTGTATGCGAAGCTCATGCAGAAGGAGAACGAGATCTTTTCGAGTGATAACGCGCTGTGGGAAAAGGTATTCAATGCGGCAAATAAAGACTCGGCAATGATTGAGGACGGCAGCAATTACGGCGATTTCCTGCTCAAGACCATCGACGGCGCCAAGGATGAGTTCACGGCGGATGAGCTCAAGACGCTCAAGGCCGGTGCACAGCAGATCAAGGAGATCGAGGACAAGCTCGAGAGCCTGGAGAAGGAGTTCCCCGGCTGTGGAAGCACGCCGAGTGCAGGCGAGAGCGTCGACGCTTCGACCGCTGGCATGACGGCTGGTGCCAATGCTTCGAACGAGGCGACGAAGTTCCCCAGCTTTACGGGCAAGGACCTGGATGGCAACGACGTGAACAGCGACGAGCTGTTCTCTAAGAACAAGGTCACCGTCATGAACTTCTGGTTCACTACTTGCAAGCCGTGCGTGGGCGAGCTGGGCGATCTTGAGAAACTGAATCAGGAGCTTGCCGAGAAGGGCGGCCAGGTCGTGGGTGTCAATTCCTTTACGCTCGATGGCAACAAGGGCGAGATTGCAGATGCCAAGGACGTGTTGAGCAAGAAGGGCGTGACATATAAGAACATCTGGTTCAAGTCGGATAGCGAGGCCGGTAAGTTCACGTCAAATTTGTTCTCGTTCCCGACAACGTATGTCATCGATCAGAATGGCAACATCGTAGGGGAGCCCATCGTGGGAGCCATCAGCTCCGCCGAGCAGCGCGCTGCACTCAACAAACTTATCGACCAGGCGATTGCGAATAGCGAGCAGTAAAAAACACGTAAAGCACCGCGAGGATCGTGTGTCGCTGTGCGGAGTAGTCCGCTGCCTTTCAAGATAATCTCCACCATATAGAGGCCCCACTTGGGGCCTCTTTTTTGGGCGCCGTCCCGTTCGTTTTTTGGCGCGGTTCCCTACATTCCTCACTGGTGTCGGTGAAAAATGGGGATAGAGTAGGACAAACGCGTCGAATACGAACGGCGGGGGAGAGTGGGCGAGTGCGCCCGCGTGGGAGAGGTTGCCGTCCATGTTGGAGCTCAAAGGTATTTGCAAAAGATACGTTACGCAGTCGTTTACGCAGGTGGCGCTCGACAGCGTAAGCCTGTCTTTTCGCGATAACGAGTTCGTGGCCATTCTGGGTCCCTCGGGCTCGGGTAAAACCACGATGCTCAACGTTATCGGCGGACTCGACCACTTTGACTCGGGCGACCTGCTGATCGACGGTATTTCGACCAAGGACTTTCACGATCGCGATTGGGATGCCTACCGCAACAACCGCATCGGCTTTGTGTTCCAAAGCTATAACCTCATTCCGCATCAGACCATTTTGGAAAACGTGGAGCTGGCGCTCACGCTCACGGGCGTGGGCCATACCGAGCGCCGCGAGCGTGCGCGCAAGGCGTTGGAGAAAGTCGGCCTGGGCGAGCACGTTAACAAGCGCCCGAGCCAGCTTTCCGGCGGACAGATGCAGCGCGTGGCCATCGCCCGCGCCCTGATTAACGATCCCGAGATTGTGCTGGCCGACGAGCCGACCGGCGCCCTGGACTCAATGACATCTGTACAGGTCATGGACTTGCTCAAGGATGTTGCACGCGACCGCCTGGTCATCATGGTCACGCACAATCCCGAGCTGGCGTACCGGTACGCCACGCGCATCGTCAACCTGGCGGACGGCAAGATCACCGACGATTCCGATCCCTTTGATGTGGCAAAGGCTACGCGTCGCGAGGCCAAGCCTACGCGCAAAACCTCGATGAGTTTTGTGACGGCGCTGGGGCTTTCTGCCCGCAACCTTATGACCAAAAAAGGCCGTACGGCCATGACGGCCTTTGCGGGGTCGATTGGCATTATAGGTATTGCGGCGATCCTGGCGCTGTCCAATGGTGTGAACAATTACATCAAAAAGGTCGAGGAGGATACGCTCTCGAGTTACCCGCTTACGATCTCCAAGCAGGACTACGACCTGTCGTCCATGATGGGCGGACAGGGGGCCACGGACGACGATACGTCCAAGAACGAGGGCTCGTCCGACGACGGCACCGACGGCAAGGCTCAGGGAACCGATAAGATCCCTGTGGTCACGGCCGTAAAGGATATGTTTGCGAGCGTTAAGTCCAACGACATGACGAGCTTTAAGGCATGGCTCGATGCCGGTGGCGACGGCATCGATAAAGAAGTCAACGCCATCCAGTACGGCTATGGCGTGACGCCGGTTGTCTATCGTGCGGGTAAGGGCGACGAGAAGCCCGTCCGGCTGGTGCCCAACGTCATGACCGAGGCCATGAGCGGAGGTGCGAGCTCGGCGGCAACGGTGAGCATGGAATCCATGGGAACCTCGGTCTTTAACGAGATGATCGACGACCAGAGCCTGCTCGACAGCCAGTACGATGTCGTCGCCGGTCATTGGCCCACGTCTGCTGATGAAGCCGTAATGGTGCTTTCGAGCCGTGGAACGGTGGGCGATTACACGCTCTACAGCATCGGCGCGCTGGATATCAACGAGCTCAACGATCTGGTTAACAGCGCCATGACGGCTGACGGTAAGATCGAGACGCCCGAGACCGGCACCGACTTCACCTACGACGATGCGCTGTCCACGACGTTTAAGGTGCTGTCGCCGGCCGATGCCTATCGCAAAAACGAAGAGACCGGCATGTGGACTGACATGTCTGGCGACGCCGACTTTATGGCCGCCAAGGTTGCCGACGGTATCGACGTGCACATTGTGGGCGTGGTGCGACCAAACGAGACGGCCAATGCGAGTGCGTTGTCTCCGGGCATTGCCTATACGCATACACTGACTCGCCAGCTTATGGAGCGCGCCGCCGATTCGCAGATTGTGCAGGAGCAACTCGCCCACCCCGAGACGGATGTCTTTACGGGCAAAACCTTCGACGAACTGCAAGGCGAGGCCAAGCAAGGCGTGGATCTGGGCAGCATGTTCAGTGTGGACGAGGCGGCGCTCAAGAGCGCGTTCTCATTTGATGCGTCTGCATTCTCGGGTGCAGGCGGCGGTATGGACCTGTCGGGTCTTGACTTGTCCGGGTTGGATATCGACCTTTCGGGTGTTGGGAAGGACATCGACTTCAGCGACATCATGACAAAAGCGCCAACCCCAGATCTCTCGGGTATCTTTGACGGTCTGGAACTCACGCCCGAGCAAATGCAGCAGGTGGGAACGCTTGCCAACCAGCTGTTTGAGGGATTTTTGCAGTCTGATCAGTTTAAGGCGTTGACGCCCGAAGATCTTAAGGACGCGTCAAAGCTCGCCGCCGCATTCTCGGCGTATCTTGAGAGTGATACGGCAGCCCAGCAAATCCTGGCCCAGCTCAAAGCGCTCGGCGGCGATGCCCTGGCCGAGCGCTTGCAACAGGCGATGACCGACTATGTACAAAAGCAGCTGGCTCCGTATCTGCAGCAGGCAATGGACCAGGTGACCAAGACAATCAGCGACCAGATTGCGACAACGGTATCGTCCCAGCTTAAAGTAGGCGCGGCGGGGCTCATGGGACAGATGGCCACGCAGATGTCATCGAGTTTTGCCAACCTGGCGAGCGCTATGCGTGTGGATGCGAGCGCTTTTGCTCGTGCCATCCATTTCAACATGGATGCCGAGGATCTGAGTTCGCTCATGATGAGCTATGCCAAGGCTTCGAAGCTCACCTACGACAACAATCTGACCACGTTGGGCTATGCGGATGAGGCCGGCCCCATCTCGGTCAAGATTTTCCCGCGCGACTTTGAGGCCAAGGAGCGTGTGCTCGATCACATCGATGCGTACAACAAGCAGGTCAAAGCCGCCGGCCACGATGAACAGGCGATCTCGTACACCGACTACATGGGCATCATCATGGGTTCGGTGACCGACATCGTGAACACCATCAGCTTGGTGCTCATCGCATTCGTGAGCATCAGCCTGGTGGTGAGCTCCATCATGATCGGCATCATCACCTACATCAGCGTGCTGGAGCGAAAAAAGGAGATTGGCATCCTGCGCGCGATCGGCGCGTCGAAGCGTAACGTGGCCAACGTATTCAATGCCGAGACCTTTATCGAGGGCCTCATTGCCGGCGTCTTTGCTGTTGTCGTCGTGGTGGCCGTAAGCTTTCCGGTTAATGCCTGGGCGTTTGCTGCCAAACAAGTACCCAATCTGATGAGCCTGCCCGTGCAGGATGCGCTGGTGCTCATCGCGATTTCGGTGCTGCTGACGGTTGTCGCCGGCCTGCTGCCGGCCCGCAGCGCATCCAAGAAAGACCCCGTAGAAGCCCTACGCTCCGAATAATGTGACCAAGGGACAGCCCCTTTGTCACGTTCGTTGATATGAGAGAAGAGCAGATGAAACTTTCGCTGGCCCCCATGGAGGGAATTACCGGGCATGTGTTCCGTCGCGTGCATGCGGAGTGCTTCGGTGCGCTCGATTGTTATTACACGCCGTTTTTGCCGCCGCCGCGGGTGGGAAACCGCTTTGGCGGCAAGGCGTTTAAGGAGATCGATCCTGCCAATAACCAGGGGCTTAACGTAGTACCTCAGTTGATGTCCAAGAACGCGGACGAGTTTGCGTGGGCGGCGCAGGTGCTTGCCGACATGGGCTATCGCGAGGTCAACCTCAACCTGGGTTGTCCCTCGGGAACGGTTGTCGCCAAGGGCAAGGGTTCGGGCTTCTTGCGTAATCTCGATGAGCTCGGGGTGTTTTTGAGCGATGTGTGCGAACGCTCGCCATTGCCGGTGTCGGTGAAAACCAGGCTGGGGCTGGAGAACGACGACGAGTACGAGCGTGTGCTCGACCTCTATTGCCGCATGCCGCTGGCAGAGCTGATCGTGCATCCGCGCGTGCAAAAGGACCGCTATACGGGCTCGCCGCGCAAGGAGTTTTACGGCGAGACGCTGGAACGTGCGCCGTTTCCGGTGGCATACAACGGCGACATTTTTGATCTTGAGGATATGGACGCGCTGGTGGAGGCCTATCCCGGCACGCGCCATGTGATGTTGGGGCGTGGCTTGCTCGCGAACCCCGCGCTGGCTCGCATGGTCAAGGGCGGCCCTGCTGCAACGGCTGCTGAGCTGCAGCGCTTCCACGACACGCTGTTTGCAGCCTATGCGGACGAGATTGGCGGCAATGCGGTCTTTCGCATGAAGGAGTGGTGGTTCTACGCCAAGTGCGCTTTCGACGACCCCGCTACCGTTCACAAGCTCGTGCGTAAGACCAAAAAGGTCGACGAATACCGCGCCGCCGTCGAGCGCGTCTTTCGCGAGCAGCCACTTGCGCCCATAGCCCGCTTCCGCGGCTAGTTAGTCATCGGGGACGTTCTTTAACGACTAGCCATTTAAGAACGTCCCCGATGATTATGTTGGAAAAGCTGTACGGCAGCATCCAAAGATGTCGAAAAATGTCGACTTTGGATGCTGACGTACATGTTTGGATTCGGTGGGGGACTAGGCAATCCTTGCGTCAAGGGTAATGAGTTCTCTGAGTCGCTCCGTGCGTGTTTGCCCATGGCGCCTTGCTTTTGCGTCAAACGCTTCAAGAACCGACTCACCCACACGTGCCGATAAAACAACGCTTGGCTCATCGGAAATCGACGGCCTTCCCAGCTTGATGGTGCGGCCCTTCGGCCACTCATCTTTTTCGTATGCCTCCGCGGCTTTCTCCAACTCTCCGGGGGCAAACCCCATCATCTTTTCGAGCTGCTTAGCGTCCATAGCGCCTCCTATCGATCGACATAATGGCGAGCGTCGGTTCTCGGAATCTCTTTTTGTATACAGTTTTGTAGACAAAAAAACAAGCAGTTAATAGGGCTAAGCAGACTGTTTTGGTTAGCTAGCCAATGGGGATTTCAGATTGGGGTCAGGTGGGTTGATGAATTCTTCTGGAAGCTGAATGGGGTGTTCGCCTCGCATGACACGGGTATAGCTTTGGTTCAGGCTTCTTCTCATGAATATTTCTGCCTTTTTTGCTTCGTCTGGATGGATGATTGCCTCTTGCCGTGGGACATCAAGTGGAAAGTCTTCCATGAGCTTCTCGTATCCTGGATCGGAGATTCCTGCGATGCAGTCGATCCAGAGAAAAGGTTGATACAGTCTTGCACCCGCGACGACGGCAAATAGGTCCCCAGCCCTTATAATCGGTTCCTCGTTGGGTTTGATGTCGCTAAGAGGCCGAGACGCCGTGAAGGTGTTGTCGCGGTAAAGGTCGACTTTGGCTTTGGCTCCACAAACACATACGAGATACTCTAGGGTTTGGACTTCTTCGGATTCGGCAATGGCCTTCTCTATACCGGCGATTTCTGCCAAGCTGCTTACTCGAATCAGTGATTCTTGGTATCCCATGTCTAATTCCTCTCGTCTTGCTCTAAATAAAGGGATCGACTGTCTTTTCCACTGCTGCCTTGCGCGTGGCTCTAGGGGTCGGTGGACTCGTCTTCATCAGTCTTCGATGGCGAGACCAACTCAATTCATGACATAGTGTGTTTCGAATTAGGGACACCTAATAGAAAAGGGCCGTATTGTCCTTATATGCCTCGACCATCGTCGAGTTGATGGCACGTTCAACGTGGGAACGAGCGTGCTCGAGGGTTTTTCTGACAGATGTGTAGACATATTCTTCATCTGGCAGTGCAGGCTCGATGATATTTTGGGTTGATAATTGTTTTGCCATAACGATGCACTCCTGTGTGACTCACGGATAACGGAAACGTTTGGTTGTGAGTGCCGTTCTTTGATGGCGACGGCGAACAGGAGCGCAGCCTGTCTGAGGTGGGCGAGTGCAGTAACCACCGATCTTACTTACCGAACCCGCTCCAGCGTGTCATTGGGGACCTCCGCGGGAGCTCTCGACCAGTCTCATACCTCGATGCGAGTATAACATAAATATCAAACGCATGTTCGATAAACTTGAGGAACTGATTCTCACTAGTCGTTGGGGGCGTTCTTTAAGGACTAGTCATTTAAGTGCGTCCCCAACGACTATGGGACGGACGGGATGCGCGTACTAGAGCAGGTTTTCCTGCACCCACGCGATGATGTCGCTCGATTCGTAGAGCGGCTTTCCGTCGATGAACAGGCAGGGAACCTGGCGTTTTCCTCCGACGGCGATGAGCGCCTGCTCGGCATCGGGGTCGGTCGAGATATTGCGCTCGGGAATGGTCACGCCGTTATCGGCCAAAAAGCGCTTGACCTTTATGCAATACGGGCAGCCGGTCATAACGTACAGCGTGAGCTCGTGATCAGTAGCCATGGATCTCCAATCGGTTGAGGTTTCGATTGAAATACCCAAAGCCGCTGCGGTCTATGCGTGAGCCGACGACGACTCGATCGCCTGGACCAGAAAAGCCGTGGCGCCGGTGCCGCAGGGCTTGTCGTAGTAGTCGATAAAGCGCTGATCGGCAAGATAGCCGTGGGCGAGGCCCAGGTATGCTTCGTTTTGGGGCTCGTGCCCCCAGTTAAGGCTAATCCATCGACGGTGCATTGCGACAAGCTTGCGGGCCTCGTTGCTCTCTGGGTCGCCATCGCCCATGGCAATCGAGAGTTGACCCAGAATAGCGCGTTCAAGTTCCTTCATGTCGTTCCATGTCTGAGGATCCATGTCCAGTAACGTTTCGTTTGCTGCGTCGATAGCCTCGTCTCCGTAGCGCGCCCGCGCCTCGGCACCGTAGCGCTCCTCGTTTTCCTGCACGGTGCGCCAGCGCTCCAATTGCGGCAGCACGGCGCCCATGAGCGAGACGGCTTCGTCGAGCGACATACCGGTGTTTTGTGCCAGGCGCGGGGCGCAATCCTCAATCATGGCCTCCATCGTGGTCTCGTAGGTGTACTTGCCGCGGTCGTAGCACCACTTGCAGTAATGGTCGGTCGTTGCGCCGTGAGCATCGGTGCCGCAGTCGTCGGGCGTGAGTATCATGCCGCAGCTCTGGCAATAGTGCTCGGGCATTTCGAGCAGATGAGACAGAGGCTCGCCGGTCACGGCGGCGATGAGCTTCATCATGTCGATGCCAGGGGTGACTTCGCCGCGCTCCCAACGGCTGACGGCTTGGCGTGTGACGAAGAGCTTGGCGGCGAGCTGCTCTTGGGTAAGGTGATGGGCGCGACGGACAGCAATGAGCTTTTCTGCGAAGGCCATAACGGCTCCTTTCTGCTGGTTGATGGCTTAAGCATACGCGGCAGCCGGCACCCTTCCAAGCAACCGTTGGTTGCACGACGGGGACCGCGGCGAAGAATTGCGCGCAACACCCCACGCCCCCATGCCGTACAATGACCGGCATGGAACCTATTGCACACATACATACCGACCTGCCGCAGAAGTTCGGCATCCCACGCAACAGCTTTTTGGCGCCCCATCTGCAGGGACGCATCGTCTTTGAGCCGGAATTTGCCTCCAACGCAGCGGTTGAGGGTCTGGACTCCTTCTCTCACCTATGGCTGCTGTGGCGCTTCGAAAACGGAACGCCCGGCGGCACGGCTCAGGACATAGCCGTCGATGCCAAGACGCAGGACAGGTCCGGAACCAACGCAAAATGGTCGAAAACCGTGCGTCCGCCGCGTCTGGGTGGAGCCGAGCGCGTGGGCGTGTTTGCCACGCGCAGTCCGTTTCGCCCTAATCCCATCGGTCTTACCTGCGTCAAGCTCGATCGTGTCGAGCTCGCCGACGATGGTCCGATCATCCATGTGCTGGGGGCCGACCTGCGCGACGGCACGCCCATCTACGACATTAAACCCTACATTCCGTTTGCGGACTGCCACCCGGATGCAACGGGCGGCTGGATTGAGGAGGCTCCGTGGCAAGAGCTCGACATCGAGTTCCCGCAGACGCTGCAGGATATGGTCCCGCCCGCAAAGCTCCCCGGCTTGGTCGAGGTTCTACGCCAAGATCCGCGCCGCGCAGGCAGCAAGCACGAGCCAAACCGCGTCTATCACCTGGCCTACGCCGGGCTCGACATATCTTTTACGGTCGATGAAACCCAGCTAACCGTAGTCGCCATCAACGACGCGCAAGACTAACCGGTCATTCGTCCGCACCCGTCAAATTAAGCGCCAAACTCCGTGCCAAAACTGCCCGCGCTGGTGGACAATAACGCCTACCAAAACAATCACTTTGCATGGGGGCTCAGCATGAAATACGACTTTAGCTCGCTTATCGATCGCCACGGCATGGACTCCATCGCCGTTGACTCTTGGGGTGAGATCCCCGGTATGGCTCCGAACGCACCCGACGAGGGCTTCGACCGCATTCCCATGTGGGTGGCCGACATGAATTTTGCCACGGTGCCCACGGTCCAGGAGCGCATCATTCAGCGTGCCCAGCACCCCATGTTTGGCTATTTCGATCCGCGCCCCGAGTATTTCGACCGCATCATCGAATGGCAGAGTCGCCGCAATGGTGTCGAGGGCCTGCGCCCTGAACATATCGGCTACGAAAACGGTGTGCTGGGCGGTGTCGTGTCGACGCTGCGCGCGTATGTCCAGCCGGGCGATGCGGTGCTGGTTCATAGCCCCACCTACATCGGCTTTACCAAGTCCATCGAGGCTGCGGGCTATCGTATTGTCCACAGCCCGCTTAAGCTCGACGATCAAGGTGTGTGGCGTATGGACTTTGAGGACATGGAGCGCAAGCTCGCCCAAAACCACATCCATGCCGCGGTGTTCTGCTCGCCGCACAATCCCTGCGGCCGCGTATGGGAGCGCGACGAGATCGAGCGCGCCATGGACATCTATCGCCAGCACGATTGCGTGGTGATCTCGGACGAGATTTGGTCCGATATCATCCTGCCGGGTCACAAGCATATCCCGACGCAGTCGGTGAGCGAGGATGCCCGCATGCGCACGGTTGCCCTCTATGCGCCCAGTAAGACGTTTAACCTGGCGGGCTTGGTCGGCAGCTACCACATCATCTATAACGAGACGCTGCGCGACCGCGTGTGCGCCGTGTCCAACAAGACCCACTACAACGAGATGAATGTCCTCTCCATGCATGCGCTTATCGGTGCCTACCAACCGCAAGGTTACGAGTGGGTGGACGAGCTCAACCAGGTGCTTGCCGGCAATATCGAGTATTTTTGCAATTACGTGGACGAGCATTTTGCGGGCGTGTCCTATTCGCGTCCGCAGGGCACCTACATGGTGTTTCTGGACTGCACCGAGTGGTGCCGCGAGCATGGCCGCGATATTCAGTGGCTGCTCGACGAGGGGGCGCGCGTGGGCGTGGGGTATCAGGACGGCCGCCCGTTCCACGGGCCCTGCCACATTCGCGTGAATCTGGCGCTGCCGCTTTCGCGCGTAAGGGAAGCGTGCGACCGCCTGGACCGCTACGTTTTTAATGCACGGTAAGTGTGCGCTGCATACCGGGCCTTCTGCCGCGTCGGCTGGAAGGCCCCGTATGGTAAGGCGTCTGTAACCATTGGGCGCTCGAGTGGTTTCATTTGCTATTATTTTTAACCATTTCAGTCTGTAAGCAGGATCGTCTGGAGCTCGATGAAAAGACCTCGCCGCTCGGTTGCCATATCGTTGTTTGTTGCGCTTGCGGTAGCGTGTGCCTTTGTCGTAGCGATAGCCGGCTGTTCCGGGTCGAATGACGGAGCCTCGACGTCTGCATTAGAAGAACTGGACGCCTCGCAAGTCAAAGACGACGACCTTAAGACGCTCAACGTCGGAAGCGACCTCTATCCACCGTTTGTGTATACCGACGAGTATGGCGATATCGTTGGCCTGGATGTCGAGATATTGACCGAGGCGTTGGTCCGCATTGGTTACAAGCCAAAATACCAGCTGATTGACTGGGAAAAGAAGAAAGAGCTGCTGGCGAGCGGCGAGCTCGATTGTGTCATGGGTAGCTTTAGTATGACGGGTCGCGAAAGCGAGTATCGCTGGGCCGGTCCGTACCTTGCGAGCCGCCAGGTGGTCGCGGTCAATTCCGAAAGCGACATCTACACGCTCGCCGATCTTGATAGCAGGGTCGTGGGGGTGCAGTCCACCACCAAGCCCGAGGGCATTTTGCTCAATCGTACCAATGAAAAGGTTCCGCAAATCAAGGAGCTCTACAGCTTTTCGGACCGCTCATGCCTGAACCCGGCGCTCGTCGAGGGTCTGGTCGATGCCATCGCTGCGCATGAGTCCTCGCTGCTCACCTACGAAAAAGACTATGGCGTGACGTATCGCATTTTGGATGAGCCGCTGCTAGAGGTCGGTTTGGGTACCGCTTTCGATCTCAACGATACGCGCGGCATCGACGTTAAGCTCACCCATGCCTACCAAGAAATGCTTGTCGATGGCACCATGGAACGCCTGGTGTCAAAGTACTTTGATGACCCTGCACCATTTTTGAATACGGAGTGCCTGTCATGATCGATGCGCCCGACCACGCCGTAGAGGAGCGGGACGATCGTTCGGCATGGGTATGGCTCATTGCCGCCCTGTTGGGGATAGCGCTCTCGGTTGTTGCCGGCGTGATGAGCTACGGTTACACGACAGCCCAGGCCGAGCAGCGCTTTGCCGACGTTGTCGATTACGTGGCGACGCAGAGCCTTTCCTACGATGCATTCAATAGCGCCTATACGACCAAAAAAGTGATTCGCGTTATGGAGATCGCCGGAGAGGCGGCGCGCGATATGGAGCGCGACGGCTCGGTGGATAACGCCGCGCTGGAGCAATATGCTGACCAGTTCAACGTGAGTGCGCTGATCGTGACGGACGCATCGGGCAACTTGGTGTCCGAGTCCTCGACGGATGGCGTGGGTTACGAGTCGCTTGCTACGTATCTCAAAGAAGCGCCCGTGTTGGAGGTGGCAACCCATCCGCTTAAGTCTTATACCGATAGTATTACGCTTGCGGATGATTCGGTTGCGGACATTGGTTGCGTGACCCGGCAGGATGGCGAGGGTATCGTTATCGCGGTAAGGCATCAGAGCGCGAAGGCGGTTGCAGGCAATACGCTCAAACTGCAGAGTCTGCTTGAAGGTTATGAAACCATCGATAGCGGCAATATCGTGATCGAAAACGATGGCAAGGTCGTTGCGACCAACGCCGTTGAACCCACCATCTTGGGCGTGTTCGACCTGCCTGCGACGGACGCCATCATTGTCGACGAAATTAAGGATCGATGCCTGCCCGGCAAAGTCCGACTGGTCAACGTCAACGGCGAGTGGTATTTGGGCACATACGGCAAAGCGCAAAAATTCTACGTGTACACCTATGCCTCGGCGCAGCGCTACTTTGAGGTCGTCGCGGCTGTCGCTGCCGGCGTGCTGGTGCTTTACAGCGGTGTTGTAGCCTCTGTTGTGATGGTGCGTCGCCGCGCTGATCGTCGACGCTTGACAGACTTGCTGCAGCAGGAGCGCGACTATGGCGACAAGCTGGCAAAGGCGGCGCGTGAGGCCTCGTCTGCCAACTCGGCAAAGACGGAGTTCCTGCGTCGCATGAGCCACGATCTGCGCACGCCCATCAACGGCATTCGCGGTATGGTTGAGGTCGGCGATGCCAATGCGGACGATCTGCAAAAGCAGACCGAGTGCCGCTCAAAGATCTGGACGGCATCGGGACTGCTGCTCGACCTTGCCAACGAGGCCCTGGATATGAGTCGTCTGGAGAGCGGGCAGATCGAACTGGAGCTTGTTCCCACAAACTTGGTGACCCTCAACCACGAGGTGCGCGATATTCTGGAGCGCCAGGCCGAGGAGCGTCTGGTGACAATTATCTGCGACCAGCAGACGCTTAATCATCCCTATGCGCGGGTGAGCGTGACGCACCTCAAGCGCTTGTTGCTCAATATTGCCGGTAATGCCGTCAAGTACAACCGCCGGGGCGGCTATGTTCGCCTGGTGTGCCGCGAGGTGGAGCCAGTGGATGGCACCCCCGTCTATGAATACACGATCGCCGATAACGGTATTGGCATGAGCGAGGAGTTTCAACAGCACCTCTACGAACCGTTTTGTCGCGAGGAGCAACAGGTGGAAGGCGCTTCATCGGGAACTGGTCTGGGTGCGCCTATTGCCAAACAGTTGGTCGAGCTTATGGGCGGAACCATGAGCTTTACGAGCATCTTGGGGCAGGGGACGACGTTTACCATCCGTCTGCCGTTTGAGAAGTGCGAGCGCTCCGAGATTCCTCAGGCTGTGCGCGTGGACGCGGGGGATGGCGATGCGCTCCAGGGCTTGCGCGTTTTGCTCGTAGAGGATAACGACCTGAATGCCGAGATTGCACAGTTTACGCTCGCCCGCGCCGGTGCCGTCGTGACGCATGCTAAGGATGGTGAGTCTGCCGTCGAGATGTTTGCCGCGAGCGCGCCGCACGAGTACGACGTGGTGTTGATGGATATCATGATGCCCGGTATCGATGGCCTTGAGGCCACGCGTCGGATTCGAGCGCTCGATCGCGAGGATACCGCGCTCACGCCGATTATCGCCGTGAGCGCCAACGCCTTTGCCGACGACCGCAGGCTTTCGCGCGAGGCGGGCATGAACGCGCACCTGAGCAAGCCTGTGAGCTCGCAGGAGCTCGTTGAGGCGCTTGCACACATAGCCGCCGACGCTTCATAAACATATGGCTCGGTTCCAAGGTGGGTTGGAACCGAGCCATATTGCTATTGATGAGGCCTGATGAGGGGCTTACTTTTCTTGAATCTGCTTGCCGCAGAGATGCTCAATCGTAATCTCGTAGAGTTGGACGCCCTTAATGTCCTTGGCGATTTCTTCTTCGACTTCTTCGGCAGAAGGGTAGTACTTAAGCGCGAGCTGGCGGACTTTATCCTCGATAAACGCGGGAGTGTCATTTGCCAGGCGACAGCGGCCAAAGACCACGGTACTCATAACGTAGGGAGCCCAGTCGCCGTCCTGGTGCCACTCGTTGCCGTAAACGGTAAAGCAGACCTTGTCATCGCGCTTAAGTGCGTCGACCTTGTGGCCAGCCTTGGCGCCATGGAAATAAATCTTGTCGTGCTCGGCGTCAAAGAAGTAGTTGACGGGAATGGCGTACGGGTAGCCATCGTCGCCGTTGACGGCAAAGACGCCGCGCTTGCAGGTGGCGAGCAGTTTGCGCGCTTCCTCGTCGGTGATGGCGCGTTTCTTTCGACGTAAGGGCCTAAACATCGTTGGCTTCCTTTCTGGTCGTGCGTGGTTGCTGCAAAAACTATAGCGAAACGGATCCGTTTTTCTTGATGCGGGCGAGTATGTTTTTGAGCTTGTTAAAGTCGATCGGTTTGGACAGATGAGCGTTCATGCCGGCAGCGTGTGCCGTCTGGGCGTCTTCGGCAAAGGCGTTGGCGGTGAGCGCGATGATGGGGATATCGGCTGCATCGACCTTCTCGCTCAGACGAATCGCGCGGGTTGCCTCGTAGCCGTCCATGCCCGGCATCATAATGTCCATCAGGATCGCATCGAAGCTGCCGGCGGGACGGCCAACGTATAGGTCGACCGTTTCGTTGCCGTTGGCGGCACGAGTTACGACGATGCCTTCGCTTTCGAGCAGAGCCTGGGCAATCTCGGCATTGAGCTCGTTATCTTCTGCCAAAAGGACGTTCATGCCGGCAAGCGAGCAGCTGTTTGCCTGGTCATCCGCACGTTCTCTTGCCTGAGGGTTCTTGTCGATATCGAGCGGAATCTGGACGTTGAACGTACTCCCCACGCCAACCTCACTCGAAATCTCAATCGTGCCGCCCATCAGTTCAATAAGCGACTTGACGATTGGCATGCCCATGCCAGTTCCTTGGAACTTGCTGCGCGCATCGTCACCTTCTTGGGCAAACGGCTCATAGATATGCTTTAAAAACTTGGGAGCCATGCCAATGCCGGTATCCGAAACGCTAAAGCAAAAGAGCGCGCGCCCGTTATCGAGTGGCTTGGTCTTTGAACTAAAGGTGACGGAGCCGCCGTGCTTGTTGTACTTAATGCTGTTGTCTAACAGGTTGATCATGATCTGTCGGATATGGGTGGGACTGCCGATCATGTATGGCCCCGTGGCGTACGGCAGACTATTGTCCTGCATGGTGATGCCGTTACTGGACGCGCGGAGCTTGCACAGCACCAGCGTATCGTCACAGAGCTCTTTGAGGTTAAAAGGCACATGTTCCAGTGTTAGCTTGCGGTCTTCGATTTTGCCCATCTCGAGGATGTCGTTGATCAGCGAGAGCAGGTGATTGGCGGCAACGCGCGCCTTGGCACGGCTCTCACGGGCGACCTGGATATCGCCTTCCTTCAATTCCTCGATTTCGATAAGGCCCAGGATACCGTTGAGCGGCGTACGGATGTCGTGGCTCATGCGCGTGAGGAATGCCGTCTTAGCGGCGTTGGCGGCATCGGCTTTTTTGCGCTCGGTTCGAGCGCGCACGAGCGCCCAGATGAGCAGGACGATGCCGACCGACAACATACCGATGAGGGTAGCTGCAATGGCGGTGCGGTTGCGATAAAGGAATTGAAGCGTGTTGGATTCCTGGGCCGTGTACGACGTGGAGGAGAAATTGCTTGCGGAGAGCGATTCTCCGGCATTGATGATGCCCTTGTTGATGATTCCCAGCAGCTCGGGCTTTCCGCGCGAAATCCAGCACGAGAGCTCACAGGTGTCAGAGAGCTCGACCGTCTCGTAGCCCTCGAGATCATAACGGTCGCCGATGGTTTTTACGCGTGAACTGGGGGCGACGATGCAGTGTGCCGTTCCCTTCCTGAGGGCGTCGAACGCTTCATCGTCGGATTGGTATTCGGTCACGGTCGCTGTGGGGAACAGACTTTCAAGCGCATTTTTGTTGACAAACGATGATTTGGTGCAGGCGATCTTCTGAAGGTCTTTGTTCAGGTTGCTGCCGGTGTGGATGGCGGTGAGGGACATGGTCCCCAACGATACCGACTGCACAACGCCTGTTTGCTCGGCAAACCAGTAATCTCGGTATACCGGCAGCGCAACGTCTATGCTTCCCTTTGACAGGGCCTCTGACATCATCTTGTAGCTATCAAAGGCGACGGTTTTGACCGTTATGCCAAATTTATCGTGCAGCGTCGTCGCAAGCGATGCGAGCGAGCCTTCCATTTCGCCGTCTTCGTCTTCGTTGCAGTAGGGGAGTTTGCCCGTAATGTAGCCGAGCGTGATGGTGTTGTCATTTGCTTTGAGCCAGGAACGTTCGGGGCCGTTGAGCGATGATGAACCGCTGTTTTGGGCCGAGTAGTTAGATTTGACTTCGTCGATATAGCGTGGGTTGACGCGGGCGATTGCCGTCATGGCGGCATTGATGTCGTCCATCAGGTCGGGGCGGCTTTTGGGGACGGCAAAATAGTAGTCGCTCGAACCAATGTAGAACATGGGGGAGGCGCTGGGCGACGAGGTCGTGTCGTTCATGATGATGGCATCGACCTCGTTGTTTGCGAGTGCGTCAAAGAGGGCACCGCCAGTGTCGATTTCTTTATAGGTGCAGGTAATGCCTTCGTTGGCGAGCCACTGCTGGCCAACGAAGGTTTGCATAACGTCGGGGTTGCAGCCGATGGTAAGGCCTTGGAGCGCTTGGGGGTCACCCTTGGCCAGATCGTCGCGATCGGGCTTGGCGTAGATGTAGTAGCGCTCGGTGCCCTCGGGGTTCGAGGAAAAGAGCAGCTTTTGGGCGCGTTCCTCGGAGTAGGAGATGTTGGGCATGAGGTCGATCTCGCCCGCCTCGAGCATGTCCATAAGCTCGGCGAAGGTGCCGGAGACGTATTCGTACTGCCAGCCGGGTGTGTAGTACGAGAGGGTCTGGAGGTACTCGTAACCCCATCCCGAGAGACGCTCGCCGGGGGTGCCGTCCTGGAAGCCCTCGTTGTTGACAAGCCAACCAACGCGGACCGTTTTGACCTGCTGATCGGTATTGGCGGCATAGGCGGGGGCGGGCATGATGGTGCTCAGTACGGCGAGCACGGCAAGCGCGACGGCCAAGGTGCGATATATAACTGAACGAAGGACAGCGGAAGCTCTCACATGCAATCCTAACGAATCGAGACATTACCGCATAAGGATACCAGCTCAGCCTGCCCAGTCGGCAGCTGCACCGCTAAACGGTCCCGCCCGGCAGTTGGGGACAGTCCCTTTCTGCCGGCACAAAAGGAACGTCCCTAACTGCCGGTTGTGGGACAATACCGAGCGAACGTGATTGGTTGTCCGTGGAAGGGGTCGCAATGAACAGGTTGAGGACGCTTGCCGATGTGCTGCGACAGGCTGGCTTTGCACGCATCACGGGCCTGTTTCTTATCTTTTACCTGCTGTGCTCGACGGCTGTCTGGCTGTCCGAGCCTACGACCCTCACGTTTGGCGATGGCCTGTGGTTTAGCTTTGAGACGGTCTCGACCATCGGCTTTGGCGATATTCCGGCCGAGACGCCGGTTGCCCGCGCGATTACCGTCGTCCTGAGCGTCATCAGCATCTTCTACATCGCCATGCTCACGGGTGTGGCGGTGAACTACTGCAATACGCTCATCAAGCTGCGCCAAAAGGACACCATGGCGCGCTTTATGGACGATCTTGAGCATTTGGAAGAGCTCGATCGTGACGAGCTCGCCGACCTGTCGCGCCGTGTGCGCGAATATCGCCGCCGCCAACGCTAGAACGGGCGCCGCGCGTCACGATGAGGGGGATTGCATATGAACATCACGGTATACCTGGGCGCCAGCGTTGGTAACGACCCAGCATTTTTGCCTGCGGTGCAAGAGCTGGGCAACTGGATTGGCTCTAACGGGCACGCGCTGGTATACGGCGGGTCCAAATCGGGCCTGATGGGTGCGCTCGCCGATAGCGTACTCGATGCTGGCGGTCATGTGACGGGCGTGGAGCCGAGCTTTTTTATCGAGGCCGAGTTTCAGCACGATGGCATCGACGACCTCATCGTGACGAGTGATATGGCCGAGCGCAAGGCCAAGATGATTGAGCTCGGTGACGCGTTCGTCGCCTTCCCGGGTGGCACGGGCACGCTCGAGGAGATTGCCGAGGTCATGTCGGCCGTGTCGCTGGGGCATCTGAGTGCGCCATGCATCCTGTATAACCTGGACGGTTACTACAACGACCTCAAGGCGCTGCTCGGGCACATGATTGATAAGGGGCTTTCGAGCTCGAGGCGCCAGCTCGGCATCTACTTTGCCGACGATTTGCGTGAGATTGCCTCGATTATCAACGGATAAGTCTTGAGCCTGCCCCACTATGACTCCCAATGGTGCCGTTTGCGGCGCAGGTGGTTGGCTCGTTCGGGCAACGCGCGCTCTACAATAAAATGTATCTATGTCGACTTTGACCGCGGGAGGACCCGATGGATAACCTTGCCAAACCCACAAACCGCGCGCTGTTTTTGGTCAGCGTTGCCGTGACCGGTGCACTCGCGGGTGCTGCAGTCTGGCTATTCTTCTTTGCGATGGAGCACGGTATCGACTATCTATGGACCGAGATTCCGCACGCGCTGGGCGTTGCTTCGCCCGAGCTTGCCAGCGGCCCGTTCGGTTTTTTGCCGTACCCGTTTTTCGTCTGCCTGCTGGGCGGCCTGCTGATCGGCCTGTACGAAAAGATGACGGGCACCAAGACCGATGACCTCAACCAGGTAATGGCCAAGGTTAAGCAAGACGGTCGCTACCCGTATGACAATCTGGGCAAGCTTTCGCTCGCGGCATTGCTGCCGCTGCTGTTTGGCGGAAGCATTGGACCGGAGGCCGGCCTGACCGGCGTTATCGCGGGCCTGTGCAGCTGGGTCGGCGACCGCATGCGTCGCTTTGGCGCCGAGTTTAGGCAGCTCACGCTGCTGGGTACCCAGGCTGCCCTGACGGCGCTCTTCACCGCACCCGCCTTTGGCTTTGTGGCGCCGCTCGCCGGTAGCGCCGATGGCCAGGGCGCTGGCGAGGACTCCGCGTCCGACGAGATCACCATCAAGCTGCCCAAGGCGCAAAAGACCGTGGTCTACGGCATCGCGATTGCCGGCGGCCTGGGCACCTATCTGCTGCTCGGACAGCTTATGGGTGGCGGCATGGGCATGCCCAGGTTCGAGTCCGCCCAGGTGGGTAACCTCGAGCTTGCCTGGCTTATCCCCCTGTCTCTCGTCGGTACGGTCTGTGGCTGGCTGTACTTTGTCTCGGAGCACGCGAGCGAAGCGCTTGCCCGTGCAATAGGGGCGCGCCCTGTCGTCAAAGCCATGCTGGCCGGTCTGGCGCTCGCCATCTGCGGCACGGTCCTGCCCTACACCATGTTTGCCGGCGAGACCCAGGCCGATGTACTTATGGAGACCTACCTCACCATTCCCGCCGGCGTGCTTATCGCGACCGGTCTTGTTAAGGCCATGCTGACGCCCGCCCTCATCAACCTTGGTTGGCGCGGCGGCCACTTCTTCCCGGTTATCTTCTCGGGCGTAAGCCTGGGCTACGGCCTTGCCATCCTCACCGGTGCCGATCCGGTCTTTTGCGTCGCCGTCTGCACGGCATCGACGATGGGCGCCGTCATGCGCCAACCCATTATGGTCGTGGGCCTGTTGCTCATGTGCTTCCCGCTCAAAGGCATCGTCTGCATGATCATCGCGGCCGTTATCGCTGCCGGTATTCCATTGCCCAAGCCGCTGCGCAAGTAGTACGGTGGCTCACGCTGGGGATATGCCATTTGTCACGGATTTACGGGGAGGGGCGGCGATCGCGTCCTTCGTGGATTGAGATACGCGTGGCTACAGATCGCGTACTCGATAAACCTTGGTGCTGACGGTGCAGCTGATTGCACATAGCGCGAGGGCAAGTACCGCGATGCCCGCACACAGGCAGCCGAGGACGACAGGATCGGGATTCGCTCCGGCAATCGACATGAGCCAGTTGCTGATGGGGTTGGAGGAGCTCAGCGTGGCCATGGCAAGGCATCCGAGCAGGGCAAACAGGCCGACGGAAAGGCGCAGCGCCTCCATGTGTCCAAATCGAAAGAACAGCGGCTGTGCCAAAAACACCATCATGAGGGAGATGAGCATCGATGCGGTGGAGGCTATTGTGGTCTCAAAGACAACCTGTCCCGTCGAGGGCATGCCCGTGTGATCGAAGAACGGAAGGGCGAGAATGCCCGTGTGATCGAAGAGCGGGATGGAGACGATGCTCAAAAGCGCGGCGGCGCAGGTCATAACGGCCGAGAAGGCAATGATGCTCAGGTAGCGTGCGCAGATGATGTCTTTGCGCGAGAGGGGCAGCGTTGCCCGATAACGCTCCCATCCGTTTTGATTGTCGAAGCCGGCCAGCGAGCTCATGACCATGATGGGTGACATGGCACTGACCGCGCAGGCGCCGGCACTCATGCCAGAGTCACCGTCCGATGCGTTGGCGAGGGTCAACACGACGAATATGAACAGACCGACACCCGCGATGCTCGGGACAAGCGTGCGGACGATGGCGAGCTCAGACATAAAGGCGCGTTTCATTTCGAAGCCCCTTTCAGCATGAGGCGAAGATAGTCATCAATGGTTGCCCGGTCGCAGGGAATCTCGGGGAAGGCCTCGAGCACATCGCGACGGTTGGGCACGAGCACGTCCACGCTGTAGGCGTGGTGGGCGGCGCGGGCGCCTTCGACGCAAGCCATAAGCTCGGCGGTCTGTGCCTGAGTGCAGTGAGCGATGCCAGCACGGTCAGTAATGTTCTCGCGCGGCAGGTCAAACACAATCGAGCCGTTATCGATGCAGATGACGCGGTCGGCGGCGCGATCGAGGTCGGACGTAATATGGCTCGAGAGCAGCACACTGTGCTGGCCGTCGGCGACAAAGGCGAGCAGCTCGTCGAGCAGCTCCTCGCGCGCCATGGGATCGAGGCCCGCAGTGGCTTCGTCCAAAACGAGCAGCTTGGCATTGTGGCTGAGCGCGCAGGCGAGCTGCAGCTTCATGCCCATGCCGCGGGAGAGGTCCTTGACCTTCGTCTTGGGATCCAAGTCAAATCGGTCGATGAGGCTGGCGAACGTTTCGCGGTCCCACGTGGGGTACGCCGGGCCTACGAGCCTCTCGACCTGGCCCACCTTGAGCGTGGAGGGGAAGGGACACGTGTCCAGGACAAGCCCGATGCGGGAGCGCAGGTAGCGCTGCGTCTCGTCGGGCGCGTCGGCGCCATAGCGCTGTCCAAACAGGTGCACCTCGCCGGCATCGAGCTTTATAAGCCCGAGCGCGGCGCGAATGGTCGTTGTCTTGCCGGCGCCGTTTGCGCCCACAAAGCCGACGATCTGGCCGGGCTCTACGGCAAGCGTGACATCGCGTAGCGAAAAGCGGTCGCTCACGCGGCGCGATACACCTTTGAGTTCTAAAAGGTTTTGCATGGTATAGCCTTTCTTGCAGATGGCTACTGCATGGTTTCGGGGGCTACAAGGTCGAGCATCTCGTGCAGCTTGTCGCGCGTGACGCCCAGGGTTTCGGCCTGTGTTGCTGCTTGCGCAAGCAGCTCTTCGATATGGCAGAGCTGGTTTTCGCGCAAGAGCTCCTGGTTGCCCTCGGCGACAAAACAGCCCTTGCCCTGCACGGTGCAGATAAAGCCGAGTTGCTCCAGGTCAGCGTAAGCGCGCTTGGTGGTGATGACACTCACGCCAAGATCGCTCGCGAGTGCACGGATGCTGGGGAGTTTGGCTCCCGCAGCGAGTGCGCCCGAAAGGATCTGGGCTTTGACTTGCGAGGCTATTTGCTCGTAGATGGGCTTGTCGCTCGAATTGGATAGGATGATGTCCACAGCGGCTCCTTAGCTGATGGGCTACACGTGTATATAACCGGTAAGCACAGTATATATACACTATGCACAGTTACGCAAGAGACAAATTCGGATTGGGCCGGCTGCCCGGGCCCTGACTGATGAATTTGTCCTGATAGGCGCCCTAGATCGGGATTTCGCGGCTACAATAATGCGGTTACATTGACGTAATGTACTCAATGCAAGAAAGGATCCGCATGGCAAGCCTGTCGGATGAAATCTCGTCGCGCCGCACATTCGCGATCATCAGCCACCCGGACGCCGGTAAGACCACGCTTACCGAGAAGCTGCTGCTCTATACCGGCAGCATCCAGACTGCCGGCTCGGTTAAGGGCAAGAGCTCGGCCAAGCATGCCGTCTCGGACTGGATGGACATCGAGAAGGAGCGCGGTATCTCCGTTACTTCCTCGGTGCTGCAGTTCACCTATAACGGCGCCTGCGTCAATATCCTCGATACCCCCGGCCACCAGGACTTCTCGGAGGATACCTACCGTACCCTTATGGCCGCCGACGCCGCGGTCATGGTCATCGATGGCGCCAAGGGCGTCGAGGCGCAGACCAAAAAACTCTTTAAGGTCTGTACGCTGCGTCATATTCCCATCTTTACCTTTGTGAACAAGCTCGACCACGAGGCTCGCGATCCGTTTGAGCTCATGGAAGAGATTGAGAATGTCCTGGGAATCAATACGTATCCCATGAACTGGCCGATCGGCAGCGGCCGCAACTTCCGCGGCGTGTTCGACCGTCAGACCCGTCGCGTTATCGCCTTTGAGGGCGACGGTCACGCCAACGCCACCAAGAAGGTCGCCGAGGTCGAGGCCGAGCTGGGCGATCCTTCCATGGACGAGCTCATCGGCGAGGAGAACCATAAGAACCTGATGGACGACATCGAGCTGCTCGATGGTGCCGGCGACGAGCTCGACTTGGATGCCGTGGCCTGCGGCAAGCTGAGCCCGGCGTTCTTTGGCTCGGCGCTCACCAACTTTGGCGTGGAGCCCTTCCTCAAGGAGTTCCTGCGTCTGGCCCCGACGCCGCGCGCCTATACCGATACGCTCACCAGCGAGCCGGTCGATCCCTGCCGCGACGACTTTAGCGGCTTTGTGTTTAAGATCCAGGCCAACATGGACAAGAACCACCGCGACCGCATCGCTTTTGTGCGCATTTGCTCGGGCAAGTTCGAGCGCGGCATGGACGCCTTCCACGTGCAGGGCAACCGCAAGCTTAAGCTTGCCACGGGCACGTCGATGATGGCCGATGACCGCGCCATCGTGGACGAGGCGTACGCGGGCGATATCGTGGGCCTGTTCGATCCGGGTATCTTTAGCATCGGTGACACCGTGTGCTCTGGCAAGCGCCATGTGCAGTATCCGCAGATCCCGACGTTTGCCCCCGAGATGTTCGCTCGCATTACGCAGGTCGACACGCTCAAGCGCAAGCAGTTCGTCAAGGGTATGGAGGAGCTTGCCCAGGAGGGCGCCATCCAGATCTTCCGCGAGCTTGGTGCCGGCATGGAGAGCGTCATCGTGGGCGTGGTCGGCGTACTGCAGTTTGAGGTGCTCGAGCGCCGCCTCAAGGCCGAATATCGTGTTGAGGTTCGTCGCCAGCCGCTGCCCTATACGGACATTCGCTGGATCCAGAACGACCCTGATACCATTGACATTCCGGCTCTTTCGCTCACGCGCGACACCCTGCGCGTCGAGGACATGCGCGGCGGTAAGCTGCTGCTGTTCACGAGCCCGTGGAACGTGGATTGGGCAACTGACCACAACCCCGACCTTATCCTGTCGGAGTTTGGCAACGTGGCCTTTTAGCGCATCGGCGCGGTGGCCCTGCGGGGCTGCCGCGCCGTTTACTTGCCTGATGCCGTATGAGCGGCTATCATACCCACCGTCGTCTCAAGACCGGGGCGTCCGAGCAGTTCGGGTCCGATATCCTGCTCGTTAAACCTAAAACCAAAGGAGTACATAATGATCAAGAAGGTCATGGAGGACTACAAGGTCCTGTTGCGGAGCATTCCCGCGGCAACGGTTTCGCTGTTTTTCGTGAGTGTCATCATGATGAACCTGCTGGCCAACAAAGAACTCATCAGTCTGCCGTATCTGGCACTCGATTGCGGCTTTGTGGTGAGCTGGGTTTCGTTTTTGTGCCAGGACATGATCTGCAAGCGCTTTGGTGCCAAGGCATCCATCAAAATCTCTATCCTCGCGCTGCTGGTTAACCTGGCCGTGAGCCTGTGCTTTTGGGCATGCTCGCTCACGCCCGGTATGTGGGGCGCCTACTACGACACCGGCATGATCGAGGTCAACAGCGCCCTTAACGCCACCATTGGTGGCACCTGGTACGTGGTGCTGGGCTCTTCGCTGGCAATGCTCGTTTCTGCCGTGGTCAACTCCACGCTCAACCAGTCGCTCGGCCGTATGCTCAAAAAGAACAACTTTGCGAGCTTTGCCTTCCGCTCCTATGTGTCCACGGGTGTTGGCCAGTTTATCGACAACCTGGTCTTTGCCATTGTGGTGAGCCACACGTTCTTTGGTTGGACCTGGGTGCAGGTCCTTATGTGCTCGCTGACCGGCGCTGTTGCCGAGCTGCTGTGCGAGGTCTTCCTGAGCCCCGTGGGCTACAAGGTCGTGCGTGGCTGGGAGCGTGAGAATGTGGGCGCCGAGTACCTCGAGCGCCACGCAACCGCCTAAGGAGCAAGTATGCGGGTTTTGATCACGGGCGCTTCGGGCGGTATCGGAGCCGCGTGCGTGCAGCGCTTTTTGGACGAGGGCCACGAGGTCGTGGGCTTTGATCTGCTGCCGGCGGCGATCGAACACGAGCGCTACCGCCATCTGGTCATTGATGTACGCGAGCCTGACTCGTTTCCAGGCGACCTTGAACCCCAGGTAATCGTGAACGTTGCCGGTGTGCAGGATTCGGCTGACGACATCGCCGCCAACCTGTGTGGCACCATCAACGTGACCGAGCGCTACGCCTTTGTGGGGGAGGGGCTTGCCGCCAAGCCGGCGCCGGCTATCGAATCCGTGGTCAATGTGGGGTCGGCGAGCGGACATACGGGATCGGAGTTTCCCGCCTATGCCGCCAGCAAGGGCGGTGTTATCGCCTACACCAAGAACCTTGCAAACCGCCTGGCACCGCAGGCCATCGCCAACAGTGTGGACCCGGGCGGCGTTATAACGCCGCTCAACCGTTGCGTGATGGAAGACGAACACCTGTGGAACCAGATTATGGAGCTCACGCCGCTTAAACGCTGGGCCACCGCCCAAGAGATCGCCGAGTGGATCTACTTTGTGGGCGTGACCAACCGGTTTATGACCGGGCAGAGCCTGTTGATCGATGGCGGCGAGGCCGGCCGCACGCAATTTATTTGGCCCGAATAGGAAACGCGCCCGATGGAAAGCCGTCGGGCGCGTTTTTGATGTATCGATTTTTAGCCGAGGCAAGCCCAGTTGACGGGGGTCGAGCCGTGCTGTTCGAGTAGCCGATTGGCAGCAGAGAAGGGGCGCGACCCCATAAAGGCGGGGAGTTCTGCCGTGGCACGGTTGGCCGAAAGCGGCGAGGGGTGCGTGGATGCCAGGCAGAACTTGCCGGTTGCCTTGCCCGCGCCGGTCGCGGCGAGCTTACCATCGACCATCTGCTGGGCAAAGCGGCCCCATGCCAAAAAGACGACCGGCTGGGGCAGCTGGCAGCAGCGTTCGATAATGTAGTCGGTGAGCGTGCTCCAGCCCAGCTTGGCGTGCGAGTTCGCGGCATGCTCGCGCACGGTGAGCGTAGTGTTGAGGAGCAGGACGCCCTGTTGTGCCCAGGGGGTTAGGTCTCCCGTGGCGGGAATGGGGCAGCCCAGATCGGCTTTGAGTTCCTTGAAAATGTTGCGCAGGCTCGGCGGCAACTTGGTTTGCGTCGCGGGGACCGAGAACGACAGCCCCATGGCCTGGTTGGGTCCGTGATAGGGGTCTTGACCCAAGATGACAACCTTGACCTGGTTGGCCGGCGTGTAGGCGAGGGCATTGAGGATGTCGTCTTGTGCCGGGTAGATAGTCTGCTCGGCACGCAAAAGGGCGATGCGCTCGAGCAGCTGGTTCGTAGTGTTATGTACCGGCTGCGGTGCATCGCCCAACCAAGTTGCTATGTTGCGGTCGCGGGTCGCGGCGTCCATGGCGCTCCTTTACGTCAGATGCTCTGTCGGTATCTATTGTAAAGGCGCACCGGTTGCCTTTATGCCGCGGCTGTATGAAGAGCGGGGTCTACGAGACGTGCTCGGGCGCTCCTGTCATGCGAGCCTGTCCATGTGCGCGGAGGCGCGGAAGCTCGACGGTTGCCACCATGACGCCGGTGAGGATGAGGGCGGCGCCAAAGAAGGCGATGGGGCTCAGGACCTCGCCAACCAAGAAGAACGAAAAGACGGCGGAGCAGACCGGCTCGAGCGAGAAGGCGAAGCCAGTGGTCTCGGCGGGCACGTGGGGCTGCACGAGCGTTTGGGTGATAAAGCCGTAAGCAGAGCAGATGAGTGCGAGCGCGACAACAACCACGATCTCGCTGGGCGTACTGGGAAGTGTGAAACCGCCAAAGACGCATGCGGCAATGCCCGAGAACAGGCCGCCAAAGCCCAGCTGCCAAACGCCCAGGGACAGCGGATCGACTTCTTCGACAAAGCGCTTCGCCACAATGATATGTCCAGCGTAGACAAAGGCGGAGAGCAGCATGATGAGCGCGCCCGGGTTCAGGCTGGTAAAGTCGGCGCCCGAGAGCAGCAGCATGCCGCAGGTGACGATGGCGGTGCCGACGAGCACCTTGCGCTCGGGGGCGCGGCGCAGCAGGGCAGCGTTGGCAAACGGCACGATCACGACCGTCAGGCTCTGCAAAAAGCCGGCAGTGGAGGCAGAGGTGAGGCTGGAGCCCAGGCACATGCAGGTGAGCTCGGTTGCCATGATGGCGCCGATGATAGCGGCGCGGACCATAAGGTCGCGATTGATGCGGAAAGCGCGCTTGTGGAAGAGCAGCAGGCAGGCCGCAAAGGCGATGATGCAGCGCAGCGCAACGATGCTCGTGGCGTTCATGCTGTCCATGCCGATCTTCATGAGGGGATACGAAAAGCCCCATGCGACGGGAACGGAAAATGAGAGCGCGATTGCTTTTTTGCGATCCATGGGGCTCCTTTTGTTACAGAACGGTTTCGTAAAAAGGATTCTGCTCCCAGATGTGGATGTAGTAAAGCGAATGTATCTTCAGTATGATTAAGAAATGCTAATGTTGGCAGAAAAAGCCCTGGCAAAACGTTTTACGTCTGCATTGATGGGGAGGCACAATGGCATCGCGGTATCAGATTGTTTGTATGGTGGTCGATCGCGGCAGCCTTAAGGGCGCGGCGGACGAGCTGGGCTATACCCAAAGTGCGGTGAGCCAGGCCGTCAAGGCGCTCGAGCGCGAGCTGGGTACCACGCTTATCGAGCGCGGTAAGCAGGGCGTTTCGCTTACGCGCGACGGCAAGCAGTACCTGCCGTATCTGCGCCAGATTGTAACTGCCGAGGCCGAGCTTGAGGGCAAGCGCCAGGAATTGCTGGGACTCTCCTCGACTGATATTCGTATCGCAACGTTTACCAACGTGAGCCGCACCGTGTTGCCGCGCGTGATCCGCGACTTTGGTGCCCTGCATCCGGGTGTACGCTTTACGCTCAAACAGGGCGATTACACGCGCAATGCCCAGTGGGTGCACGATGGCGTGGTTGATTTTTGCTTTACGGCACGCGGATTTACTGCTGGGCTCGAGAAGCGCGTGGTCTATCACGATGAGTTGGTGGCACTGTTGCCGGCCGCGCATCCGCTGACGGCAAAGGAAAAGGTGACGCTCGCCGACCTGGCGTCCGAGCCGTTTGTGCTGCTGGATGAGGGCGAACAGAGCCTGGTGCTCGATGCATTCGCGGCGCATGGGCTGTCGCCGCACGTGACGAGCGAGGTGACCGACGACTACACCATCATGGCGATGGTGGAGGAGGGCCTAGGCGTGAGTATGCTGTATCGCCGTACCGTCGAGGGCATGAGGGCCGATATTCGCGTGCGTCCCATCGTGCACGCTCCCTCGCGTGACGTAGTGGCAGCCTGGCGCAGCTGGGACACCATGCCTATCGCCACGAGGCACTTTATCGACTATATGAGCTCACATATTGTCAATTAATGACTGGCATGGCGTTGAGCGCGGTGTTTAGCGGGCTGTCGCTTTGGCTTGGGCGGCGCGATAGGTGCGTGCCGGGTGGCAGAGTAGTACCGCCACGACCATAAAGAACGCCGTGGTGCCCAGGCTGATGGGGTAGACCATCATGATGTTCGCAAAGGTGCGGAAGTGCGGGAACACGCAGAATACCCAATAGAAGCGAATACCGCAGACGCAGATCATGGTGATGAGGGCGGGCATGAGCGAGATGCCAAAGCCGCGCAGGTAGCCGGACATGTTTTCGTAGAACATGCTAAAGGCGTAGGCAGGGAAGATCGAGCACACGCGGATATAGCCGATCGAGACGATGTTGGGGTCGCTGTTGAACAGCGCCAGGATTTCGCGTCCCAAGCCTACGATGATGACGATGGTGGTGAGCGCGACGATACCGCCTTCGACCAGGCAGACCTTGAGCGTCTTGGTGCAGCGGTCGATTTGGCGGGCACCGTGGTTTTGTCCCACAAAGGTGGTGCAGGCCTGGCTAAAGCTGTTGAGCAGGTTGTAGCACACGTACTCCAGGCTCATGGCAGCGCTCGATGCCGCCATGACCTCGGTGCCCAAGCTGTTGATGGCGGACTGGATGATGATGTTGGCGACGGCAAAGACAGCGCTTTGGATGCCGGCGGGCAGGCCGATCTTGACGATGCGCTTGAGGGCGACGGGGTCTAAGCCTAAGTCGCGTGGGGTGACGCGGACGACGGAGTCGGTCTTGAGCAGGCGGATAAAGAGCGTAGCGGCGCTGACGGTGTAGGCGATGGCGGTGGCGATGGCGACGCCCGCGACGCCCCAGTGGAGTACGGGGACAAAGATGAGGTCCAGGCCAATGTTGAGGACGGTGGACACGGCAAGTGCCTGCAGCGGCATGCGGGTGATGCCGACGGAGCGGAAGATCGCGGCCTCAAAGTTGTAGAGCAAGATCGAGGGCATGCTGAGCAAAAAGACGCGCAGGTAGAGCGAAGCGAGCGGCATGGTCTCGGCAGGCACGTTGAGCGCAGCGAGCATGGGCTCGGCAAAGATCTCGCCCAGTGCGATGACGACAAAGCCCACGAGCGCCATTAAAATCGAGGTATGGACGGCGCGTTTGACCATGTTCTGATCGTTGCGGCCGATAGCGTTGGCGATGACCACGTTGGAGCCAAGCGACATGCCAATAAAAAGGTTGAGCATAAGACTGGTAAGCGGAACATTGGAGCCGACCGCCGCCATGGCGAGGGTTCCCTGGTCGCCCGAGAAGTTACCGATGATGACCGTGGCGATGAGGTTCGACAGCTGCTCCAAGATGCTCGTGGCGGCCACGGGGAAGGCGAACAGGGGAATATTGCGCCATAGCGAGCCGGTGGTCATGTCAATGTGCTTAGATGCGGTGTCTGCCATACGCTCTCAATCTCTAATATGCTCTTTCGTGCTTATTTGCGCAGACGATGATACTCCTAATGCAGCCAGCCGGCACTTAGGGACGTTCCTTTTCTGCCGGCAGCTGGGGACACTCCTTGTCTCTTCTATGACTAGGTGGGGAAGGCGTGCGACAATGGTGGGCGTTGTGTTGTTCGCGCTAAGGAGTTGCCATGTTGTTGTGTCCCGTTTGCCATGAACCGTTGGTGGACGACGAGCGCGGTGCTGCATGCACGGGCGGACACCGTTTTGACCGTGCGCGCGAGGGCTATCTATATCTGCTGCGCTCGTCCAAGAGCGGCGACTCCATGGGCGATCCCAAGTCGCAAGCGCGCAGCCGTCGTGACTTTCTGAACCGTGGATACTACGCGCCGTTGCGCGACGCAATGGTCGAGCTGGTGCGCGAGCGGGCGACTGGGCGTGCTGCGTCTGCGAACGGTCCTATGACCTTGCTCGACATTTGCTGTGGCGAGGGCTACTACACCAGCGCCATGGGCGCGGTATCGGGCGTAGATGCTTACGGGTTCGACTTGGGCAAGGAGATGGTGCGCCTGGCTGCCAAGCGCGGCGATGCGACCTACTTCGTGGCCAACATGAAGGACATCCCCGTGGCGGACGGCGCCTTCGATATGGTGACCGAGCTCTTCGCTCCCTTTAACGAGCGTGAGTTTGCCCGCGTGCTGGCGCCCGAGGGCTCGCTCTACACCGTGGTGCCGGGTGCTCGGCATCTGTTTGGCCTCAAGGAGGTGCTCTACGACACGCCATATCTCAACGACGAAAAGCTGCCACAGACCACCGAGCTTAAACTGGTCGGAACGCAGCGGGTGACAGCTTCCATCACCCTCCAGACCCAGGCTGACATCGAGGCGGTGTTCCAGATGACGCCCTACTACTACCGCACGCGCCCCGCCGACAAAGAGCGCCTGGCAAACCTCGATACCCTTCAGACCGATATCGACTTTATCATCGCCGAGTACCGCCACTAACCTACCAAAAAGGGACAGGTTTATTTTGGCAGGTTTTATCTGGGCAAACGTAAAGGGCCGACCGCGGAGATGCGCGATCGGCCCTTTTTAGTTGCTTGGCTGCAGGGAGCTGTGGGGGCAGGTGCCTACAGACGATCCTTGTTCTCGGCCTTAACGTCGTGTGCCTGCTGAACAAAGAACAGGTCGTACACCACGATGACAAAGGCGCCATAGTTTATGGCGTCGCCGTCAAACGCGGGAAGCGTGAGCACCGCCTGGGCAAGCGTGGCGACTGCAGCAACGATACCGAGCTTAAACGCGCCGTCAACCTGCGAAGGCTTGTTGGCACCCTTGATGCCCGCAACGCCTGCGGCGAGATCGATGAGGCCCTTGGCGATAATCACGGCCGCGGCGAGCATGGCGTTCGATCCGTAGGTGGACTCGAGCTTGCCGGTCGCGATGCCGGCGATTCCAATGACGAGACTGGCGATGCCCAAAACAAAATAGATGAGGGCAAGGATTTTGAGTGTCTTGCGCGCGGCGCTCATAGGTAGTCCTTTCGATTCGGGCGCTGCCAGTCTGGCGCGTCCCATATGCTGCACATATCGTGAAGCACATTGTAGTTCAACGTGACGGCGTGTGTGTTAGAAAGCGCTTCTCGCCTGTGCAGGGCAATCTTTCAAAAAGGAAAGCCAGCTGTAAGTCAAATCGATGGCAGCTCATGTGCGGCGCTGCGATGATGAGGCCGTGATAAGAAGTGAGTCTAAGGAGGAGCCATGATGTACGGGGCCAAGCAAGTGCGTGAGCCGCGTTCGTTAGGAAGGCGTATGGGCGATTCCGTGATCGCTGCCGTGTGCACGGGATTGATGGCGGTGCTTTGCATTGGGATGCTGTGGACCATGTCGCATGTGGGACAATAACGGACGGTTGGGTGCTGGCATAAACGGCGCTCACGTATTCGTTTTGCTTGTTAAGGAGTGTCCATGGGCGTCGTCGATCCCTTTTCTGTTGCTCGGGCCGCGGGGCTTGAGCTGACCGGGAAGTCCGAGGGCCTCACGCTCACCGACGGCACGATGGAGCTGCGTGCCGATTTTGGCCGCATGCTTCCGCGGCTCAAGCAGGGTCGTCTGCAGCAGGAGCTGCTGGTGAAGGCCGCGCGCGCGAAAGGCGTTGAGCATCCGTGGGCAGTCGATGCCACGGCAGGTTTTGGCGAGGATTCGCTGCTGCTGGCGGCCGCGGGCTTTACCGTCGATCTGTATGAACAGGATTGCGTGATCGCGGCGCTCCTCAAGGATGCTTTGGATCGCGCGGCAGATGATCCAGCGCTTGCGGCTGCCGTGGCGCGCATGCGCTTACATGCGGGCGAGGATAGCATTGCCGGCCTTCGCCATACAGCCGAGCTGATCGGGCAGGGCGAGCTCACCGCTCCCGACGTGGTGTATCTGGACCCCATGTTTCCCGAGCGCACCAAGAGCGCGGCGGTGAAAAAGAAGTTTCAACTTTTGCACCATCTGGAGCAGCCGTGCGCCGACGAGGAGACGCTGGTCGAAGCTGCGCTTGCGGTGCACCCGCGCAAGGTCGTTATCAAGCGACCGGTGAAGGGGCCGCTGCTTGCCGGCGTTAAGCCGAGCTATCAGCTTGTGGGCAAGGCCGTTCGTTACGATGTTTTGGTGCCGCCGCGCCCGTAGCTTGTGCACGATGGCTGGCGCTTCGCCAGCGCCGTGCCGATGCGGGGTCTATTTCCAAGGGTGCGACGTCAGGTGCCAGCCGCCGCAGTATTCGCATTTGTAGCAGGCCAAACCACGCCGTCCGCGGTTTTCGCAGTCGGCCATAACGGCCTCGGCTTCGGCGCGTGTGTCGTAACGGTTTTTGCGTTCGCACGACTTGTAGCGCCAGGCTTCATCGCGCTCGGCGTCTAGTGCGTCGCGGCGCTCGTCCTCGCGCGCAAACAGGTCGCCCATATCGCCGCCGGTGGCAGCGCCCAAAAACTCGCTTTTGGCTTTTGACCAGGCGGCTCGCTTTTTGCTCCCCATCTGCTTCGCGCTCCTCTCCAAACGTTGGTATCATTGCTCAATCAAAGTGATACCAATAAACGTGAGGTCGCCGCGTGATGATCAGAAAAACCCTCGATACCGACATTCCCGCCGTCATGGCTATCTATGACGCGGCCCGCGCCTTTATGCGCGCGCATGGCAACGCCACGCAGTGGCCCGAGGGCACGCCTTCGGCCGAGCAGCTGGCTGCCGATATTGCCGCTGGTGGCAGTTACGTGTGCGAAGTCGACGGCCGCGTGGTGGCGACGTTTGCCTTTTTACCGGGTCCGGACGAGTGCTATGACGTGATTGAGGACGGTCAATGGCGCAGCGACACTCCGTATGCCGTGCTGCATCGCGTGGCATCCGACGGCACCGCGCACGGTATCGCGGCGGCGATGTTTGCCTTTGCCAAGGAATGCGCCGACCATCTGCGTATTGACACGCACGAGGACAACTTGCCCATGCAGGGCGCCATCGCCAAGGCGGGGTTCGAGCGTGTCGGTATCGTCTATGTGTCCGACGGCACGGCGCGTGTCGCGTTTGATTGGCTGCGCGAGGCGTAGGAGCCAAGGCACGTATCATCACCCAGCTCAAATAAAAAATGGCCCCGAGTGGGGCCATTTTTGGTAAAACGCGTCGTTGTGGGACTCGCATTGTTACCGCCCCAGATGAACCCGGGCAGACAAAAAGGGGAGGTGCCGGCTTTCGCAAGGCGCGAACCTACGAAAATCGCCGCGCGGCAACGCGGGGCGATGAGCTCGGTCGGGGGATAGGGCCCGCTTCGCCCACCGGCCCGTAAATTGTATCATCCAGTGTGGAGCGTGAACGCCCGTTGCCGCGTGCGATGGGCTTGCAATAAGAGGAGAGCCATGTCGAAGCAAGCGGTCGTTGGAATCTTGGCGCATGTCGATGCCGGCAAGACCACGTTGGCCGAGGCCATGCTGTTCAACGCGGGCCGCATTCGCAAGCGTGGCCGCGTGGACGATGGCGATTCGCATCTGGACACTAACACGATCGAGCGCGAGCGCGGCATCACGATTTTCTCGTCGCAGGCCGTGCTCGACCACGGCGATACCCACGTCATGCTCGTGGATGCTCCCGGCCATGTCGATTTTTCTGCCGAGGCGGAGCGCACACTGCGTGCCCTGGACTACGCGATTCTGGTGGTGGGCGCCAACGATGGCGTGCAGGGGCACACCGAAACCCTGTGGCGCCTGCTTGCACGCTATGACATCCCGACGTTCATCTTCATCAACAAGATCGATTTGGAGAATCCCGGCCGCGATGTTTTGCTGGCACAACTCGGGCAGCGTCTTTCCGAGGGCTGCCTGGATGCCAACGAGCTGCTGGCGGGCGGCGCCGTTCAGGAGGACGCTGCTGCGTTGGACGAAGCGGCGCTCGAGGAGTTTCTTGAAGCGGGTGAGCTTTCTGTCGCAACGCTGTCGCGCATGGTTGCCGAGCGCAAGCTCTTTCCCTGCTTTGCCGGCTCGGCGCTCAAGGACCAAGGCGTTGACGAGCTACTGGATGGTATATGCGCGCTGATGCGTGAGCAGGCGTGGCTCCCGGAGTTTGCCGCGCGCGTCTATCGTGTCAGCCGCGGGGATCGTGGCGAGCGCTTGGCTTGGGTTAAAGTGACCGGCGGCACGCTGCGCGCAAAACAGATGATCAGCGGGCATTCCAGTGCCGAGGCGTGGGAACAGAAGGTCGATCAGGTACGCATCTATAACGGCGAGAAGTATGAGCTTGCCCAAGAAGTTGCTGCTGGCGGTATTTGCGCCGTGACGGGTCTTGCGCACGTTCGCCCAGGGGACGCCCTGGGCACGGAGCCCGCGGGCGATGCGCCCGTCATCGCTCCGGTCCTCACCTATACGGTGCTGCCGGGCGAACACGACGTTCATGCGGTGTTTAAAGCGCTGAGTGAGTTGGCGGACGAAGATCCCATGCTCGGCGTAAGCTGGAATACGCATCTTGAGCAGATCCATTTGCAGTTGATGGGCGCCGTGCAACTCGAGGTCGTGCAGCGGGTGTTGGCCGATCGCTTTGGCCTTTCGGTCGCGTTTGAGCCCGGCGGCATTCTCTATAAGGAGACTATTTCGCGGCCGGTCGAGGGCGTGGGCCACTTTGAGCCGCTGCGTCACTATGCCGAGGTGCATCTGCGCCTGGAGCCGTTGCCGGCGGGTTCGGGTGTGCAGTTTGGCACCGTGACCTCGACCGACGAGCTCGATCTTAACTGGCAGCGTTTGGCACTCACCAACGCTATGGAGCGCGACCACCTGGGCGTGCTGACGGGCTCGCCCATCACCGATGTGCGCATTACGCTCACGGGCGGCCGCGCGCATGCCAAACACACCGAGGGCGGCGATTTTCGCCAGGCCACGTATCGCGCGATTCGCCAGGGTTTGATGCAGGCGCGCGAGGTCGGCGCAGACGTGTTGCTGGAGCCGTGGTACCACTTTGAGCTCGAGGTGCCGGGGGAGTGCGTGGGCCGGGCGTTGTCAGATGCCACACGCATGGGTGCCGAGTACGAGCCGCCGACGATGGCGGGAGACCGAGCGAAGCTTGTGGGTCGCGTGCCGGCATCCGAGGTGCAGGATTACGCGCTGGAGGTGGCTGCCTACACGAGCGGGCGCGGTCATCTGTACCTGGAGTTCGCCGGTTATGCGGCTTGCCATGATGCCGAGCGCGTAATCGAGACGGCCGCCTATGAGCCCGAGGCCGATCTGCCCAACACGCCCGACTCGGTCTTTTGCTCTCACGGCGCCGGCTACACGGTCAAATGGTATGACGTGCCCGCCGCAGCGCACGTAAAGATCGATCCTGCCACCTTCCGTCCCTGGCGAGCAGCAGACGCCGAGTTTTTCGGCCACATGTGACAAAGGGACAGCCCCTTTGTCACATGCTATTGGTATAACTCAGTATAAGTTGGTATAACTGTTACCAGGGTTTGCCAATCCGAGGAGGCCGATATGAATCCAAATCCCTTTAAGCCCACAGCTGGTAAGCGGCCTCCGATACTCATCGGTCGCGAGTCGGTCATCGAAGATTTTGAGGAAGGGCTCGACAACGGCGCCGGAGCGCCGGGCAGGCTCATGCTCATTACGGGAAACCGCGGCTGTGGCAAAACGGTTCTCCTGCGGGAGCTGCAACGTCTAGCCAGCGAGCGCGGATGGGCGGTTGTCTCCGATTCCGCTTCGCTTGGTTTGTGCGACCGCTTGGCCGACGCGCTTCGCTCGAATAAACCCGTTGTGACGTCAATGGAGTTTGGGCCGTCGTTTGGCCGGATGTCGGTCGAGGCGGCGCGGGCAAAAGGCGAGACATTGCGAGGGCTGGTCAACGAGCGTCTCAAGAAGCTCGGTCCGGGCAAGGGCGTCTTGTTTGCGATTGACGAGGCACAATCGGTGTCTATCGAGGAACTGGCGGCTCTTGCCGTCCTCTATCAGCAGGTGCTCGGAGATCAGGATGCTACGGGTCTGCCCGATAGCGACCAGCGCGGTCTTGCGCTGGTATTTGCCGGCTTGCCCAGTATGGTTGACGATCTGCTCGAAGAGCCGAGCGTGACGTTTTTGCGGCGTGCCCAGCAGCGTACGTTGGGGGCAATATCTTTGCCCAAAGTGCGCGATTCGTATATCCAGACGGTCAAAGACGCTGGTCTTTACGTTGACGCGGAGACGGCGGACCTTGCGGCGCGCAAGAGCATGGGGCATCCCTATATGGTTCAGCTGGTGGGCTATTACATGTGGCGGTCTGCTGTCCGGCGTGGCTCGCAGGTCATCGAAAGGCGCGATGTCGAGAATGGCCATGCGGATGCCGTCTCCGAGTTCTACGAAGCGGTTGACGCACCTCTGTATTACGGTCTGCGCAGCCCTCAGCGCCTCTTTATCGAGGCTATGGCGGTTGACGAGGACAAGCCGACGCGCACGGCGGATATCATTGAGCGCTGCGACCGTACCCAGAGCTGGGCGAGTAAATATCGCGCAAGCCTGATTCGCGAGCGCGTCATCGAGGCCGCCGGATACGGCCTTGTGCGGTTTACCGTGCCCATGCTGGGCGAGTATATCCGCGACCGCGTTTTATGGCATGAGTAGGGTGATAAAGGTGACGGAACAGAAGATGAGCCCGCAGGCTATCGAGGTGCGCGGTGCACGTGTCCACAATCTCAAGGACATCGATATCGATATTCCGCTGGGGAGGCTCGTGGGCATTGCCGGCGTGTCGGGCTCGGGCAAGAGCTCGCTGGCGCTGGGAGTTCTTTATGCCGAGGGCTCGCGCCGTTACCTGGAGGCGCTCAGCACCTATACTCGACGTCGCCTGACGCAGGCCGAGCACGCCCAGGTGGACGAGGTATTGCACGTACCGGCGGCACTCGCGTTGCATCAGCGTCCCAGTGTGCCAGGCGTGCGCTCGACCTTTGGTACCATGACCGAGCTCAACAACAGTCTGCGTTTGCTCTTTAGCCGCTGTGCCCATCACGTGTGCCCACATTGCGGGGCGCGTGTGGAGCCGAGCCTTAACGTGGCTGCGGGCCTGTCGCTCACGTGCCCCGCATGCGGCCGCGAGTTCTACGCGCCGAGTGCCGAGGACCTTGCCTTTAACAGCGGCGGTGCGTGCCCTACCTGCGGCGGCACCGGTGTCATGCGCGAGGTGGACGAAGCGAGCCTGGTGCCCGACGAGTCAAAGACCATCAACGAAGGCGCGGTGCTTCCCTGGGGTACGCTCATGTGGGATCTGATGAAGCAGGTAGCCGGCGAGATGGGCGTGCGCACCGACGTGCCGTTTAACCAGCTCACGCCTCAAGAGCGCGACATCGTGTTCCACGGTCCGGCGGTTAAAAAGCACATTCTCTACGTTCCCAAAAACGGCGAGGGCGCCACGCCGCTCGATTTTACCTATTACAACGCTGTCTATACCGTCGAGAATGCGCTCGCCAAGGTTAAGGACGACAAGGGCCTCAAGCGCGTGGCGCGCTTTTTGCGCGAGGGCCCGTGCCGTGACTGTGGCGGCACGCGTCTCTCCGAGGCCGCACGCCATCCCCAGGTGCGCGGTATCAATCTGGCGCAGGCCGCGGCCATGACATTGGGCGAGGCGATTGAGTGGGTGCGCGGGGTGCCCGCATCCTTGCCGGCCGAGATGCAGCCCATGGCAGCGGATATCTGCGATTCGTTTTTGAGCACGGCCCGTCGCCTGGTCGACCTGGGGCTCGATTACCTCTCGCTCGACCGCGCCGGTGCCACGCTCTCCACGGGCGAGCGCCAGCGTGTACAGCTCGCCCGCGTGGTGCGCAACCGATCGACGGGCGTGCTTTATGTGTTGGACGAGCCCTCGATTGGCTTGCATCCTGCCAATGTCGACGGCTTGGTGGGCGTAATGCGCGATCTGGTGGATGACGGCAACACCGTGATTGTTGTTGATCACGATACGCGCGTTCTAGCGGAAGCTGACTATCTGGTCGAGATGGGCCCCGTTGCCGGAGCAGGCGGCGGTAATGTTATCGCTGCAGGTACGGTGGACGAGGTCGAACAATCGCAGGGCAGCCGCATCGCCCCGTTTTTGCGCTCAGAGCCCAAGCGCTTGCGGCCGCAGGTGGCTGACGACGAAATGTTCGACCAGGGCCATATCCGCATGGCGACCGATGCCATCCATACCGTCAAGCCACTCGAAGTCGATATCCCGCGCGGTCGCTTGGTCGCGGTGACGGGCGTTTCGGGTTCGGGTAAGACGACGTTGGTGCTCGAGACGCTCATTCCGGCGCTCAAGGCGCAGGCGGCCGGCGAGCGCCTGCCAAAACATGTGCGTTGGGTCGATGCCGAAGGCATTGCCCGCGCAAACCTGATTGACGCTACGCCTATCGGCGCCAACGTGCGCTCGACGGTGGCGACTTATGCCGACATCCATGATGAGCTGCGTCGCGCCTTCGCCCGTACGCCCGAGGCCAAGGCCGCCGGCTACAAGGCGGGCGCCTTTAGCTACAACACTGGCGCTTTGCGCTGCCCTACGTGCGATGGCACGGGCTCGATATCGCTCGACGTGCAGTTTTTGCCCGACGTCGAGATCGTCTGTCCGGCATGTCGCGGCTCACGTTATGCAGACGCGGCTTCGCATATCCATCGCGAGGGCAAGGACGGGAGCCTGCTTACGTTGCCGCAGCTCATGGACATGAGTGTGGACGAAGCGCTCGACGCCACGGTGGGGCTCAAGAAGGTTCAGGCGCGCTTGCAGACCTTGCACGACCTGGGCTTGGGTTATCTCACACTTGGCGAGCCCACACCGGCGCTTTCGGGCGGCGAGGCGCAGCGTCTTAAGCTCGCGAGCGAGATGGGCCGCGTGCAGGATGATGCCGTGTTTGTGTTTGACGAGCCCACGATCGGCCTGCATCCGCTCGATGTTCAGGTGTTGCTGAGTGTGTTTGACGGCCTCGTCGCCAAGGGCGCCACAGTTGTCGTGATCGAACACGACCTCGACCTTGTCCGCAACGCCGACTATGTGATCGACATGGGCCCGGGCGGCGGTGACGCGGGCGGGCAAATCGTCTGCGCCGGCACGCCGGGCGACATCGTGGCCTGCCCCGCAAGCATCACCGGCCGCTACCTATAACCGAATGTGACAAAGGGACAGTTCCTTTGTCACATTCCCGGAAAGCCTGTTTGGCGCAGGGCCTCGTAGAGGACGATGGCGGCGCTGTTGGAGAGGTTGAGAGCGCTGATGCGGTAGTCGTCCGGGTCGACGAAGTTGCCGCAGATATCCTGTCGAAGGATGGCTTCGTGGCTGTCCTCGGTATGCCCGAGCGACTCCTCGTGGGCCTCCCAGGCGTCGGCGTTTTCGAGCGAGTCGCAATCGCGCAACATGGGGATGCGCTCGCAGCGCTCGGGCGCCGCGGCAAGCAGTGGCTCGGGAATCCCCGAGCTCTCGCTGCCAAAGACCAAAAAGTCACCGTCGCGGTAGGTACTTTGCGCATAGGTGCGGCGCGCCTTTTTGGTCAGCAGATGCAGGCGTTCGTCGGCGGGGGAGAGGCCGTTGCGCGCAAGGAAATCCTCCCAGCCGGCATAGGTCGTCACGTCCAAATTTTGCCAGTAGCCCAGGCCGGCGCGACGCACCGTCTTGTCGTCGAGCGAAAACCCCAGCGGCTCCACCAGATGCAGGCGGGCGCCGGTAACCACGCAGGTGCGGCCGATATTGCCCGTATTGGCCGGAATCTCGGGCGCATACAGCACAATGTTGAACATGAATCTCCTTGGCTCAGAACGAAAAACCACCACGAAGGGAACAGGCACCTTCGTGGTGGTTTGGCGGTTACGTAGCGGAAAAATGCCCGCTTAGATAAACCTAGGCGCGGTGCCAGTCAGTCAGGCAGGCATCGAGGGAGGCGATGAGCGCATCCTTGTCCATGTGACGGCCGATGATGCACAGGCTCGTCATGCGGTCGCCCGTCTCGTCGTCCCAAATCTGCATGATCTCGGGGCTCTCGTCGATGATCTTCTGCTTCTCGCCCTCGGGCGCGGAGTCAACGAACAAGCCGTTCTCCATCAGGCGCATCTGGTGGCCGGCCTGCTCAAACATGTAGCACATGTCCGGATTGCTGGCCTGCCACAGCGGGCCCTTGACGCGGATGACCTCGTCGGGCCACTCCTGCTCAACAAAATCGGTGAACTTCTGCAGGTCAAACGGCTTGCGGCGCGAGTACACAAAGGTCTCGATGTCGTACTCGAGCACCTCGGGGTCGTCGTGCTCCTCGGGGTGCTCCATGGCCTCGATCCAGGCGGCGGAGTTGTAGGCGCGCATAAAGTCGAAGCGGTCGGTATCGAGCAGTTCCTCCATGGGGACCTCGCCGTTTTGGGCCTCGACGATCACGGCGTCCTTCTGCAGGCTGCGCACGATGGCCTTGAGCTCGGCGATCTGCTCAGGCGTCACGGTATCGGTCTTGTTGAGGATCAGCGTGGAGCAGAACTCGATCTGCTGGATGAGCAGGCTTTCGATGTCGTCCTCGTCGATATCCTCGGCCAGCAGGTCGCGACCGCCGTTGAACTCGTCGTACATGCGGGCGCAGTCGACCACAGCCACGATGTTGTCGAGCGCAAGCTTGGGCTCGCCGCCCACCTTGGCCTCGTCGCAGAAGCTCGAGATGGTGTAGGCGATGGGGATGGGCTCGCAAATGCCCGAGGCCTCGACGATGATGTAATCGAAGTCGCCCGAATCGGCAATGCCCTGCAGCTGGTTGGCCAGGTCGTCCGAAAGCGTGCAGCAGATGCAGCCGTTGGTGAGCGGGATGAGGTCGTCGGTCTCGGAAAGGCCGCCGTCGGCGATAAGGTTGGCGTCGACGTTGATCTCGCCGATATCGTTGACGATCACGGCGGCGCGGATGCCGCCGTCGTTAGCGAGGATGTGGTTGAGCAGCGTGGTCTTGCCGGCACCGAGGTATCCGGTAAGCATGATGATCTTCACGGGTTTGTTGGGCATGTGCCCTCCTTTGTTAGACATGGCTTACAGTTGAATCTTATGCCAAACGCCTGCTCTTATACCCACGCGCCGGCAAATAACACAGGCTACTCCCAGGCTCCCCATACATCGGGGCAATAACCGACGGTGGCCTTTTTGCCGTTACGCACGATGGGCTCGGCTAGAACCTGCTGGTTCTCGAGCAGCTTGTCGAAGCGCTGGCTGGGGGTAAGGTGCTGGATGAGCGCGAGCGTCTCTTCGTCCTTGGCTTTGGGGTTGAGCAGCTTGTCGATGCCGCCGACCGCCTGCATCACGCTCGTGAGCTCGCCCTTGCTCATCTCCTTTTCCTTAAGATCGATAAACTGCACTTTAATGCGGCGCTCCTTAAAAAGCGCTGCGCCTTCTTGGTGTCGAAGGACTTCTTAGTCCCGAAGACTTGAATATTCATGGCCCCGCCGCTCTATCGAATGAAGTTGGTCGTTGCTCGATCTGCCTCGGGTGCGTTGATACCGGCGGCCTGTCCTGCCTCGATACAGCGCAGGAGCCAGGCCATGTTTTTGCCGATGTTTCGCATGGTGGCAAGGCCCTCGGCGTCCCCATCGGCGTCGCCGGGCACGCGGCCAAACACGTTGTTCCAGTAGGTGGAAGCAACCACGGGCATTTGCTTAATGGTGAAGTACTTGTTGAGCACATCGAAGGTGGTCGACGTGCCGCCGCGACGGGCGACGGCGACTGCGGCGCCGGGTTTGTGCTCAAAGGCATGCCCGCCTGCATAGAAGGCGCGATCGAGAGCCGAGAGGATGCGCCCGCTGGGGTGCGCATAGTAGACAGGTGAGCCAAAGACAAAGCCATCTGCCTGCTCGGCGGCAGCGATGAGCTCGTTCACCACGTCGTCGTCAAAGGTGCAGCGACCGCCGAGCTTGCCGCACTGGCCGCAACCGATGCAATCGCGAATGGGCTTGGCGCCCAGCTGAAACACCTCGGTATCAATGCCTTCGGCAATGAGCTGCTCGGCGACTTCGGCGAGTGCGCGGGCGGTGTTGCCGTTTGCCTTGGGGCTGCCATTGACCAAAAGAACCTTCATCACAAACTCCCTCTGCTGTCGGTGACTTCTGCGGAGGATTATCGCACGAGAGGGTAGATGGCGTGGGGCGCGATGTGAAACGGCTTGTGTTTCACATCGCGCCCCGTGGTGCTAGTCCAGCTTGGTGCCCGGTACTTGCGGTGCCTCTTTAAGCAGCGCTTTGAGTTCATTCAAAATGGAAACGGGCTGACGGTCGACGCCGTCCAGATGGAGCGTGGCCACGCGAATGGGCGGCTGATATTCAAGCGAGCCGATGAGCACGGGAGAGCCCAGGAACCGCTCGATGTCGCTTGCGATCTCGTCGATTGCCTCGGGGCCGAGCTCATCGAAGAGTGCCACGAACGTTGGTCCCGTCGAGCGGAACAGGCGGCCCTTGCCGCGCGAACAATCCATGAGGCAGGCGGCGCTTTCGGCGAGCACGCGGTCGCCTGCATCGAATCCAAAGCGGGCATTGACCTCGGCGATATCGTCGACCTTAATGGCAATAAAGCCTGCCTCGTGCGGCACGTGGCGCATCTCTCCAATAGCGTTGACCAGTGCGTGGACATCGCCCAGGCCCGTTACCGAGTCGGTCGTATCCGCTAGGCTTCGGTTGACGATAATGCCCACATACATGCTGGGCTCGGTATCGGTGCCGTCCAAGCGGTAGCCCGTGCAGTCGCAAAGCACGTACGCTCCGGTGGCATCCATTACGCGATACTGCATGTAGTGGAAGTGCCACGTGCTGTTTATCACCATGTCGAGCTCGGCGCGTACGTTGTCGCGGTCCTCGGGATGAACGCGGGCGAGCCACATGTCGAGTGAGTTAAAAGGGTGCTGGGAGGGCAGGTCAAAATCGCGCACGGCGTTAACCGACCATTGCGATTCGCCCGTATCGAGATTGAGGATAAAGGGATAGCGCGTCTCGGAGCTCATGGAGATCGCTTGGAACACCCGGTCGTTGCAGGGAAGCTGATCGACGATTGGGCGTTGCGGCGCGTCATCGTCTTTCGGTTGCTGCACACGATGCATAAGCTTATAGCGATACATTTTGCGATCGGCATCCATCGTCATCTGGCGACGCGTGTCGCCAGCAAGTGGATCGACGCGCGAGCAGCCAAAACTAAAGCTGCCGATCATGGGCGCCTTGCCACCTGAGCTCGCCTCGATCAGCCTGGTACGTACCTGCTCCAAGCGCTGCTCGAGTTCGGTCTCGTTTGCGGAGAGCGAGATAAGCACAAACTCGTCTCCACCGATACGGAACAGCATCTCATCGTGCTCCATGGTTTCGGAGAGCGTGCGGCAGATGCTCAGAATATAGCGATTGCCTTCGGCGTGGCCAAACCTATCATTGCAATGCTTGAGATGGTCGATGTCAATATAGGCGCAGGTGAAGGGGTCGCCTTTGCGCCAGAGTTGCTCGACGTGACGGTCGAATCCGTTGCGGTTGCCCAAGTTGGTGAGCGGATCGATATAGGCGTTGCGCTCAAGCAGCTGGCGCTCTTGTTGCAGGATGGCATGCGTCTTTTGCAGTTGCTCACCAACGGCGCGTAGCTCAGCAGGCAGCGCGGCAACATCGAGTTCAGCGGTCGAGACGCCGTTTGCAAGTCGCTGAAGATAGGCAATAATCGATTGCTCGCCCAGGCGATACGACTCGTTCATGATGGATAACCTCCTTGGGCGGAACAACGGTTTGTATCATATCCCCAATTCGGTTTGAATTGGGGATATAAGTTAGCTAATGGAGACAAATGTCCCCTTCGACGGTGGCGTTTTGCGCGCGAGCGTATCAGTTGTTATTGCCGCCATCGAGCAATGCCTCAAAATCCTTCGCCGGCATGGGGCGGTAGTAGAGGAAGCCCTGAGCGTAGCGGGCGCCCATTTGTCGTAGCATGTTCGCCTGCTCATTTGTCTCGACGCCTTCGACCACGACGGGCAGATGGAGCGACTGCGCCATTTCGAGCATCGATGAAATGATTTGCGTGCTGCGGCCTTGATCGCGGTCGGTGGGCACAAAGGTGCGGTCGAGCTTGATGACGTCGACGTTGACGTTCTTGAGCATCGCGAGCGTGGACTGACCGGTGCCAAAATCGTCCATATAGGTCGAGAAGCCGCGGGTGTGCAGATCTGCGGTCAGCTTATCCACGGCCTCGGATTCTCCCGTATAAGCCGTCTCGGTGATCTCGATACGCATGAGCTCGGGCGGTAGGTTGTATTGGGCGGCGAGCGCCCCCATATGTTCGGCAACGTCGCAGGCAAGGATATCCACGCGCGACACATTAAGCGAGACCGGAACCACGCGAAGACGGCGATCGAGACGCTCGCGAAGCCATATGGCGACACCCTGCCAAATGTACTTGTCGAGCGTCACTACAAAGCCGCTTTCCTCGAGTGCGGGGATAAACGTTGCGGGCGAAATGAGAGAGCCGTCCTTGTCAATCCAGCGGGTGAGTGCTTCGGCGCCAATAACCTCGCCGGTTTCCATATCGACCTGGGGCTGAAGGTAGTACGTGATGCGGCCGTTTGAGAGCGCGTATTGGAACTCGGTCAGCGTGCGGTGGAACGCAATCTCGTGCTCATATTCCTCGGGGCGGAAAATGGCAATGCGCTCCTTGAAGTCGTTTTTGGCGCGTCGATTGGTAAACATTGCCTTCGCCTGCGCATCGATGGTGATTTCCTCATTGGAGTCGATGGGGTAAACGCCCATGGACGGCCAGAAACCTACGCCGTCATCATGCCTGGCTACTGCCTCACGAACGCGGTTGTAGATTTGATGGACGGTGATGTGCTTAAAGGGGATGAGTACGCAAAAGTCATCTTGGCCCCAGTACCCTGCGACGCCCATATCGGCATTCTCGATGTCCTTGAGGACCGTGCCCACATCTGCGAGTACGCGGTCGCCCTCGGCCTGGCCGTGCCATTCGTTAAACAGTCGCATATGACCCATGTCGACGGTGGCGATACACCAAGCGCCGTCGCGCCCTGTCCTCAGAAATGCGTTGGCGCGCCGCATAAACTCGCTGGGTCGATAGAGGCCCGTGAGCGTGTCGATGCGTTCGGCGATGGCGCTTTTGCGCTCCGCCTCGGGTATGGGGAGACTATCGTTGGGAACAAGCCCGCCGGCCGTGCGAAGGCGACGGTCGAGTTCGCCTAAAACGGCGGTCGCTTGATGGGTTAAGTGCTCGTAAAAGGCCGGGACGACAAGACAGACGGGAGTAATGGTGTCGCCTGCGATTTGAACAGGAGCGAAAACGGCCTCTTTAAGGTGGCGGGTCAGTTGCTCGAATGCCTCGTGGTCCAGGTCGTTGCTGAGCACGACGAACTGGACGCTTCGTGAACGGTAGACTCGGCTCCTGCCGCGGGTGATCGACAGCATGCGGCCTGCGTATTCGGCAAGCATATTGTCGACAGCCTCGGCCCCGTAGAGCTCGTTGAGCTTTGTCGTGCCACGAACGCGCACCGCTATAAGTCCTGTCTCGCAACGATCGCGGCGGCAGGCGTCGATGGCGTTGGCCAGCATGCGCTGCGTTCCGAGGCCTGTGGCAGCGTCGACGGTTTCGGCAAGTGAGTGGTTGACGAGCTCGCCGACATAGAGCGAGGGGACATTTCCGTCGCCGTCGATACGAAACCCGCGAGCACGGCAAAGGACGTAGTCGCCGACGGCGTTGCGCACACGATACTGCATGACGCGACGGTGCTTGGTGCCGTTGTAGACTTGGTCGATGTCGTTGATGCAGGCCTCAAGGTCGTCGGGATGGACGCGCGTTTTCCAGTAATCGCGACAGTTGTCTATGTGCTCCGAGGGAAGGCCAAGATCGCGCAAGGCACCTTGTGACCAAAGGGTGCGATGTTTGTCCAAGTTCTCGATAAAGAAATAACGGCCCTCGTTGAGCATCGAAAAGGCGTCAAAAATTCGATCGCTTATTTCGAAGTCGTCGGCGTGAACTTGCGTGATATTGCGTCGATCGAGGTGCATGGCATGACGTAGCTTGTAGTCGTACATGCGATGGTCGGCATCGAGCGTCATGCGATTGGAAGCTTCGCCCAGGGCGGGGTCGGCATGTGACACTCCGTAGCTAAACGAGCGGGGCATCTCGGAATCGTTGTTTTTGAGCAGAACCGTTCGGCAGTGTTTCAGACGTTCGGCGAGGTCGTCCTCGGTTGCAATCGTAGATAGGATGGCAAACTCGTCGCCGCCTATGCGAAACGCCGCTTCGCCCACCTTCATATACAGCTTAAGATAGAGACTTACCTGCAAGATATAGCGGTTGCCCTCGTCATGCCCAAAGACGTCGTTGCAGTGCTTGAGATTGTCGATATCGATGAACGCCATGGTAACGGGGGCGTCCTGCTCCCAGAGCTCCTCTAGGGAACGGGCAAAGCCGCCGCGGTTGCCAAGTCCGGTGAGCTGGTCGGTAAAGGCCGTCCTAATCAGATCATCCTGACGCTCGAGAAGGTCACGGACGGTCTTTTCGAGCGTTTCGGTGTAATTGCTGACGGTGTCCATGTTGTAAGCGGCTTTCTGGGGTCGGGGCGGATGGCGTCGGGCGAGCTCGTAGTGTACACGCGTCGTTGCTCCGCGCCTTGCGTGTATCCAGGCCCCCGCCTTGCTGCGTTGTTGAGTTACTTTGCCGGCTAATGTTCGCTGTTGATAACTGCTGAGTAGTGTAAACAACAGTACGCAATTATATATGGGTGTCCATGCTGTTGGCGGCTACTATTCGCCAAGCGGTAGCGCGACAATGCGATGTTCGATGAAAATGCGACTGGGACGATATATGTTGACGGGTATACTTGTCCCGTTTTAAAACGCAGGAACGGAGATGGTCACATGGCACAGCCGAATACGACGCGCACGGTGGGGCTTGCGCTCGAGGGAGGCGGCTACCGCGGTATGTATACGGCGGGCGTGCTCGACGTTTGGATGGAGCACGGTTTGACCTGCGACCATATGGTGGGCGTTTCGGCGGGCGCGGCGTTTGGCTACAACTTTAAATCGCGGCAGATTGGGCGCGCCATTCGCTACAACAAGGCCTATTGTGCCGACAAGCGCTATGCGAGCGTGACAAGCTGGCTGCGAACCGGTGACATGTTCAATGCTGATTTTGCCTATCACGAGGTGCCCATTGAGCGCGATCCCATCGACTTGGAGGCGTATCGCGCCTGTCCCATGCGATTTACGTGCGTGTGTACCGATATCGAGACGGGCAAGGCTGTCTATCACGATTTGCCGTATGGCGACGAGCGCGATATCGAGTGGATCCGGGCGTCGTCTGCTATTCCTGTGGCGACGCGTCCCGTTGCTATTGACGGGCATAAGTATCTGGATGGTGGCGTGGCTGATTCTATCCCCAGCGCATGGCTGTTTGCGCAGGGGTATGACCGCAATATCGTGGTGCTCACGCAGCCGGCGGGCTTTGTGAAGCAGCCCAACAGTGTGATGTCCATGCTGCGGCGCGTGTTCCGTCACTATCCGGAGTTTGTCGCAGCGCTTGAGCATCGGCATGAGGTCTACAATGCCACGCTCGATGACCTGGCACGTCGCGAGGCTGCCGGCGAGGTCTTTGTGGTGCGGCCGAGCGAATCGGTGAAGGTGCCGTCGCTGTGCCGCGAACCGGATGAGCTCGAGCGCATCTACCAGGTCGGCCGCCACGATGCGGAGGCGACTTTGCCGGCGTTGGAAGCGTATCTGGCGGGGTAAGGGTCGCATACGGAAAGCGCATCCCGGAATGGAGGCCCAAACTGGGATGTGCTTTCCATTGCTGAAGATATGAGGCTGCGAATCAGCTGTTCGGCCTATGCCTATGCCTGCTGCCAGGTGTCGACAAGCTCCTTGGCTGCGGCATGGGGGTCGTCGGCGCTGCAGACGGCGCTTACCACAAAGAAGCCGTCGACGCCGGTGGCCTTAAGCTGCGGCAAGTCGGCCGTCTTAACGCCGCCGCCCACCACGATGGGCACGGGGCTTGCCGCGTGGAGTGCGGCAAGGTCCTCAAAGCTCTTGGTGATGATAGAGCCGTCGGCCGCGCGTCCGCAGTCGCGCTTGGTCTCGGTCTCGTGGAGCGGGCCGATGCCCAGGTAGTCGACCAGGCTCATGTCGGCGGTCTTGACGTACTCGAGCATCTCCTCGCAACGGGCCGAAAGGCCCACAATGGCATCGGGGCCCAGCAGCCTGCGGCAGACCTCGACGGGAATGTCGCTCTGGCCTACGTGCACGCCATCGACGGCAATGCCCTGCTCGCGCGCGGCAAGCACACAGTCCAGACGGTCATCGATCAGCAAGGCGACCTGACCGGTCTTGCCGGCCTGTGCGATTGCCTGCGCGGCGTCGCCGGTCAGCGCAATGATCTCGCGGGCGCTTGCCACCTTGGAGCGCACCTGAATGCAGGTAAAGCCGGCGTCGAGCGCCTGGGCCACCACATCGCCCACGGGGCGTCCGAGGGTGTTTTCGGGGCCGAGCACCAGATAGGCCGAGATATCAAGGTTGTCGCGGATGCTCATCGTGCTTCCTCCTGCTTTTTGATCTGCGCTTCCATGCGCTCGAGTTTGCCGGTCATGGTGTCGGTAAATCCGGGTCGAATATCGGCTTTGAGCACGACTTCGGTGCGGATGCCCTTGCTCGCCAACACAAAGGTCGCGTCGCGCACGACCTGCATGACCTCGTCCCAGTCGCCCTCGATCTCGGTGAACATCGAGGTGGTGCGGTTGGGAAGACCGCTCTCGCGAATGACGCGCACGACCTCGGCGACCTCGGCGGACAGCTCATCGCCGGTGCCGCATGGGGCGATGGCCACGGCGACGAGCGTGTTCATGCCGGCATTGGTTGCGGGCTCGGACATGGCTTATGCCTCCTCGAGCTCGAGTTGGTTATCGGCGATGTCCTGGGCGGTTGCGCGATAGAGCTCGTCGATAAAGGCGACCTTAAAGCTTGCCGGGGCATCGGCGACGGCGGCGGCACGCGTGCCGGCAACGTTGTAGACGGCGGTGCCGCAGACTGCTGCCGTAAACGGATCGGTAGCACAGGCGTACACGGCCAGCACGCCGCCCTGCGAGCAACCGCAGCCGGTGATCTTGGACATGAGCGGGCTGCCGCCGTGGGATTTGGCCACGGTCGTGCCGTCGGTAATCAGGTCGACTTCGCCCGAGACCACAACGGCGCCGCCGGTGTAGCGAGCGAGCGCCACGGCGGCATCGCGGGCGGCGTCGACCGTGTCGGTGGTATCGACACCACGTACGCGGCTCAGATCGGCCGACTCGCCCTCAAGACCCCACAGGCCGGAGAGTGCGATGATCTCGGAGGCGTTGCCGCGTACGATGGCGGGCTTGTACTGCTTGAGCTCGTTTACCAGCTGGGTGCGCAGGCTACCGATGCCCAGACCCACCGGATCGAGCACCCAGGGCTTGCCGGCGTCGTGTGCCGCCTTGGCCGCGCGGGGAATCGTCTGCTCGTAGATGGGGAAGAGCGTGCCCATGTTGAGATAGATGGCGCCGCCGCCGGCAACGAGCGCCTCGCCCTCGTCGGGCAGATAGACCATGGCGGCCGAACCGCCCACGGCGAGCTGCGCGTTGGCGACAAAGTCGATCGTCACCGTGTTGGTGATGGAGCCGGCCATCGGATTGGTGGCTCGAATCTCCTCTACGGCCTTGACCATATGTTGCTTAAGCTGTTCCGAATCAATCACTGCACATGCCTCCTTGGCATAGAAAAGGGGCGCTGTGCATAGACAGCGCCCCTGTAAAGGCGGCATGCTCCCTACGCCAGCATTAACTGACAGGTTCAAAGGATTGGGCCCTATGCCCTCTCAGCCTTGTGGTTTGCACCGCCGGCACTCCCGCATCGAATCTGTTGTTCCCTATACTAGCGCACCTGCCAATATGGGACAGGTTTATTTTGGCAGGTGGCAACAGGGGCGCTGCATTTTCCCAGATAAAACCTGCCAAGATAAACCTGTCCCTTATTGGCAGGTCGTTACAATAGACGGGATAAAGAATGACCGAGGGGACCTTATGATCAAACTTGTGCTGACCGATATGGACGATACGCTGATTCCTGCTGGACACGATGGCGCCAGCGACTGCGCCATCGAGGGCATTCATGCCATGCAGGCGGCGGGCCTGCATTTTGGCCCGGTTTCGGGTCGCCAGCCGTCCGCGATGAGCTGGATGTTCCGCAATCGCTCCGAGTGCTTCTCGACCGGTGCGTTTTGCAACGGCCAGGTGATGTTTGTCGATGGCGAGGCGGTTGCCTCGCGCGCAACTGATAATGATGCCCTTATGCGCCTGGCCGACTACCTGGAGCAAGAGACCGACGATACCTATTTGAAGGTCTACCGTCTGGGTGATGACTTTTGGGACAACGACGCCTATTGCGTGACAAGCGATCCCGAGCGTGTGCGTCGCGCCATGGAGTCAGGCGGCAACGCATGGCTCAAAGGCGAAGAGGCTCCGTGCCGTCCCGTTGTCGATGATGCCCCGGTATACAAGGCGAATATCTGGAGTGCCCGTTCGCGCGAGGAGCTCGCCGAGCTGCGCGAGCGTGTTGCCGCCGAGGTGCCGGAGCTCTCGCTCGTGTTTCCCAACAACCGCGTGTGCCTGTTCGACGTTCTTCCGACCGGCTGGGACAAGGGCTGTGCTGCGCTGGAGCTGGCGCGCGCTTTGGGCCTGACGCCCGACGAGGTGGCCGTATTCGGCGATTCCGATAACGATTTGCCCATGATCGATGCCGTTCCAAATTCCGTTGCAGTCGCCAATGCCAACGAGGCCGTCACGGCTGCCGCGCGCTGGCATATCGGCACTGCGGCAGATGATGCGGTTGCCGGGGCTCTGCATCAGATTGCCGCCTGCGCCGCGACGGGGGAGATGCCGTCGTTTATGCGTCAGATGGACGCGACGGGTTTCGACGTCACGAACGTCTAGGGAGAAAGCCATGAAGCTCCAACAGCTCAGATATGTCGTCAAAGTTGCCGAATGCGGCAGCATCACCGAGGCCTCGCGCCGGCTCTTTGTGTCGCAGCCTTCGATTACCGCGTCAATTCGCGATCTCGAAAACGAGATGGGTGTACACATCTTTGAGCGCACCAACAAGGGCGTCATTGTGTCCGAGGAAGGCGAGACCTTCTTGGGCTACGCGCGCCAGGTGCTCGACCAGGCCGACCTGCTCGAGGGCAAGTACAAAGGCACGTCCGAGCAGGTGCCGCACTTTAGTGTGAGCTGCCAGCATTATTCCTTTGCCGTTAATGCATTTGTCGATGTGATCCGCGAGTTCGATGCCGCGCGCTACGACTTTACCCTGCGCGAGGAGCAGACCCACGAGATTATCGAGGACGTCGCGCATATGAAAAGCGAGCTCGGCATCCTGTATCTGTCGGAGCACAATCGCGAGGTCATCGAGCGCATGCTGGCGGCCAACGAGCTCGTATTCGAAGGACTCTTCTGCGCTACGCCGCATGTCTTTGTGTGCTCCGACCATCCGCTGGCGGGTCGCTCGAGTGTGACGCTCGAGGACTTGGAAGACTACCCGTTCCTGTCCTATGAGCAGGGTAGCTACAACTCGTTTTACTATTCCGAGGAGCTGACCTCGACCTTTGAGCGCCGCAAGAATATCCGCGTGCGCGACCGTGCGACGCTGTTCAACCTGGCCATGGGCCTCAACGGCTACACGGTCTGCTCGGGCGTGATTAGCCACGAGCTCAACGGTCCCGGTATTATCTCCATCCCGCTCGATGTGGACGAATACATGGAGATTGGCATCATCACGCGCAAGAACACGACACTTACGCGCTACGGTCGGGCCTATATCGACGCGATTCGTCAGCATATCTAGGGTGCTGTGCTCCGCACGGTTCAAGTCTCTTTATGGCAATCCAGACTGATATAGGAAGCATCTATATCAAACTGTTATAAACGTATATTTTACGATGGTCATATGAGCGCTCATACTCTGTCCCAGTAAAGCAACCAATGCAAAGGGAGATATCTATGAGCACTTCGATTCAACCGAACGCGCCGTTTCGCGCCGATATCGTCGGCAGCTTTCTTCGTCCGCAGGCTGTAAAGGACGCCCGTGCCGCCTATGTCGCGGGTAAACTCGACGCTTCCGGCCTTAAGGCCGTCGAGGACGAGGCCATCCGCGACTTAGTGGCCAAGCAGAAGGCTGCCGGCCTGCAGGTGATTACCGATGGCGAGTTCCGCCGCAGCTACTGGCACCTCGATTTTATGTGGGGCCTCAACGGCATTGAGCGCCGCGCCTCGCGCACGGGCTACATGTTCCACGATGAGGAGACTACCGCCGACACCGCCGTGGTAACCGGTCCCATTAGCGGCGAGAATCATCCGTTCGTCGAGCACTTCAAATTTATCAAGTCGCTCGAGGGAGAGGGCCAGGTCGCGCGCCAGACCATTCCGGCGCCGATCCAGACGTTCTCCGAAGTCACACTCGACCGCTGCGATGGCCAGCAGGAGAGTCTGCACGCCGTCTACAAGACCGACGAAGAGCTCGTCGATGCCATTGCCGCAGCATACCGCACCGTGATTGCTGACCTGTATACCGCGGGCTGCCGCAACATCCAGTTTGATGACTGCACCTGGGGCATCTACTGCGATGCCGATTTTGTTGCCAAAACCGGCATGAGCCCGGTCGACCTGCAAAAGGTAAGCGAGCTGGGCGTGGCGCTCAACAATGCCGCCATCGAGGGCAAGCCCGACGATCTGGCTATCAACACGCATGTATGCCGCGGCAACTACCACTCCACCTACGCTTTTGAGGGCGGCTACGACCCCATCGCGCCGTACCTGTTTGCGCATGAGGACGTTGACGCGTTCTATCTGGAGTTCGACACGCCCCGCGCCGGTGGTTTTGAGCCGCTCAAGTACGTTGCTCCCGGCAAGAAGGTCGTGCTGGGCTTGGTGACCACCAAGGCGGCAGAGCTCGAGAACGAGGATGTTATCGTCGAGCGCATCCGCGAGGCGGCAAAGTACGTGCCGCTCGAGAACCTGTATCTGTCTCCGCAGTGTGGTTTTGCCAGCTGCGAGATTGGCAATAAGCTGACCGAGGACGAGCAGTGGGCAAAGATTGCGCTGGTCAGGCGTATTGCCGAGCGCGTTTGGAAATAGCGCTAGCGTTTGCAGGTGGCGGCGCGTGCGAGGTACTGCATATCGCGTACAATGGTTCGGATCGTATCGTTCGGGCAGGTTATCCGATATGCCTGATCGCCCTTCCATTCGAAAGGACTTCCATGTCCCAATCCTCGACGCCCGCCGTCACCGATGCCATCTACGATGCATCGTCGCTCGGCCGCCCACGCATGTTCGTGTTGGGTTTGCAACACATGTTTGCGATGTTCGGAGCCACGGTGCTCGTGCCCGTGCTCACCGGCCTTTCCGTTTCGACGACGCTTCTGTTCGCCGGCATCGGCACACTGCTGTTTCATTTTCTATCGCGCGGTAAGGTGCCCGCGTTCCTGGGCTCGTCGTTTGCCTTTATCGCGGGTTATGCCGCCATTGCACCCAACGGCGAGGCCGAGCTTTTGCCCTACGCTTGTCTGGGCGTTGCCTGCGCCGGCCTGCTCTATCCGGTGCTGGCAGCGCTGTTCCGCGCCTTTGGCGCCAAGCGCGTCATGCGCTTCTTCCCGCCGGTGGTGACCGGTCCCATCGTCATTTCCATCGGCCTGATCTTGGCAAGCTCTGCTATCGCCAACTGCCAGACCAACTGGTTTGTTGCTGCTATTGCCGTTGCCGTGATCATCATCTGCAACATTTGGGGCCGCGGCATGGTCAAGATCGTGCCGATTCTGCTGGGCGTTGTGGTGAGCTATGCCGTTGCGGCGGTGCTGGGCGAGGTTGATTTTTCGGGGGTTGCCGCCGCGCCGTGGGTCGGTCTACCTGTCGTGTGGGACAACACCGTGTTCGCGCTCTTTGGACCGCAGTTCGATAGCAGTCTTGCCACGACGGCCATTATCACCATCATGCCACTGGCCTTTGCGACCATGATTGAGCACATTGGAGATATTTCCGCCATTGGCTCTACCTGCGAACGCAATTACATTGCCGATCCCGGTCTGCACCGTACCCTGCTCGGCGATGGCCTGGCGACTATCTTGGCATCGCTCTTTGGCGCCCCTGCCAATACGACGTATGGTGAGAACACCGGTGTGCTTGCCCTGACGCGCGTGTTCGACCCGCGCGTGATTCGCATTGCCGCCTGCTGTGCCATTGTGCTTTCGTTCTGCCCCAAGTTTGCTGCGGTGATTGCCGCCATGCCGGCGTGCGTTATCGGCGGTGTGTCGCTCGTGCTCTACGGCATGATCAGCGCCGTTGGTGTACGTAACCTCATCGAGAACCAGGTTGATTTCCAGAACAACCGCAACGTGCTGGTGGCGGCTCTGGTGCTCGTGCTTTCGCTCGGCATTGCCTACAGTACCACCGGTGCCATTGTGCTGGAGCTGGGCGGCGTGACGATTTCGCTTGGCTCTGTTAGACCAGGATTGACATACATGTGTCCCCACGGTGCCATATCGTTGA
>URIA01000004.1 GCA_900547765.1 uncultured Collinsella sp. | reverse complement strand
CGACGCTGCAAACGCCCCTAAGCGGCAATCTGACGTTCAATCGTCGGTCGCGTACCGAAGTACGCTTCCCTCCTCTTTCACGTCACCTTGCTCGCTTAGGGGCGTTTTCGCTGACCTATGCTCAACCTACGATAATTCCAAGCTGAACGAGTTACTCGCTGTAGCGGGTGGCGATGGCAGCTTGTACCATGCCGGCGCTCATGAGGTACGTTACCAGGAAGTAGCCACCATAGGCCGCCAGGAAAATCGCGCAGGTGAGGCCCACGGTGCCGGCGATGCTCATATCGCCGAATACGCTCACCAGCTCGATGATCACCTTGAGCGCCACAAAGGAGTGCGCCAAGCCCACTGCCAGCGGGAACAGGAAGAACACCGCTTGCTGCGCCATCACCGAATGCCGGATCTGGCGGTCGTCACAGCCGATCTGTGCCAGCACACGATAGCTGCGGCTGCCGTCGGCCACATTGGAGAGCTGCTGGATCGATAGGATTGCCGCGCACGCAACGACCAGCACAAAGCCAATGTAGATGGCCAGATAGCTAATCATGCCGTTCATCTGCGCTGCTTGCGTGTACATCTCGGAACGCGTGATGAAGACTCCCCACGACCCCGGCTCCTTGCCGTCAACGAGCAGATTGTCGAGCAAGGTGTATTTAATGCTCTCGTCTGCCTCGGTCGTATCCATACCCTGTTTGTAATTAACGAGCAGATTACTGGAATACGGTTGCAGATTAAGCTGGGACAGCAGCTCATCGGCTACGACCACGGTACCGGGATTGCTGCCCATCGCCGAGTTGGCGGTGGCCGCCGTGTCCTCGTCCGACTTATCGGTTGCGGGCTTGAGCGTATGCCCGCCCAAGGTAAGGGCATGGCCGCCAGCCATATACTTGGTGTACAGGTCGCCCAGCTCACCGCCCATATCACACGTGAGCAGATACTGGTCGCGGCCAATGCTCACCGGCTCCTCGCCCATCATCTGGCGCAGTTTGTTGTACTGGCTCGCCGGCGTCACATACAGACCCATCGCATCGGCGTTGCTTCCCTCGAGCGCCTTGGGAAGCTTTTCGCCCATGGCCTTGCACATCTCACCCGCCACCACCGAGGGGCCCGAGCCGCCAAGCGGATAACTCAGATACGAATCGATCTGCACATGCTCACCGGCAACATCGGCGATATTGACCTTCTTGCCGGTCTCGTCGTTGTTGTCCGCCGACTTGCCCTTAATACCGCCTGCAACGTTATCGGGATCTTTACGATCGCCATGCCATGCAGCGTACAAATCGACCGTTGCATCGGCCAGCACCATGCGATCGGCCTCAGACGGATTGACATACTCCTTGTAGTAGTCGAGCGTTTCGGGCGTGTAATAGACATACGTCTGAGACACGTCAACAGGGTTATAGCGCTCCAGATTCTCGTTCATCACATTGGCAATCGACATACCGCAGGTCACCGAGGTAATGGCCAAAAACAGAATCATCGCGATGACGCCCATCGAAAAGCACACCGTATTGACCTTGGCCGAAAGCTGACGCACGGTAAACATATTGAGGCCGCGCCAATACACGCTGCGCAGGCTCTGCAACAGCTTGATAAGCATGCCCGAGAGTCCCCAGAACAGGGCAAAGGTGCCCACTGTAACCATAGCGGTCGTAATGCCAAACTGACTCATGGCCTCTTGCAGCTTGCTGTCCGTCGCGGTTAGCGGGAGCCCATCACGTAGCAGACGGTAATAGGCCACGCCCACAAGCGCCACGCCCACGGCAAAGATGGCAATCGCGATCCAGGGGTTGCGTGTCTTGATGCTCTCGTTGCGACGCTCGGCACCCATAAGCTCGATGAGTTTGGTACGACGCACGGCTCGAAGGTTCAGCAGTAGCGTGAGCACAAACATCACGAGCATGCAGGCAAGGGTCAGGTTGAACGCATGCGCCGAGAAGAAAAAGTGGAAATTGGCAATCTGCGTCTTAAAGAGCGAGGCCGTAAAGAACGTCATGAGCTGGGAGAGCCCCACGCCCAGCACAATGCCGGCAACAAAGGCCACGACCGATACTATCACGGTCTCGAGCGCCATGATCGTGGCGACGCGCCCGCGCCCCATGCCGAGCACCTGGTACAGGCCAAACTCCTTCTTGCGGCGTTTCATGATGAAGTTATTGGCATACACCATCAAAAAGGCCATGACACCGGCCAAAAAGTACGTCAGGTAGCCGAGTATGCTGCCCATAACCTGTGCCAAGCCCTCTTCATCGATTCCGGCGATGTCGACCTGCATCGAGATGGTGTTAAAGGCATAGAAGACCGTGACGCCCAGGGTGAGCGTCAAAAGGTAGACGAGGTAGTCGCGGCCGGCGCGGCGGACGTTGCCCCAAGCGAGTTTACAGAGCATCGGAGCCCTCACCGCCCATCATGGCAACGACCTCCATAATGCGGTCGAAGAACTCTCGGCGGTCGGTGTCGCCGCGGCGCAACTCGGTGAAGATCTTGCCGTCGCGAATAAACAGTACACGGCTCGTGTAGCTGGCGGCAAAACTGTCGTGCGTAACCATGAGCACGGTGGCGCGCAGGCGGCGGTTGAGGGCCTCTAGACTCTCGAGCAGCAAGCGGGCGCTTTTGGAGTCGAGGGCGCCGGTGGGCTCGTCGGCCATGATCATGGTGGGGTCAGTGACGAGCGCGCGAGCCGCGGCAACGCGCTGCTGCTGACCGCCTGACATCTGGTAGGGATACTTGTCGAGCACCTGACTGATGGACAGGCGCGCTGCAACATCCTGCACGCGAGTCGAGATCTCTGCCGAGTTAGTGCGGGCGATGGTGAGCGGCAGGGCGATGTTCTCGCGTGCCGTGAGCGTATCGAGCAGGTTGGAGTCCTGGAAGATAAAGCCGAGCTCCTCGCGGCGGAACTGCGAGAGTTTGGCCTGCTTCATGCGCGTAACGTCCTGCCCGTTGATGCGGATGGTGCCGCTCGTGGCGCTATCGATGGTCGAGACGCAGTTGAGCAGTGTCGACTTGCCCGAGCCCGAGGCGCCCATGATGCCCACGAATTCACCACGGTTGACGGTAAAGTTGACGTCGTTGAGCGCGCGGGTCACGTTGCCTAACGCACCGTATACCTTTTCGAGATGTGCGACCTCCAGTACCGGGGTCGCTGCTTGCGTGGTTTGCATACCGAGTCCTTTCTTGCGATTAGTCTACGGCATCTATAGTCGCAAGAAGACGAGTCGGCTACCATCGATATGGCTTACGCTTGCCTTACCGTTGTGTAAGGTAGGGGTAGCTACCCTGTCACGTGTTGATGTTGAGGAAGGACTCCTGTTGAAGACTGTTCATGTTGCCGCTGGGATCATTCGCAAGGAAGGATCCGACGAGCTGCTGGCCGTGCAGCGCGGCTATGGCGACATGCAGGGACTTTGGGAGTTCCCCGGCGGCAAGCTCATGCGCGGCGAGACACCCGAGGATGCCGTGCGCCGCGAGCTTATGGAAGAGCTGCAGGTGAAGGTCACCAACCTGCGCGACTTCTATACCGTTGAGTACGACTACCCCGACTTCCATCTCTCCATGGAGTGCTATTACTGCTCACTGGCCGATGAGTCCGGCGAGCCCCAGAAACACGACCGCCAGCTCGACATCCGCTGGATTCCGCGCACGTCTCTCGCCACCGTTGAGTGGATGCCCGCCGACAAAGGGCTGATCGACGCCCTGATCGAGCTAAAGGAAGACCGGCTTGAGGCAAGCACCAGCGGCGGCGGCGACACCGCCTCGGCCGACGAGCCCGCCGCAAAACCCAAGCGCAAAACCAAACGCCGCAGCAGAAAGCGCCCCAAGCCCGGCCTGCTCGACGGCATCGACACCTCGGACCTCTCCGCCGATGAGCGTGAGCTAGTGCGCCGTCGTGCCGCCATCAAAAAGTCCATGAAGGGCAACAAGCGTGCCAACACCAAGCCCGAGCTGCTCGTTCGCCAGCGCCTGCGCGCCGCGGGACTCACGGGTTATCGCCTGGAATGGAAAGTCCCCGGCAAACCCGACATCGCCTTCCCCGGCCGCAAGATCGCCATCTTCGTCAACGGCTGCTTTTGGCACCGCTGCCCCAAGTGCAACCCCAGCCAGCCCAAGCGCAACGTTGAGTTTTGGGAGGCAAAGTTCCGTCGCAACGTCGAGCGCGACCGCGCTGCCGTGGCAGCACTCACTCAAATGGGCTGGACGCCCATAACCATCTGGGAATGCGAACTCAAAAAGGACCGCATCGACGCCACGATGGAAAAGGTCATCGAACAAGTACGTGCCGCTGCACCGCAGCGCTAGGAACGAGCCGTCCACACGCCCCACACAGGCGAGCCACATCCGCGCCACAAACCTTAGAAAGCCCTTAAGCTCAAAACCTTTCAAGAGTGTTACTCAATAGCCTTGACCTGCGGTTTCATCGTAACACCAAACCAGGTTAAGCCTTTCTTTAGCGCTTCTTTGCAGCAACCGCGGCATAATACTGCCAGCGCACGGGACCTAGCAGCATACCCCGAGCGCAATCTTTTGGTGGACATCGAGGAGGCCGCATAAGCATGCATTCTTCCAATGACGCAGCACAGCAGCCATCCCTAAAACATGCAAACCTTTTCTCCTTCCCCCCGACACAGAGAAACGGTCTCCTCGACTCCCCCACCACAAAAACCAAGCGCTCAGCCGATCAGAGCCTCAACTTACGAACATCCTTCGAAAAGCTCCAAGCATCCCTAAACAAGTCATTCCCCAACCAAGCCCGGGCATACTAACCCCTCATCAGCAAAGAAGCCCTGACGCCCCACCCATTTCCGCCCCAACGCCACAAGGGCGATCGAGCAGGACGGCTTGGGCGGGTCCCCGTACTTAGTTTCCAAAATCATTCCGCAGCGCGAAGGCCCCCGTTGCCAACGCTTCGTAGAAGCGAGGCAACGGGGGCCTTCATGCGCGAGGACGTTTTGGAAACTAAGTACGGGGACCCGCCCAAGCCGTCCGGTGGGATCAGAGTACCCTTGCTGTTACTCTGCTTTGCCCACAGAGTTGAGGTTGGTCATGCGAATCTTAACCAGCTCGGTGATCTCACGCATGCCCTCCTTGGCCGGCTTCTTGGGGTCGAAGCAGGCAGGGTTCTCGGCCATGTAGGCCATGAAGCCCTTGGTGTAGGCCTGACGCAGCTCGGTGGCGTAGTTGACCTTGCAGATACCGTTCTTCACAGCCTCGGCAACCTGCTCATCGGGCACACCGGAGGTGCCGTGCAGAACCAGCGGCACGTCGACGGCGTCGCGGATGGCCTTGACCACGGACTGCTCGATGTGCGGATCGCTCGTGTACACGCCGTGGCTGGTACCAACGCCAATGGCCAGCGAGGTGCAGCCAGTGCGCTCGACGAACTCCTTGGCCTCGGCAGGATCGGTGTAGGGGCTCTCGCCCTCAACCGCGGGACCGTCGTCCTCCTTGCCACCAACCTTACCGAGCTCGGCCTCGACGGGCACGCCCATGGCGCGGCCAGCGTCGGCGACGGACTTGGTCAGGGCGATGTTGTCCTCGAAGGACTCGTGCGAACCGTCGATCATGACGGAGGTGTAGCCAGTGCGGAAGGCCTGCATGCAGCGGTCATAGCCATCGCCGTGATCGAGGTGCAGGGCAACGGGCACGGAAGCGCGCTCGGCGGCAGCCTTGACCATGCCGTAGAAGTAGTCCAGACCAGCGGTCTTGATGGTGCCCGGGGTGGTCTGCATGATGACGGGGGACTTGGTCTCCTCGGCAGCGGCCAGAACGGCCATAACGAACTCGAGGTTCTCGACGTTGAACGCGCCGACGGCGTAGTGGCCGGCCTGAGCGTCCTTGAGCATCTTTTCGGTGGTAACAAGTGCCATGAGCGTTTGCTCCTCTCCCTCGCCCGCATCTGGACATCGGGCGTAGTTGTTCACAAGGTGTTTTACCTTGCGTTTTGCTGCGCTCATTGTATGAAATTCAGCGGGTATGCATGTGCGAGATATTGTCATCGCGCGAGGTCCAACCTTCATTTTTGAAAAGCAAACGGAAGGGGTCGAACCCGAGCGTGCGTGTTCGAAATTGAGTTTTGAGCTTTGATCATCTTTCTTTTATAGAAAAAGTAAGTAATCGAAAGGCGTTTTCTTACTTAAAAAGAAAATGAACGAAAATAGACTCAACACAATTCCTGCAAATTTCAGACGATGATGGAGCGGATATGGCCCATGCAACAACCCGAGCTTTCGCCGATGAGCGTCGCGCCGCCATTATGGAAATGCTCGAACATAACGCCTCAGTGCAAGTGGCAGAAATCGCCCAGACTTTTGGCGTGTCCTCCGTTACCGCCCGCGCCGACCTAGACGCGCTCGCCGAGTCCGGCAAGCTGCGCCGCACGCATGGTGGCGCTGTGTCGCTCCAGAAGCGACTGACCGTATCCACCCAGGATCGCCGTATCAACGTCAATGTCGCCGCCAAGCAGGCCATCGCGCAAAGCGCCATCGAGCTCGTCAATGACGGCGACACGCTGCTCGTCGACTCGGGCACCACGGCGCTCGAGTTTGTCCGGCTCCTCGACCAGCGCGATGGCATCACCGTCATCACGGCCGACATTACCATTGCCGATTACATCGACGAGAGCATGCCCTCGGTCGATGTCGTCATGCTGGGCGGGGCACTGCGCAAAGGTCATCGCTATCTGTACGGACCGCTCACCATGCAGGCGCTCCAAATGGTCCATGCCGACCTTGCCGTCATGTGCCCCGGCGCTTTTGTCCCCAGCTGCGGCTTTACGACCGACTTTCCCCAGATGGCCGAGACCAAAACGGCTATGATCGCCGCGGCCCATCAAAGCGTCGCCCTCATGGACGCCAGCAAGGTTAACGGACGCGGCATGTACCGCTTTGCCGAGCTCGCCGACGTCAACACCATCGTGATGGACAGCGACCCCGATGGCTCCGTCGCCACCTCAATCGCCGAGATCGCCGGCGCCGGCGCCCCAACCCTCATCATCGCCCGCGCCTAAATACAAAAACCACCACAAAGGGGACAGGCACCTTTGTGGTGGTTTTGACGGTGAAAGTGAAATGTCGTTACTTGGAAAGCTCGTCGGCGAGGGCCTCGATCTGGGCGCGCGATGCGTCGTTGAGCGAACCCAGGACGGTCACCTTGTTCTGCGTCAGGGTGATGTCCTTCATGCCCTCGAGCTCCTTGGTCATAACCTTGGCAGCAGCGGGCGCCCAAGAGCCGGCCTCGACGAGTGCCACAGTGCGGTTCTGGTAGGCATGCTCGGCGAGCGTGTGGATAAAGGTGCTCATGAACGGGAAAATCTCGCCCTGATAGGTGATGGATGCGAGCACCAGGCGGTCGTAACGGAACGCATCCTCAACGGCCTCGGCCATATCGTCGCGAGCCAAGTCAAAGACGGAAACCTTCTGGCCGCGAGCCTCGAGTGCCGCGGCGAGCTCCTCGACGGCAGCCTTCAGGTGACCGTAGACGCTCGCGTAGGCAATTGTGATGCCCTCGTCCTCGGGCTGATAGCTCGACCAGGTGTTGTAGGTGTCGAGATAATAACCCAGGTTCTCGGTCAGCACGGGGCCGTGGAGCGGGCAGATGATCTGGATGTCCAGATCGGCGGCCTTCTTGAGCACGGCCTGCACGAACTTGCCGAACTTGCCGACGATACCAAAGTAGTAACGGCGCGCCTCGCAGGCCCAGCCTTCCGGATCCTCGATGTCGTTGGCGCCGAACTTGCCAAAGCCATCGGCACTAAAGAGCACCTTGTCGGTGGCCTCGTAGGAGAACAGCACCTCGGGCCAGTGCACGTTGGGGGCGCCGACGAAGGTCAGGCTGTGACCGCCCAGGTCGAGTACGTCGCCCTCTTTGACAACCATCTTGCGCTCGGGGTAATCGGTGCCAAAGTAGTTAACCATCATGCGGAAGGCGCCCATGCTGGCCACGATCTGGGCCTGGGGATAGCGCTCCATAAAGGCGGCGATGCCAGCGGAGTGATCGGGCTCCATGTGGTGAACGACCAGATAATCGGGCGTGCGACCGTCGAGCACGGCCTCGATGTTGCCGAGCCACTCATCAACAAAACCGCCGTCGACCGAATCGGCGACAGCGATCTTTTCGCCCAAGATAACGTAGCTGTTGTATGCCATACCGTTCTCGGACACGTCGTACTGGCCCTCGAACAGGTCAATGTCGTGATCGTCGACGCCAACGTAGCGGATATCCTTGGTGATCTCCATCAGGCAAAGCCTCCTAGATAGACAAAAGAACCCGTCTATCATAGCACTCGGCTGCATCCCAACAGCCATCTGCCGGCATCCTTACCGTTTGTTATTGGAATACGGCAACGCGCCGTTTACCTGCGCAAACTACGCGCGCGGCGCCGCCGTGCTATGTCGAACGATGAGCTGACCGGGAATACGGATGGCAACGGTTTTGCCCGGCGTTCCCTCTTTGGGAACCGCATGCTCAAACACCTCGCGTCCGCGCTGATGCAGATCGAACCGTACGGTCGTGAGCTCGTTGTGCGCGACAAAGTCGTCGAGCGAATCGTCAACGCCCACCACGCTCACGTCCTCGGGCACGCGCAGGCCGCTATCGCGCAGCGCGGCGATGGCGCCATTTGCCATCTGGTCGTTTGCCGCATAGATCGCCGTCATGGTACGGTCGTGCTCAGCCAGATACCTGCCGGCCTCGTAGCCGCTGTTGGCAGACCAGTCGCCCTCGAGCGGTTCAGCCGGCTCGATATGCCTGCGCTCGAGCGCGTCTTGCCAGCCGGCACGACGGAACTGCTCGTCCACCGAGAAGGACGGACCGCCGATATAGCGAATCTGCTCGTGGCCGAGCTCAAACAGGTGATCCATAAGCAGCAGCGAGCAGCCGTAATGGTCGGAGTCGACCGTGGTCACGCGCGGGTGCGCATACATGGTGACGATAACCGTGCCGATTCCCGGCAGCGGATCGAAAGACTCAAAGTCGGGCGCCATGCGGCTCATGCCGATGATGATGCCATCGACCGGTAGCGCAGCCATGCGACGCGTGGCCTCGGCAAGCGAAAACTCCTCGGTCTTGGACATCTCAACTAGCGTGATGGCGCAAGCATGCTCGCGAGCGGCGCTGGCGATGCCGTCGATCATCGTCAAGTTCCCAAACTTGGTGACGTCGTTGACGCATAGGCCGACCGAATGGTAGCGGCCGTCGCGCAGGGAACGCCCGGCATAGCTTGGGCGAAAGCCGAGCTCCTGCATGGCGGCTTGCACGCGCTGGCGCGTCTGCTCGTTCACATTGGGCAGGCCGTTGGCGACGCGCGAAACCGTCTGCTGCGAAACGCCAGCAGCTCGGGCGACGTCGGCCATGGAGACCGGACGGGAACTTGTATCGTTGGACGGGCGCCTTGCCACAGGATCACCTTCACCCTTGCGAGATCTGAATAGCGTGCATGCCCTCCGCGCGGGAATTGAACCCGCGCGGAGGGCCGCTATCGTCGGACGCATGTTAACGTACTCTACTTTTTCTAGCTGCAGCTCTTCTGCTCCATAAGTCCATACGGCACTACCGTTCGCGGCTGAAAATCTACCGATTACCAGATTCTCAAAAAGTGATCTGTGTTGTGTTATGAGTACGTTAACATTGCCCTTAACGTGCGGCATCGTGAATGCTGAATTCACGTCGCTTCAAATTGTTAACGTACTCATAACGACGCAAAACTTACCCGTACGCGCCAAGGAAAGGACCCTCATGACCGCCCCCGACGAAAAGACACTCGCCACCCCCACCAAGCTGTTTGAGGAGGAGTTTGGCCCCATCGGCGACCGCCAGGTGCTCTACGTGCACGCGCCCGGGCGTTCCGAGATCAGCGGCAATCACACCGATCACGAGGGCGGCCACGTTATCGCCGGCTCGCTCGATGTCGCCGTTGACGGCATCGCCGTAGCAACCGACTCCAACAAGGTCCGCGTCGCCGACGAGGGCTACCCCACGTTTGAGATTACGCTCGACACGCTGGATGTTCAGGAGTCCGAGAAGGGCACGTCCGCAAGCCTCGTGCGCGGTATGGCCCACGAGGTCGTAGCACTTGGTGTTGAGCCCAAGGGCTTCGACTTCGCCTTTACCTGCTCCGTTCCCTCGGGTGGCGGACTTTCGAGCTCCGCCGCCGTCGAGGCCGCGTACGGTCGTGCCATGGAGACGCTCTGGGGCGCGCCCACGATTGAGCCCGTCGCACTCGCCCAGATGAGCCAGCGCACCGAGAACAACTACTATGGCAAGCCCTGCGGTCTTATGGACCAGGCCGCTGTGTGCCTGGGCGGCCTCGCCTACATGGACTTTGAGAACCAGGCCCAACCTAAGACCCAGAAGCTCGAGCTCAACTTTGAGGATCACGGCTATGCGCTCGTGCTCGTTAAGGTCGGCGCCGACCACGTGGCTGCCACCGATGACTACGCCGCCGTTCCACGCGAGATGCAAGACGTCGCTGCCGAGTTTGGCAAGGCACGCCTGTGCGAGGTCGACGTTGCCGACTTTGACGCCCAGCTCCCCGAGCTGCGCGCCAAGCTGGGCGACCGCGCCTGCCTGCGCGCCGTTCACTACTGGTACGAGAACGGCCTAGTCGATAAGCGCTGGGCAGCCCTGAACGCCGGCGACATCGATCAGTTCCTGGTCCTGACACGCGAGTCGGGCTCCAGCTCTGCCATGTACCTGCAGAATGTCGTTGCTAAGCTGGGCTCCGAGCAGCCTTCCATGTATGCCCTGGCGCTGGCCGAGCACGTGCTCGACGGCCGCGGCGCCGTCCGTATCCACGGTGGTGGCTTTGGCGGCACCATTCAGGCCTTCGTGCCGCTCGACCTGGTCGACGCCTTTATCACCAAGATGAACAGCTGGCTGGGCGAGGGCTCTGCCCGCCACTACGCCATCTCTGACAAGGGGGCTTACGCGGCATGGCTGTAATGACTGATGTGCGCGAGGCTGCGCAGGGCCTGATTGAGTATGCTATCCACCGATCGATGGTCGGACAGGACGACCGCATCTGGGCATACAACACCATTCTGGAGTGCATCGGCGCCACGGGGCCGGCACTCGACATGGCCTGGGCGCTCCAGGTCGAGAAACTCTCGCTCTTGCACCCCGATACCCTGCCCGACTTTGACCTTGAAGGCACGCTCGCCGTGCTTTCCGATGCTGCCGTTGCCAACGGCGCTGCCGAGGACACGGCGTCGGGCCGCGACCGCATCGCCATGCGCATCATGGGCGCGCTTATGCCGAGGCCTTCGGTTGTAAACGAGGAATTCAACGGCCGCATGGGCGTCAACGAGCCCCGCGCCGCGACCGACTGGTTCTACGGCCTGTGCTGTGACGCCGGTTACGTGCGCCGCGCCGCCATCGCGCGCAACATCAAATGGAGCACTTCCACCAACTGGGGTGACCTGGAGATCACCATCAACCTGTCGAAGCCCGAGAAGGACCCGCGCGATATTGCCGCGGCAGGTGCAGCCAAGAACATGGGCGAAAAGTATCCCGCCTGCCAGCTGTGCATCGAAAACGAAGGCTACCCTGGACGCTCCGCCGCAACCGACGGCGGCGCTCATCCCGCTCGCCAGAACCTGCGCATTATCCCCATTCAGCTCGACGGCGAGCGCTGGGGCTTCCAGTACAGCCCGTATGCGTACTTTAACGAGCACTGCATTGCCATGAGCTCCGAGCATCGCCCGATGCACGTCGACCGCAAGGGCCTGACCTGCCTGCTTGACTTTGTCGACCTGTTCCCGCACTACTTTATCGGCTCCAACGCCGACCTGCCCATCGTGGGCGGCTCGATTCTGTCGCACGACCACTTCCAGGGCGGCGCACACGAGTTCCCCATGATGCATGCCACCGAAGTCTCGCAGTTTAGCGTGCCCGGCTTTGACCAGGTCAGCGGTACCGTGTTGCAGTGGCCGCTTTCGGTGCTGCGACTGCGCTCGCACGACCGCGCCCAGTTGCTCGACGCTGCCGAGAAGATTATCCTCGCCTGGCGCGAGTGGACCGATGAGTCGGTTGGCGTCATCGCGCGCACAGCCGACGGCGTCGCGCACAACACCGTGACGCCCGTCATCCGCCGCGTCGACTCCCGCGGCAACGCCGGCGGCGAGATCTACGAGGCCTACCTGGCACTTCGCTGCAACATCACGACCGACGAGCATCCGCTGGGCGTTTTCCACCCGCATGCCGAGTATCACCATATTAAAAAGGAGAACATCGGTCTGATCGAGGTCATGGGCCTGGCCATTTTGCCGCCGCGCTTGGTTCCCGAGCTCGGCGCTGTCCGCGAGCACCTGCTGGCGGCCAAAGCCGATACCAGCTACGACCTTGCCGGCGCGCTCGAGGGCGACGACCTTTGCCGCAGCCACGCCGCATGGGCCGAGGACGTCTTTGCCCGCCGCGCCGACGAGCTTACGGCCGACAACGCCATCGACATCCTGCACGAGGAGGTCGGCGTGGTGTTTGGCCACGTGCTCGACAACGCCGGCGTCTTTAAGTGGGACGAAGCCGGCCGCGCCGCCCAGCAGCGCTTTATCGACTCGCTGTAATGATCCCCTGGGGACGGAGGAAAACGGATCATTTCGTCCTCAAGGCAACGGCGCCCGCCGGCAACATCGCCAGCGGGCGCCGTTTTTGAGTGTAGTCATTGGGGACGTTCTTAAACGACTAGTCATTAAAGAACGTCCCCAATGACTACCCCAAGGAATATCCCAGACTGCCGGCAGAAAAGGAACGTCCCTAACTGCCGCATCCGGAGCAAGACAACGCCGCAGGTAGAGGACGGACAGCGAGCGGGTCGCATTTGAGACAAGGTGACGCGAAACGAAAGGGCGCTGACCTTCTGGTCGCGCCCTTGAAGTTGAACGTCAGATTGTCCAATTGCGGCCCGCGCAGCGTCGACCGGTCCGCCGTTCGGTAGAACGGCGGAACCAATAGGTTTGGTAAAACGCCGTAACCCTAAAGTTCAGTCACGACAACGCTGTTGTAGATCTCGTCCCAGCGGTCCATGACCAGGTGGCCGGTCTTGGGATCCATGGCGTTGAGCTTACCGCAGGTATTGGCAGTCTTGAGCACCGTGACGTCGTCGGCACCAGCAGCAATGGCATGCGCAAAGCCGGCGATGGTCGAGTCGCCGGAACCCGTCGCGTTCACAGCCGCAATCGCGGGCGTCTTGGCGCGGAACGCGCGACCCTCATGGAAGCCCACCGAGCCGGCAGCGCCCATCGAAACGACAACCCAGGGGATACCGGCAAAGCGGCCATCGGCGGCAAGCGCCTCCCGCAGTGCATCGATATCATCGGTCGTAAAGGACATACCTAGCAGGCCGTTAATCTCGGTCAGGTTGGGCTTTACGAGCTCGGGCTTAGCGTTAGACTCCAGCGCGGCCTCCAGCGATGCACCAGAGGTGTCGAGCAGCACCTTAGCGCCCGCCTCTTCGGCGATCTTGACGAGCTCGGCGTAGTAGCCGGCATCGACGCCACGCGGCAGCGAGCCCGAAAGCGTCACAACGTCCGCCTTCGCTGCAAGCTCGGCGAACTTGGCCGTAAAGGCCTCGAGTTCCGCGGGGGCGATCTGCGGGCCGCTCTCCAGCAGCTCGGTCTGATTGCCCTCGTGCAGAATATTCAGGCAGATGCGCGTCTCGCCGGCAATGGGCACAAAGTCGTTCTTGACGCCATCGGCATCCATGAGCTCGGCCATATAGGCACCCATGTGACCGCCAAGCAGGCCGGTCGCGAGCACATCGTCGCCCAACTGCAGCAGCACACGGCTCACGTTGAGGCCCTTGCCACCAGCGGTCTTTTCGGGCGTCACGCGGTTAACATCGTCGATAATCAGCTTGTCGAGCTGATAGCGCGTATCAATCGACGGGTTCATGGTAACGGTCAGAATCATGTTGAACTCCTGTTTAGAAAACCGGCCCGCGCCCCATCACAGAAACGCGAGCCGTCAATTAAAAAGCTGCAGAATGCCGGGTACCGCCAAAAACGAAGCACCCAAGCTCAGCAATCAAAAGTGTTATCAGAGCAACTCGCCCGCCAGATGGCTTCGCAGCGTCGACTGGTCTGGCGTTCGGTAGAACGCCGGAACCTCCTTAGTCGTGGTATTCGCCGCGGTCCCACTTCTCGAGAAACTCGTCAAAGAAGTGCGGGTCGGCCTGAGCCTCGGCGTCGGCCTTATTGCAGGCATCGATCTTGGCAATCAGGGCATCGTGCTCGGGAGTCTTGTCGTAGGGCTCCTCCAGGAAGGCAAGCATGATATCGGCCATCAGGAACTCGCCGGTGATCTTACCGCCAAAGCCCACGATGTTGGCGTTGAGCTCGCGACGGGCATACAGGGCAGAGGTCATATCGCGAACCAGGGCGCAGCGGGCGCCGGGAACCTTGTTGACGGCGTTGGTGATGCCGATGCCGGTGCCGCACAGGGCCACGCCAAAGTCGGCCTTGCCGCTGGCAACAGCCTCGCCCACGGCCTTACCGTAGATGGGATAGTGCGTACGGGTGTGGCTGTAGGTACCGCAGTCAAGCACCTTGTAGCCAGCCTGCTCCAGGCGGTCGGCCAGATAGATCTTCTCGTCCGTAACGATATGGTCGCAACCGATTGCGATGGTCTTCTTCATCAGAACGTCCTTTCGTCTGAATTCACAAGTTGAGGTAGAAGTTCGAGTTCTCGGTGGCTCTCGTTAGGCCATCTTGTTGAGCATGTCGACACGGATCTGGTGACGGCCGCCAGCATACTGGGCGCGCAGGAACTCGCGGGCGATCTTCTTTGCGACCTCGGTGCCCACAACGCCCGGGCCCATGGTGACCATGCGCGAGCCGTTGTGCTCGCGGGTCATGTAAGCGGAACGCTCGTCGGAAATGTTGGCGACGACCATGCCCTTGATCTTGACGGCGGCCATATAGGAGCCGACACCGTACTTATCGAATGCGAAGCCCTGGGAATCCTTGTGCTCCAGCAGGTCCTTGGCAACGGCGGTCGCGGAATCGACAAAGTCCGCGGCAGGGGTCTCGGAATAGTCGACGACCTCGTGACCGTCGGCGATGAGCATCTCCTTGATGGACTCCTTCATCGACATACCGTCGGCATCGGAAGAGATTACAACTCTCATGACATCCTCCTTGAGAGATACGCAGGTGCGTAGTTTCTGTTTGGAAGTGTTGAATCGCGTTCAGGTCCGGGCATCTGAATGTGCGGTTCTTCACTGTTCATGTTTATTTGAACACATTCGAACATTAACTGCAACAATAATTTGTTTGTCTTTGTTCTTTTTTGAACAAATACCGTTCGCGGATGGTTGCTGACCGTTTGGACTCAGAAAAGGCCCGGCTTACCGCGCATTCAACAAACAAAAGGGCGGCCGAGAACGTGTCTCGGCCGCCCTTCGGCGGTATGCCCCAGTATATACAGCTGTTTTAGCTACTCGGACTGCCCGCCCCTTTTGGCGTGCTTGGACGGAGCGCTCAGAAAGCGACCCGTCAGATAGTTCGCCGGGCCGGAAATATCAATCCCCAACAGCGTGTGTCCCAGCCACAGAAACGCCGCGAGCACCAGCAATGGGATAACACACGAGGTCACGATCATCACGATGACGCCTTCGATCAGATCGGTCACCTGCTGCACAATCTCATCGGTCATCTGCTTGGCGCCGCTGGTCACCGACGTGACAAGACCCGAGGCGCCGTCGGCAAGCTGCTCAAGCACATTCTTGGACTCTGTGGACTCGGTCTTTTTCTTGCCCGCTTTGGAGCTGTCGCTATCTGCCGCACTCGCAGCGTCGGCCGCCTTTTGCTCGGCCGCCTCGATGCTAACGCGATACGTTTCGTCGACCTTTTGCGACACCCATACGCTTGCGGGTACCAACACCATGCTAATTATGGCGACCACCAGCACACGCGTTGCCACGCGGCGAATGACTGTGCTCGTGCTCCAGCGTCCGTGAATGCCAAGTGAGATCGCAAAGAGCACCAGCGCAAACGGGATCAGGATGCCCAGGCCAACCGACCACAAAATCGTAAGCAAATATTTCTCTAGGTATAGCACGGCAAGCACGATACCAAGGTTGCCTGAAAGCTGCGCGAGCTGCTCGGCGACTGGCGTTCCCGTATCGCCCGGCAGCGCGGTAATACCCGCAGATAGGGCAACGCACGAGGTCGTGAGCGCCAAAACATTGCCCTTCTTTTGATCGATGACCTCGATGGTGGAGTCCCATGTCTTGGTATCGGCGAAATGCGGACGAGCTACAAAGCCCGACAGCAGCGCCAGCACCACGAGTGCAACGATAAAGCCAATCTGCAGCTTTTTGTTTACGCACACGACATCGGACAGGCTGGGCTGCAGCTCGGTTACCGTCGTGTGCTCGGTTATCTGGACAGGACGCCCATAAGCCATCTCGTGCGCGTCTCTTTTTTGTATTGACCCGTTATCCGGCATTTGGATACCTCCTCATTCCGGCGTTTAATGCGAAAGGAAGTATACCCACCGAGCAAAAATCGAACGGGAGGACGAACGGAGCGCATCAAAACTGTCCCCAATGACTAGTCGTTTAAGAACGTCCCCAATGACTATCTCGGGATGAGTTGCGGTGGAATAGGGATTGTTTTGTGCCCGCCGGCCCCTATTCAGTCCCTATTCCACCGCAACTTGGAGGAGGACAGAAAAACCCTGCCGCGGGTAGCGGCAGGGTTTTTGGAAGGGGACTTGGTTGTGCGGGCTCGTTAGGCGAGCTTAGCTTCGAGTGCGGCGATGCGCTTATAGGCATCGATGGTAAAGCGGGTCTGCTTCTCCAGGATCATGGTGGTCATGAGAGTATCCTGAGCATGGGCCATGATGAAGGTCATCTCCATCTCGCCGCCGCCAGCCTCCTGTGAAAGCAGCTTGGTCTGCGTGTCGTGAGCGCCGATGAGTGCATCGCTCGCATCCTTGTGCAGCTGCTCGGCCTTCTCAAAATCGCCCTCGCGAGCAGCATCGAGCGCTGCAAGCAGATCAGTCTGAGCGTCGCCCGCGTATGCGACAATCTCGAATCCAACCATCGAGATTTCTTCTTTGGTTGCCATATTGCGTTCCTTTCACATATGAACCAACGGAGAGCATCGCGTCCGGGCATACGCGCTGCGCTGTGTATGACAGAAACAGTAACATTCAAACAAAAAAGAACAGCGCAAAACGCAATTTCGAGCTATGAACGGTTGCTTTTCGCCCGTGAACGGTTTTTAAACCAATCCGGACAATATCAAACACCAAACACAATTATCGGCAACCCAAACAGGTCTTTACCCTAGCGTACATCGCGCACCGTATCGCCCTCGACGAGCACGCCCGGAAACAGCATGTGCTCCACACCAGGTGCAACGCCCTCGGCGCCAGCAATCTTGTCGACCGCCCACATGCCGACGCGCTTGTTGTCAAAACGCACCGTGGTCAGGCGACGATCGGGCACGATATCGCCCAGGCTGTCATCAACACCCACCACGCTCACGTCCTGGGGCACGCGCTTCCCGCGCGACTCGAGTCCACGGATGCAGCCGTAGGCCATGGCGTCGTTGGAAGCATAAATGGCCGTACAGGTCGGATCGTCCGCAAGCACCTGGCCGGCAGCATATCCGCTCTGTGCCGTCCAATCGCCACGGACGAGTCGCGGCGGCTCAATACCATGCGCACGCAATGTCTCGCGCCAGCCCTCCTCGCGCCGCATGCCCGAAAGCGAGCGCTCGGGACACGAGATAAAGTGCACGGTCTTGTGCCCCTGCCCCAGCAAGTACTCGACAACTTGGCGCGAGCAATCGAACTGGTCGTTATCGACCGTCGAGCACAGCGGGTGCTCCAGCATGGTAACGAGCACCGTCTGCATACCGGGCAGCGGCTCAAAGGTGCCAAAGTCCGCCGGCATGCGGTTCATGATCACGACCATACCGTCCACCGGCAGTGCGCTCATACGCGACGATGCGCCCTCGAGGGTATAGGGGTGTCCATCTACTTTAGTGAGGGTGATGGCATAGCCGTGTTTGTCGGCGGCGGCGGCAAAGCCCTCCATACGGTCGAGATTGCCGGTGCCGGTAATGTTGAACATGGCGACGCCGACGGTCTTAAACTTGCCGCGGCGCAGCGATCGACCGGCAAAATTGGGGCGATACCCCAGCTCGCGCATGGCGGCGCACACGCGCTCCTTGGTCTCGGGGCGCACGCTGGGCGAATCGTGCACCGTACGCGAGACTGTCTGCTCCGAGACGCCCGCGAGACGCGCCACGTCCTTAACGGAAACCGATTTTTTAACAGCGGCCATAGGTCGATCTTTCTATGTCGACGATGCCATTGGTGGCATCCTACGCAGTCATTTTTAACGTCTTCAAGTATATCCAACGCCTCCCCCACCATACGCTCACCACCCAAAACCTACCGTTCACCGACATTTTTGCTTCCCCAAACGGCTTTTGGCGCCCAAATGTTAACGTTGCCATTGCGCAAACACAGAGCCACCGGGCGGCTCAAACGTTTACGCATAAGGAATCGACGGTTCGCAGGCACAGGAACCACCGGTTCGCGTCTTTTTTTGTGTCGCAAAATGGCAACGTCAACATTTTGGCAACTGAACGCCAAAAGCTACCATCGTTGCTAACCCACCGACTCTTAGGAGCATTGCATGGAGCAACTCATCGCCATCATCGAAAAGGGCCAGCCCTTTTTCAACGCGATCGCCCGCAACAAGTACCTCAAGGCGATCCGCGACGGCTTTATCTCCGTCATCCCCATCATCATCTTCTCGTCCATCTTCTGCCTGGTAGCCTCGGTCCCCAACATCTGGGGTTTCTACTGGCCCGATGACATCAACAACGCCCTGTGGAAATGCTACAACTACTCCATGGGTATCCTGGCCATCGCCTGCGCTGCCACCACGGCCAAGCACTTCGCCGACGCTCAGAACCGCGATCTGCCCAAGAACAACCAGATCAACTTCATCTCGTGCATGTGCGCGGCCATCATCGGCTTCTTGCTCCTTTCGAGCGACACGATCGCCACGGACGCTGCCAGCGGCTTCAACACCACCTACCTTGGTTCCAAAGGCCTGCTGACCGCCTTTATCGCTGCGTTTGTGACCGGCATCATCTACAAGTTCTTCATTAAGCGCAACATCACCGTCAAGATGCCCGAGCAGGTTCCGCCCAACATCTCGCAGACCTTTAAGGACATCATCCCCTTCTCCGTCTGCATCACCGTCTTTTGGGTCTTTGACATCGCCTTCCGCGCTGCTTTTGGCTTCTGCTTTGCCCAGGGCGTCATCCAGGTGTTCCAGCCCCTGTTCACTGCTGCCGACGGCTATATCGGTCTCGCTGTGATCTACGGCGCCATGAGCCTGTTCTGGTTCGTCGGCGTCCACGGCCCCTCGATCGTCGAGCCCGCCATCGCCGCCGCCCTCGTTGCCAACATGACCGACAACCTGGCTGCGTTCCAGGCCGGCCAGCACGCTTCCGCTGTCCTGACCCAGGGTGCCCAGTACTTCGTCGTCTGCATGGGCGGCACCGGCGCCACGCTTGTCCTGGTCTTTATGTTCTGCTTCCTAGCCAAGTCCCAGGAGATGCGCGCCGTTGGTAAGGCCGCCATCGTCCCGGTCTGCTTCGCTGTCAACGAGCCGCTGCTGTTCGCCGCGCCTATCGTGCTCAACCCCGTCTTCTTTGTCCCGTTTGTCTTTGCCCCGATCGCCAACATCTGGATCCTCAAGATCTTTATCGACTTCTTGGGCATGAACGGCTTTATGTACACCCTGCCTTGGACCGTCCCCGGCCCCATCGGCACCATCATGGGCTTGGGCTTCCAGCCGCTCGCCTTTGTGATGCTCGCCCTTATCCTGGTCGTCGACTTTGCCCTGTACTACCCGTTCTTCCGTGCCTATGACGCCCAGAAGTGCACCGAGGAGGCCGAGATCTCCCAGGAGGAGCTCGCCGCCAAGAACGCTGAGAAGGCCGCCAAGCTCAACGACGCCTTCCAGGGCAAGGCTGACGCCAAGAGCGTTGCCGCCGGCGCTGCTGCCGAGGCCGTGAAGGCCGACGCCCCCGCCGCTTCCGCAGCGCCCGCCACCGAGGCTACGGCCACTAGCGACCTCAACGGCAAGCGCGTGCTCGTGCTCTGCCAGGGCGGCGGAACCTCGGGCCTGCTCGCCAACGCGCTGGCCAAGGCCGCCAAAGAGCGCGGCATTAACCTCGAGACCGCTGCCGAGGCCTATGGCAACCACGTGGACATGCTCCCCGACTTCGATCTGGTCGTCCTGGCCCCGCAAGCCGCCAGCTACCTGGCCGACCTGCAAAAGGACTGCGAGCGCGTGGGCAACAAGTGTGTCGCCTGTCGTGGTAAGCAGTACATCGAGCTCTCCCAGAACGGCGACAAGTCTCTCGCCTTCGTAAGCGAGCAACTCTCGAAGTAAGTAACGCTCAGGGCCAGCCGACCATCCAAGACCGGCTGGCCCTTCGATTTAGACGATTGGATTATCATGTCCGTTAACCCTGCTAGCGTCACCAACCCGCCTGCGCAGTTTCCCGAGGACTTTGTCTTTGGCGGCGCCACCGCTGCCTACCAGGTAGAGGGCGAGACCCGCACTCACGGTAAGGGCAAGGTTGCCTGGGACGACTTCCTAGAGGCCCAGGGCCGCTTCTCCCCCGATCCCGCTTCCGACTTCTACAACCAGTACCCCGTCGACCTGGAACTGTGCGAGGAGTTCGGCATCAACGGCATTCGCCTCTCCATTGCCTGGAGCCGCATCTTCCCCAACGGCACCGGCGAGATTAACCCCGAGGGCGTGCAGTTCTACCACGACCTCTTCGCCGAGTGCCACAAGCACCACGTTGAGCCGTTTGTCACGCTGCATCACTTTGACACGCCGCTTCCCCTCTTTGAGAAGGGCGATTTCCTCAACCGCGAGACCATCGACGCCTTTGTGGACTTTGCCACCTTCTGCTTTCAGGAGTACGCCGACCAGGTGACCTATTGGTTCACCTTTAACGAGATCTGGGCGGACGCCTCCAACACCTACATCGAGGGCACCTTCCCCGGCGGCGTCAAGGCGCATCTGGCCGAGGCCTTCCAGTGCGAGCACAACATGATGCTCGCCCACGCCAAGGCCGTGCTGGCCTTCCACAACGGCGGCTTTAAGGGCAAGATCGGCGTCATCCAGTCGTTGGAGTTTAAGTATCCGCTCAACGAGAACGACCCCGCCGACATCAAAGCCGCCAATAACGAGCACGTGCTGCAAAACCAGTTCTTGCTCGACGCGACGTTCCGCGGCGACTACGCGCCCGACACCCTCGAGTGCGCCAACCGCCTGGCTGCCGTCTCGGGCGGCACCATCCAGATCCTGGACGAGGATCTCGAGATCATGCGCGAGGCCGCGCTCTACAACGACTACTTGGGCGTTAACAACTACCAGTGTCGCTTCCTCAAGGCTTACGATGGCGAGAACGACCTGCACCACAACGGGACGGGCGAGAAGGGCACCGGCCGCTGGCGCGTTAAGGGTATTGGCGAGCACGTGAACAAGCCCGGCATCCCCACCACCGACTGGGACTGGATCATCTATCCCGAGGGCCTGTTCGACCTGCTCGTCTACATTAAGCAGCGCTACCCCAACTACAAGCAGATCTTCATCACCGAGAACGGCATGGGCTACAAGGACCCCTACAAGGACGGTTTTGTGGACGACCAGCCGCGCATCGACTACATCGAGCAGCACCTGCGCTGGTTGCTCAAGGCCATGGAGGTGGGCGTCAACGTGGGTGGCTACTTCCTGTGGAGCCTGCAGGATCAGTTCTCCTGGACCAATGGTTACAACAAGCGTTACGGCTTCTTCTACGTTGACTTTGAGACCCAGAAGCGCACGCCCAAGGCAAGCGCCTACTGGTATAAGCACGTGGCGCAGACCCGTCGTCTGGACTAGCGGCTTGCGGGGTTGTCTGCCCACATAACCTGTCCCTATTTCTCAGCCGGGGGCGGCACGTCACACGACGCGCCGCCCCGGCCTTTTTTGGGCAGACCGTACCGCACGTTTGTCTCAATCTGTAACATCTAGCTGAGTTTTTCGCTCCAAGCTGTTACAGATCGAGACAAACAGAACGCCCGAGCAGAAATATCTCAATCTGTAACATCTAGCTGAGATTTTCGGCCCTACCTGTTACAGGTTGAGATGAACGAGCCGAGCACGCCTACGCCCGCAAATCCCGCACGCTCGCACGCTCGACCAACACGCCCGAGACAAGCGTACGGCTTCTGGAGCTTGGAGCCTCCAGGCCCGCAACGACCTCATTGAGCGCACGGATGCCCAGCTCACGGTGACGGAACTTCACCGACGTCAGAATCGAGTTGGGAATCGTCTTGTAGAGCTCATCGTCGAAGCCGATCACAGACACGTCGTCGGGCACCCTGAGCCCTTTGTCACGTAGGGCCATCATCACGCCGTTTGCCATGCAGTCGTTAGCAGCGAGGACCGCCGTGCAATCGGGTTTATCGGCAAGCACAAGGCCAGCGGCATAGCCACTATCCGCATTCCAATCGCCTTGCAGAGGCTCGGGCGGCTCAATGCCACGTGCCTCGAGTGCCGCACGCCAACCTTTCATACGGCACTGGCTCGACAGCGACTCTTTCTTACCAGAGACGAAGTGCACGTTTTTGTGCCCGTGGTTCAAGAAGTACTCGCACGCCATGCGCGCGCCGCCCTCTTGATCGTCACTGACGGTGGAGCAGGTAGGATGTTCCATCGGTGTGATAATCACCGTCTTGAGGTCTTTCGGCGCCTCAAAGGTATCAAAGTCATCGACCATCTGACGCAGGTTGAAGATCATGCCATCAACAGGCAGCTGCGACATCCTACGCGCCGCTTCGGCAAGGGTCATCTTCTCCCCCGCCCGCTTCTTAATCATCGTGAGCGCAAAGCCGCGTTCTTCGGCGGCATCGGCGATGCCGTCAATCATGTCCACGGCACCGCCCGACAAGTGAAACAGCACCACGCCGATGCATCCGTAACGGCCCAACTTGAGCGAACGCGCGGCAAAGTTGGTTCGAAACCCGAGCGCCTCCATTGCGGAATGGACCTTATCGCGTGTCGACTCTCGCACGCTATCGGGCTCGTTGATCACGCGCGACACCGTCTTGAGAGAAACGCCCGCGGCAACTGCCACATCGTTCATTGAGACATTTTTCTTGTCCATCGTTGCCACTACTTCTCCAGTCGGTTTTGCATCGCTTGTTTTTTGCGTTCTAGCATACACTACCTGCCCGACTGACAAATCAGCCGTTTATCGGACAATATCGACCGTTCACCCGTAAATCCTTGTTGCGCTTCCAAAAATGTCTTACGTTGTCATTAACGAAATGTCCTACGTTGTCATTTCGCAATGCCTTCCTTAAGCAGGAAGGTTTCCGGGCAGTCCTGACCATCCATCGACGACCAGTTCCATCCACATGCATCGCGCATCAAGCAGCAAAGGAGCTCTATGGACGCCATCGTAAAGATGCTCGAGAAGCATCAACCGTTCTTTGAGAAGATCTCGAGGAACATCTACCTCCAGGCCATTAAGGACGGATTCCTTGGGTGCATGCCCATCGTCCTCACCTCTTCGATTTTCCTGCTCATCGCCACGCTCCCCGGCGTCGTTGGCGTCACGCTGCCCCAGCCGCTCACCGACTGGTGCAACAAGCTTTACAACTTCACCATGGGCGTCATGGGCATCATGGTTGCCGGCACCACCGCCAAGAACTTTACGGCATCCATGAACCGTCGTATGCCCGCCGGCAAGGTGCTCAACGACGGCTCCACCATGGTTGCTGCCCAGTGCAGCATGCTTTTGCTCGCTGTTACGCAGTTCACCACCAAGCTCGACGGCTCCGAGCTTTCGGTCTTCGATTGCACCAGCATGGGTACGCGCGGTCTGTTCTCGGCCTATATCGCCGCGTTCATTACCGTGTGGGTCTATAAATTCTGCGTCTCGCGCGATCTGACCATTAAGCTGCCCAAGGAGGTTCCGGGCGCCATCGCTCAGAACTTCCGCGACATTATCCCCTTTGGCGGCGCCGTCATTATCTGCGGCATCATCGATGTCGTCGTGCGCAACCTCATGGGCGTTCCGTTCTCCGAGCTGCTTATCAAACTGCTCTCCCCGCTCTTTACCGCTGCAGAAACCTATCCTGGCCTTATCCTTATCCAGGCAGCCACCGCGTTCTTCTGGTTCATCGGCGTCCACGGCCCCTCGATTGTCCAGCCGGGCATCGACCCCATCCGTCTTGCCAACCAGGCCGAGAACCTGCAGGTTCTTCTTGCCGGCGGTCACCCCGCCCACTCCCTCACCTTTAACATGTCGCTCGTGGGCGAGTTCGGCGGCACCGGCGCCACGTTCATCGTGCCGCTTCTGCTGATTCTCTTTATGAAGTCCAAGCAGCTCAAAGCCGTCGGTAAGGCCTCGATTGTCCCCGTCGCCTTCGCCGTCAACGAGCCGCTGCTCTTTGGCGCGCCCATGATCCTCAACCCCTACATGCTCATCCCCTTTGTTGCCGCCGGCTGCGTCAATGTGAGTGTTGCCAAGTTCTTTATCGATAACGTGGGCATGAACGGCTTCTCCTTCGTGGTGCCTTGGGCCACCCCTGCTCCCATCGGCATCTTCATCACCACGAACTTCCAGCTCATTGCCTTGGTGTTCGTCGCGATCATTATCTTGCTGGACGCTGTCATCTACCTGCCGTTCTTGAAGGCATATGACAAGCTGCTCTGCGACCAGGAGGCCGAGCGCGCCGCCGAGCTGGGTCTCGAGTCCGATGGTGCTGCCACCATCGCCGCCAGCACCTCTGCGCCCGCTGTCGAGCAGGCTACCGCTTCCGTCGAGCCGACCGCCGCTGCCGTCAACAGCGAGCCTGTCGCCGATCAGCCCGAGCCCGCCTCCGACGCATCCGCTAAGAAGGACGTCGATGGCCTGAAGGTCCTCGTTCTGTGCGCCGGTGCCGGCACCTCCGCTATGCTCGCCAACGCCATCAAGGAAGGTGCCGCACAGACCGGAGAGAACATCGCTTCCTCCGCAGGCGCCTATGGCCAGCACACTGCCATCATGGATCAGTACGACGTTATCGTGCTCGCCCCGCAGGTTCGTAGCTACTACAACGACATGAAGGCCGACACCGATCGCCTGGGCATTAAGCTGCTCGCTCCGCGCGGTAAGGAATATATCGACCTTACTCGCGACCCCGCCGGCGCCATCAAGTGGCTCCGCGAGAACCTCGACTAGCTCCTCCCTCTGTTGGTGCCCGGATCCCCAGTTCGGGCACCTCTCCCTATTCGTATCCCACAGAAAGGATGACTCATGACCAACCCCATGCAGTTCCCCGACGGCTTTGTGTTTGGCGGCGCCACCGCCGCTTACCAGGTTGAGGGCGAGACCCGCACGCACGGCAAGGGCAAAGTGCCCTGGGACGATTTCCTGGCAGCTCAGGGTCGCTTCTCCCCCGATCCCGCAAGCGATTTCTACAACAAGTACCCGGTCGATATCGACCTGTGCCAGCGCTTCGGCATCAACGGTATCCGCGTCTCCATCGCTTGGAGCCGCATCTTCCCCAACGGTACTGGCGAGATCAACCCCGAGGGTGTTGCCTTCTATCACGAGCTCTTTGCCACCTGCAATAAAGCCGGCGTTATCCCCTATGTCACGCTCGATCACTTCGATACGCCCGAGGCCTTTTACCAGAACGGCGGCGAGGGCTTCCTGACGCGCACGACGATCGACGCCTTTGTCGAGTACGCCAAGTTCTGCTTTGCCGAGTTCACCGAGGTCAAGCACTGGTTTACCTTTAACGAGATTCCCGCGACCGCCGAGGGCAGCTTTATCGTTGGCAACTGGCCGCACGGCGAGAAGTATCGCCTGGACAAGGCCTTCCAGCTCATGCACAACATGATGGTGGCCCATGCCAAGGCTGTCGTCGCCTTCCACGAGGGCGGCTTTGAGGGCGAGATCGGCATTGTCCAGAACCTGGAGCCCAAGTATCCCCTCGATCCCAACAGCGCTGCCGACTGCGAGGCAGCTCGCATGGCCGACGTCATCAACAACCGCTGGGTACTCGACGCCACCTTCCGTGGCCACTATGCAGCTGATACCTTGGAGGCTGCGACCAAGCTGGCCCATATCGCCGGCGGCGAGCTCGACGTCCGCGACGAGGACATCGCCGCGCTGACCGCCGCGCTCCCCTACAACGATTGCCTGGGCGTCAACACCTACAAGTGCCAGTTCCTGCGTGCCGCCGAGGGCGAAAACGACATTAACCACAATGGCACCGGCGACAAGGGCTCCTCGCGCTGGTTCCTCAAGGGCGTGGGCGAGTCATGCGTGCGCGAAGGCGTACCCACCACCGATTGGGACTGGATCATCTATCCCGAGGGCCTGTACGATCTGCTGCTGCGCATTAAGAACGATTACCCCAACTACAAGAAGATCTACATCACCGAGAACGGCATGGGCTATAAGGACGACTTCGAGGACGGCTTTATCGACGACGCCCCTCGCATCGACTACATGCGTCAGCATCTCGCGTGGATCCTCAAGGCAATCGACGGCGGCGTAAACGTCGACGGCTACTTTGTGTGGTCGCTGCAGGACCAGTTCTCCTGGACCAACGGCTATAACAAGCGCTATGGCCTGTTCTACATCGACTTTGAGACCCAGGAACGCTATCCCAAGGCGAGCGCGTACTGGTACAAGAACGTCGCGGAGACCGGCCTGCTCATGGCCTAGTTTCTGCCGCATACCCCCTGTCGGCCGCATGCGAATCCCCCACGGGATCGCATGCGGCCTTTTTGTTTTTCGGCCAGGCCACGCGGTTCATTTGTCTCGATCTGTAACATCTAGCAGGGATTTTCGGCCCCAGCTGTTACGGATCGAGACAAACAGAACGCCCGAGCAGAAATGTCTAAATCTGTAACACGTAGCCCACTTTCGACCGTCTACCTGTTACAGATCAAGACAATAAGATAGTCAAATCCAAACTTTCCAAGCAGTTATGAAGCATGATTTCTAGTTTTCGGTATCACGAACATACTTTCGGTATCATTTAATGGTATTATGATATCGAAAGTATGTTCGTGATACCGAAAGGAGCCGCATGCGCCAGTTCGATTACACCACAGTCCCAGCGGAACTCGAAGCAACTCCAATCACCAACCTCCTCCTCTCGATACGCGAGCATAAAGGCCGACAGCTTGTTCTGAGTCAAGTCAAACCCGAACTCCTATCGTCCCTTATGGAGGAAGCTAAGATCCAAAGCACCCAATCCTCCAACGGACTTGAAGGAATTGTTACCACCCAAAAAAGACTCAAAGCAATCATGGCGTATTCCGCCAAGCCAAGCTCCCGCGCAGAGGAAGAAATCGCTGGATACCGAGATGTGCTGTCGCTTATTCACGAGCAACACGATTCCATTCCCGTAACGCCATCGGTCATTTTGCAGTTGCATCGTGACCTCATGGCGCACACGGCAATCTCGTATGGAGGCCATTGGAAGGATAGCGATAACGAAATCGTCTCCATTGACGATCAAGGTAATCGATTTGTGCGCTTTAGGCCCCCTTCGGCTCTAGCAACCCCGGGACTTATTAAAGAAGCCTGCCAGTCCCTCAACGATGCTTTATCTCGCCAAGTTTGCGATCCCCTCCTTATATCGCTCCGCTTTATCTTCGATTTTGTCAGTATTCATCCCTTCAACGATGGCAATGGCAGGATGAGCCGGCTCCTTACAACGCTGCTACTCGAAAAGACTGGATACGACGTTGCGCGTTACATCAGCATCGAACGACTTATTGAAGACAACAAGGCGCTCTACTACAACGCCCTCGCTGCAAGCTCCACTGGATGGAATGAAAATCAAAACACCGAAGCACCCTTTATCCGTTTCATGCTCGGAACAACACTGGCCGCCTACCGACAGCTCGAGCAGCGTACCTTAATTGAATCAAGCACTCGTCCCATGTCGAAGCAAGCGCGCATCGCCGTTCTATTTCAACAGAGACCCGGCGTCATTAAGAAATCAGACATCCGATCCAACTGCCCCGATATCAGCGAGGTTACCGTTAAACGAACCCTCAGTCAGCTTGTTAGTTGCAGCGCAATCGAAAAAACAGGGGCGGGTCGTTCGACGGGCTACATACTCAAAGACGTCTATGCTCTAGAACTATTCTTGCAATCCACAATACCCGATAGCGAGGCCGCAATAACAAAAGAGGCTCCAAAGGATAAGCTCCTTGAACGTGTAAGCCACGCCGAGGATGAAAGCAGAGAGGGGCTCTATGAAGACTATGATTCATTCTCAAGGGACATAAAGACGAAATACGGAGTCTAGTCATATCCCAGAATAGCCTCATCCTTGTTGCCTAAAATTATTTGCGCGTCATTGTGAAGCGATAATCCCCGCGCCGGCAGGGGGCAGAAGTATCGTCTGCAGCGTTAGCTAGCAGATGACCTGCGTATGTTCCTCGATGGCGGCACGATCTTCGGCGGAGATGCTCGGCTCGCACACCACGGCGTCCAAATTGTCCAGGCGGCAGAACGTGTAGAAGTCGCGTTTGCCGATCTTACTGGAATCGGCGATCAGATAGCGCGAGTCCGCCTTGCTAAAGGCGAGCTGCTGGATACGGCCCTCGTCCATATTGGACGTAGATACGTCACCGTCCAAGATGCCGTTGGCGCCGATAAACGCCGCATCGATGCCCAGTGCACGCAGGGTATCCTCAGCCGTTGGCCCCACAAAAGCGGCGGTGCGGCGACGGTACATACCGCCCACGAGGCACAGGTCGCAATCTTCGCGCGCCTCGAGCAGGTTAAACACCGAAAGCGAATTAGTCACGATGCGCAGGCGAAACGCCGGCAGCATCGAGGCCATCTGCTCAACCGTGGTGCCCGTACCCAAAAAGATGGTCGAGCCCTCCTCGATAAGCTCCACAGCACGGCGCGCGATCTGCAACTTTTCCTCGGCATGCTTGGTGCGCTTTTCGCTGTGCGAATACTCATGGCGCAGCATAGCGTGGGGGCGACCCTGCGCACTACGGGCTCCACCGTGCACGCGCTCGATCTCGCCCAGGTTCGCAAGTTCCTCAAGGTCGCGACGAATCGTCATGTCCGAGACACCCAACGCATCCGAAATCTCCTTGACCGAGACCGTGCCCTGCTCCTCGAGCAACTGACGAACCTTATCCTGTCGCTCCGCTTTAATCACGATGAGTCCTCGCTGTTCCATGCTTGCGTCAATTCAAACAGTAACGAACAAATTGTATCAGACTCGTGCGCGTCAAAATGAACGCCTGCACAGCTCCAATCATCACTTTTTTGAGAAAAATACCCCCTGCTTTAGTGGGGTGTAGTGATAATCTCGCCTGTTCGCGCTACAGTTTGTCGGAAATACCTCGATGTTAGGAACCAAATGATCACTTCCGAGCTTTTCGGCACCGCGCCGTGCGGTACCCCCGTTCATCGTTACACCCTCAACGGGCCCGAGATCTGCGTTCGCATTATGGACTATGGCGCCACCGTGTTGGGCATCGACGTGCCCGACATCCCCGGCAACGTGCGCGATGTGGTGCTGGGCTTCGATAAGCTCGAGGATTACTTTGACAACCCCGCCTGCTTTGGCGCGACCATCGGCCCCGTGGCAAACCGCACCGCGGGCGCCACGATCACCATCGACGGCACGGACTGGCATATGCCGGCCAACGAAGGCGCCAACAACCTGCACAGCGATCTTGAGCATGGTCTGCACAAGCGCGTGTGGGATGTTGAGCTCGACGAGGTCCACAATGCCGTGCGCATGACCACCTCGCTTGAGGATGGCGAGCTGGGCCTTCCCGGCAACCGCACCTTTACGGCCGTGTTTACCGTGACGCGCACCGGCGTCTTTCGTGTCGAGTATGGCTGCGAGAGCGACCGCGCCACTTACGTGTCCATGACTAACCACACGTACTTTAACCTTGCCGGCCATAACGCCGGCATGGACTGCGAGCACTTCTTTGTTGCTAACGCTGCCCACTACCTGCCCATCAACGAGCAGAATATCCCCACCGGCGAGATTGCTCCGGTCGAGGGCACGCCGTTTGATTTCCGCGAGCTGCGCCCCGTCGCGCCCGGCATGGAGGCCGACGATCCGCAGATTAAGCAGGCCCGTGGCTACGATCACTGTCTGTGCATCGATGGCTATCAGTACGGCCGTAATCTGCGCCGCGCGATGCACGTCGAGGAGATGTGGACCGGCCGTGAGCTGGACTATTACACCACTGCCCCGGGCGTGCAGCTCTACACCGGCAACTGGCTGGGCGACGAACACGCCAAAGACGATGCCAACTATGGTTGGGGCGCCGGCTTTGCCCTCGAGGCCGAGATGTACCCCGACACACCGCACCAGCCGCTGTTCCCGCAGGGCATTGTGGGCCCGGGTCATCCCTACAGCAATGTGATCGAATACCACTTTATGAGGCACTAAGCCCACAACGCGACATATCGCACAGCAACGCCCGCCGGCACCACCGCCGACGGGCGTTTTGCTACCTAGTCATTGGGGACGTTCTTAAATGACTAGCTGGATGGGGTCGGGGTTGGAGCTGGGGAGGTAGCGGATTTCTAGTTCTATGCCGAGCGCTTGCAGCTCTTTGAGGGCAGCGACGTCTGTGTCGTCTACGGCAACTGCGGGTGTTGCGGGACGCTTGCCCTCCCCTGCCTGCATATGGCCGATGCTGATCTTGGTGATCGGCACGCCGCCCTTAACCAGCGCGAGCGCATCGGCGGGTGAGGCCACCATGATCAGAATCCATTGACGCGGCGTTGCGGTATGAATGATGTCGATGGTCCTTTGCACCGAGAAAAACCGCGTCCACACGCCCTCGGGCGCCGCGACCCTCATAGGCGCCCACTTGCGCGAATCCGCCGCAATCTCGTCGTTAACGATCAGGACGAGGTTGGAACCAACCGCCTCATTCCACAGCTCAACGCCTTGCCCGTAAATAAACCGGTCATCGATGCGTGTGAGAAGAATCTTGGGTTGAGCCATCGCTGCCCCATTCTGCTTGAGACCCGTAGGAGCAAGATATCGCGTCTCCAATATTAGTGCATTTAAAGTGAGAAAAGCCGCCAGAACACTTGCGCGGATTTACGATGTCCCGTATCATAGACAGCCGTTGACGCCTCAGTTGCGTCATCACATGGCCGCCAGCGTAGCTCAGTTGGTAGAGCACCGCTCTCGTAAAGCGGGGGTCACCGGTTCGAGCCCGGTCGCTGGCTCCATTGCACAAGATAGCCGCCTTCGGGCGGCTTTTTTGTTGCCGATTTTCCTGAGCGCATCGCCAATGCAAACGCCACGCCGTCGGCAACTCCCCTGTTCAAATACAAAAGCCCCGCTAACCGTGATTCCCCTAGGAAAAATACGGTTGGCGGGGCTCATGCGCGATCCCCTCAAGGGAATCACGCCAACACACGGCTCAGCCGAGCTGCGCGCTACTCCTCCCAGTAGGCGTCGGCAAGCAGCTTAAAGCAGATCTTCTTGACCGGCTGCGCGCCATCGTCCGGGAACTCGAGCGTGGGCATATGAGGCTCGCCTGCAACGAACAGGGCAAACTTGTCGTCGGCCAGATCGCCGGCGATCGAAGCGTCGGAATCGACCAGATCGTAGTCGTCCTTCTCGTCAAACTCCTGGACCAGCGTCAAGCTGCCCGTGGCGACCTTAAAGGCCTCGCGACCCTCGACGTCGATCTGCAGGTCGTGATAGCGCTGATGCGTCTCATAGTGAGCCTCGGCCTCGGGACGCGTCGTGGGAGCCATGATGTTCGCAAAGACCTTGTCGCCCAGAATCGGATGGCTGCCGACCTCGAGCTCCGCCGGGTCGTTCTCCTCGAGCCAATCAATCAGCACGTCGAGGCCCTTGAGCATGCCGCGGTATTCCTCGATATCGCCCAGTGCACCGTAAATCATCTAAATCCCCTCTCGGATCGTCTCTTTGGCAGCTACTCGGTAAACGCGTTACCGACGCTGTTACCGCCCACATACGTCTCGACCAGGGTAAGGTCGGGATTGAACACGACAAAGTCGGCGTCGCGCCCCGGCATAATGCTACCGCACTTGTCGTCGACGCGGACGAACAAGCGGACAGGTAATACCGAGGCACAATCCAAACTCTTACAGCTCGGTTACGACAACGCCGTTGTAGACCTCGTCCCAACGGTCCATGACCAAATGACCCGTCATCGGGTCCATGGCGTTGAGCTTGCCGCAGGTGTTAGCGGTACGCAGCACCGTCTCGTCGTCTGCGCCGGCAGCGATGGCATGCGCGAAGCCTGCAATGGTGGAGTCACCGGAGCCCGTAGCGTTAACGGCGGGAATATCGGGCGTCTTGGCGCGGAATGCGCGACCGTTGTGGAAGCCCACAGAGCCAGCAGCGCCCATGGACACGACGACCCAGGGGATATCGGAGAAGCGGGCGTCGGAGGCAAGCGCCGCGCGGAGCTCGTCCACATCGTCAGTGGTAAAGCTCGTGCCCAAAAGACCGTTGATCTCGGTCAGGTTAGGCTTGACCAGCTCGGGCTTGACCTCGGACTTGAGGGCAGCCTCGAGCGAGGCGCCCGAGGTATCGAGCAGCACCTTGGCGCCGGCGTTCTCGGCAATGCCCGTGATCTTGGCATAGTAGTCTGCCTCGACGCCGCGGGGCAGCGAGCCCGAGATAGTGACGACATCTGCCTTGCTCGCAAGCTCAGTGAACTTGGCGGTGAAGGCATCGAGCTCCTCGGGGGCAATCGTCGGGCCGCTCTCCAGCAGCTCGGTCTGGTTACCGGCGTGGAGGATATTGAGGCAAATGCGGGTCTCGCCGGCGATGGGCACAAAGTCGTTCTTGATGCCGTTGGCATCCATGAGCTCGGCCATGTAGGCGCCCATGTGGCCGCCGAGCAGACCGGTAGCAACAACATCGTCGCCCAGCTGGCCCAGGACACGGGCCACGTTGAGGCCCTTGCCGCCGGCGGTCTTTTCGGGCGTTACGCGGTTGACGTCGTCGATGACGAGCTCATCGAGCTGATAGCGCGTATCGACGGACGGATTCATCGTAACGGTTAGGATCATTTTTAGCTCCTTATCTCGCAGGCTTCCTGTGCCTCGCGATACGAGTCAACAAAACGGAATTACAGAATCTCGATCGTAAACGAACGGACCACGGTCTCCTTGGGCTTGGCGACAAGGCAGCCGCGCTTGTGTTCAAGTACGTCATCCTCATCAGAGCAGGTCGAAAGGCCGCCCCAAGGCTCAACTGCCACAAAATCGCCCTCGGGCTTGCTCCACACAATGAGGTACGGGAAGCCCTCAAAACTCAGGCGAACACCCTTGTCCTCGCCCTTCTTGGAAAGCGTGACCTGGCGGCTCTCGAGCACGTCAAAGATCGTCTCAGCAAAATCAAAAAGCTCGTGCGACAGCGGCAGAGTCTTTCCCACCATGGGGTTCTTGGAGCGCCTGTCCACATCGATCAAACCGGTCGAGGGGACGGCGGTGCAAAGCTCTGCGGCCTCGTCCTTCTCAAACCGCAGTTCGTAGTCCGTATAGGCCTCGCCCTCATCGAGCGGGCACCTAAAGCCGGGATGACCGCCGATAAAGAACGGCATGTCCTCGGTACCCTCGTTGGTGACCTCATAGGAAACGTGAACGGCATTGCCCTCAAGCGTGTAACGGGCGACGAGCTTAAACGGGTACGGATAATCGCTCAGCAACGCGGCGTTATCCTCCGAAGCCAGGCACATCGCCAGCTCGAACTCGCTTTGGCTCAGCAGCTTCCACTCCTGTTTGCGCGCAAACCCGTGACGGGCAAGCTTCACATGGTGCCCGGCAAACGTCATGGCATTGCCATCGCGCAGGCCTCCGCAGATCGGGAAGCAGATCGGCGCCTGACCGGACCACACAGCAGGGTCGCCCTGCCACAGATACTCGCGACCGTCGGCCTCGATCGAGGTAAACGAGCCGCCAGCCGTGGACACCGTAATAGAAATCGAATCGTTGGAAAGAGCGTATTCCATTGCCCATCCTTTCGAACAACTGCTTTATCATTGCTCGCAAGCACCCGCGTCAGCCCTAGCTAAAGGACAAACCCGCACGTTCATCGATGCATCCGGTATCCCAGCTACCCAACGGGGTACCATATTGACATTGACTTCATTACAGCTGAAAGGCCTTCTTATGCGAACCATCATCCTCTACGCCTCGCGCCACCACGGCAACACGAAAAAGCTCGTGGACGCCATCGTCGAGGCGCACCCCGAGATTGACACCCTCGACGTAAAGGCACTCGGTAAAAACGAGTACCCCGACCTGCACGAGTATCATCTGATTGGTGTCGCCACGGGCATCTATTACTCCGAGATCGACAAGGATATGGCACGCGTACTCACCAACGTGCTGCAGCCGCAGGACAAGGTGTTTGGTCTTATGACCTACGGCGGCAAAAACAAGTGGTACGGCAAGGATATCGATGGCATCTGCCGCATGAGGCAGGCTATCTTTATGGGCGTCTACGGTTGCACCGGCTTTGATACGTGGGGCCCGTTCAAGCTCATGGGCGGCGTCCAGAAGGGACACCCGACCGCAGAGGAAATTAAGGGCGCCGTCGACTTCTTCGACAAGATCGAAGACGAGTATGGCGACATCATCATCGAAGAGTATGCCAAACGCGAGAAGCGTCTGGCATACGAAAAAGAGCATCCTGCGGGAGGTCTTGTGGCCGGCGTTAAGCGCACGGCAAAGAAAATCGCTAACAAGCTGTAACTGTGAAGGTGCTTTTGAGCGTTTAACCCATTCGGCGGGTCCGAGCAGATTCGGGCCCGCCGTCTTTTTCTATCGTTACTCGGTGAAGGCGTTGCCGACGCTCTGGCCGCCAACATACGTCTCGATGAGGGTGAGCTCATGGTCGAACACGACAAAGTCGGCGTCGCGACCCGGCATGATGCTGCCGCACTTATCCTCGATGTGCGCGGAGCGTGCCGGAACCTCGGTTGCCATGCGAATGGCGATATCGGCGCTGGCGATGCCCCAGTCGACGATGTTCTTAACGCCCTGGGCAAGCGTGAGCACCGAGCCGGCAATGCTCTTACCGTCGGCGAGCCAGCACAGGTTGTCCTTCATGATGACGTCCATGCCGCCACTGGTGTAGCTGCCCTCGGGCATGCCGCCGCAGCCAAGGCAGTCGGTGATGAGCACCGTATGCTGCCAGCCCTTTGCCTGCAGCAGCGCCTTGATGGCGGCAGGGTTCACGTGCTTGCCGTCACAGATGATCTCGGCGTAGGTCTCGGGCGTGGACATGGCAGCACCCACGACACCGGGCTCACGGTGATGCAGCCCGCGCTGGCCGTTATAGGTATGCGTAAAGCAGCTGGCACCGGCGTTGATGGCGGCGATGCACTCATCGTAGGTGGCGTCGGAGTGACCGATGCTGGTCACCACACCCTTAGCGTTCAGAGCAGCCGCATAAGCAGCGGCGCCGTCGCGCTCGGCGGCCATGGCGCTCTTAACGATGCGACCGCCCGCAGCCTCCTGCCACTGATCGAAGACCTCCTCGGAGGGATCGATAAGATAAGCGGGGTTCTGCGCACCCACGTGCTTCATGGTAAAGAAGGGACCCTCCAGGTAGATACCCTGAATGCGAGCACCGCAGAAGTCGGGGCCGCGGCCCTCGTCCGCCTGAGCGATGGCGGCGCAGGCGTCCTTGATCTGCTCGACGCCATCGGTGAACGTCGTGGGCAGCCAGCTGGTGGTACCGCGACGGGCGAGCTCGGTCGAGCTGATATCGATGCCCTCGGGATCGTTATCGGTAGTTGAGTGGTTGTAGAAACCATGGATGTGAGTATCGACCATACCCGGTGCGATCCACGATCCCGTGTAGTCCTTAATCTCGCAAGAGGGCTCGTCGGCCTGCCAAGCGCCAAAGACGCCATCCTCGACCATAAGATAGCCGCCCAGTTGCGGGCCTGCCGGCAAGAAGAACTTGTCAGCCTTAATTGCGTACGTGCTCATATGCACTCCTTGCTTCTAAAGCAGTTGACTGTGATGTTGCTTATACCCAGCTCACGTAAAACAAAAAGCGCCCGCCCGCCGTTATGAGCGGACGGGCGCCCTTACAGGGGGACGCGATTAAGCGGTGAAGGGGTGAATCGTCACGCCCTTAACCACGCGGTTGACCGTGCCGGTGGGGCTCGGCGTATCGGGCGTGTTGCCCACGCGCACGGAATTGAGCAGGCTGATGGCCTGGGCAAACATCACGAACGGCAGAGCAAGGTAGCCCTCGGGAAGCGCCTCGTAGCCCTTAAAGGTGAAGGACTCATCCTCATAGACGGTGGCACCTTCCTGCTGAACGGCGATGGTGTGCTGAGCGATCTCGTCGCCACCGATCTCGTTGAGGATGTCGATGTCGTACTGACGGGTGTAGGCGTCGTTGTTGACGAACACGAAGACGAGCGTCTTATCGTCGACGAAGGACTTAGGTCCGTGACGATAGCCCATGGAGGTGTCGTAGGAAGTAGCGACCAGACCGTGAGCGAGCTCGAGAATCTTGAGCTGGCTCTCCTGGGCAAGACCACCAAAGGAGCCAGAACCCAAGTAGGTCACGCGGTTGAAGTCGCCGGCCAGGTAATCGGCGATCTCGGGCTCACGAGCGATGACCTCCTCGCCCATCTTGGCGATGGTCTCGACCCACTCGGCCTTCTGCTCGTCAGAGGCAGTGTCGAAAATAAGGGTGGAGAGCAGGGTCATGCAGGAATAAGAGCCGGTCATGGCGAAGCCCTTGTCGTTGGCGCGCGGGATGAGCAGCGTCAGCGCGTTGGGGTCATCGGCGGACTCGACGGCCAGCTTGCCCTCGGGAGCGCAGGTGATGTTGAGGAACTTGACGTTGTGGACGAGTTCCTTAGCAACGGCGACGGCGGCAAGGCTCTCGGGGCTGTTGCCGGAGCGGGCGAAGGAAACCACGAGCGTGGGATCCTCGGCGCGCAGGAAGTCGCGCGGAGCGCTCACGATGTCGGTCGTAGCGATGGGCTTAAAGTCGTAGAGATCAGTGTTGCCAGCGTGACGCAGGTACGGAGCGCAAGTATCGCCCACGTAGTCAGAAGTACCGGCACCAGTGAAGACAACGGACAGACGGCCCTCGCCCATGGCGCGAGCCTCGGCCAGGAAGGCCTCGATGGCCTCCTTGTTCTCGCGGTAGATGTTGAGCGTATCACGCCAAAGCTCGGGCTGCTGTGCAATCTCGGCCGTGGTGATCTGGGCGCCGAGCTCGGTGAGCTCCTCGACACTCTTCTCGAACATTTCTAATACCTCTCTCTAGAAGTAATCCTCTGACGTGCAATTATACACTTCGGTTGGTTATCTGGTAGTAACCAGTTAAATGCAAAGAATCATCACATGACAACACTGGGGACACTAAACGTTGCGCTGGTGATAAACCTTGTATTTAAACTGATCGGCACGAGCAACCGAGAGCGTATACTCCACAACCTCGTTTGACTCGTTATACGTGGTTCTGACCAAATCGAGCACGGGCGAACCCTCGACGATACCCAAGAGGTGAGCGTCGGTGGGACGGGCTATGCTCGCATAGAACTCCTCTTCGGCCACGCGTATCTTTTGCTGAAAGTCTTGTTCAATCACATCGTAAAGCGGCTTGCGCTCTAAGAGCGGTCGCTTCAAAGACAAAAATTGACGAACCGGTAGATAGCTGCGTTCGACCATCATGGGCATGTTGTCGGCAGAACGAAGGCGCTTGAGCTTAAAGATGCGGTCGCCGATGCGGCATCCCATATGCTCGGCCAGATTCTTATCGGCCTCCATCTCGCAAAACTCGAGAATCGTGGTCTCTGGATCGCGACCCATCGCACGCATCTGCTCGGTAAAGCTGTAGGACTGCATAAGATTGGTTGCTTTTGCCGAACGGTCGGTCACAAAGGTACCGCGACCGTGCTGCCGAACCACAAGTCCTAAACGCTCCAGCTCCTGCAGAGCCAGGCGCACCGTGGTGCGCGAGAGACCATAGCGCTCCGAAAGTTCGCGCTCGGAAGGAATCATGTCACCGGCATGATATTCATGGTCAATCTTTTCGGTCAGAATATCGACCAGCTGATCGTAAAGGGGCTGTCTGCGCGCTCCGATCGCCATCCTATCCTCCCTTTTGCTCGAATTCGGCTAACTACCCAGGGTGTTAAGCATTATCTGACTGCTGCACCCGAATCATCAAGAAAACAAAAGCCGCGCGCTCTTTCGAGCACGCGGCTTTTAACATACACATGGCTTAAGGGGTCGGGGTGTGAGCCGCGTAGGGACACACCCCTCAAGCTAGAGCCTTACCAGATGCTCGGCCAGAGACCAAGCGGGCCAGCGCCCAGGATGCCAAGGACGAAGAGCAGGAGAATGCCCTTGGTCGGGGTCCAGCTGTGCTTAGCGAACATGTAGTAAAGCAGCAGCGTAAGCATAAGCGGGACGAGCTTCGGGACGATGGTGTTGAGGGTGTCGGCAACGGAGAAGTTGACCGGATCCTCGGTGACGGTGCCATAGGTCACGGACTCCATGCCGTTGCCCAGATCGGTGACGCCGCACTCGACAGCGTTGCCGTCGGCATCGGTGGCGGTGAGGGCGTTGCCGTCCTCATCGGTCATGGCCATGGTGCCAGCCTCAGCGGTCTCGGTATCGATACCCTCCATACCGGTGAAGTTCTCGGCCTCCTTCTCGGAGACGATCACGGTATTGGCGGAGAGGCCGCGAGTGGTGCCGTTGGGGATCTGGAGGTTGATCTGGGTGCCACCCATGGTGACGACCAGGCAACCGACGACGAAGACGCCCATGATGGAAGCAGCACGCGTGAAGGCCTGCATGTTGGCGGTCAGAGCGTCAATAGCGCTGGTGCCAAGCTTGTAGGACCAGTTCATGAGCCAGAAGCGCAGAGCGAACTGGACGGCGTTGAAGATCACCAGGAAGATGATCGGCGCAGCGGCGTTGCCGTTGATGGCCATGTTGGAGGTGATGCCGGCCGTGATAGGCACGAGCGTCAGCCAGAACAGAGCGTCACCGATACCACCGAGCGGGCCCATTGCGGCAACGCGGACGGCGCGGATCGTGGGGATGTCAACCTTGTTCTGCTCGAGCGAAAGCACGATGCCCATAACAAAGGTGACAAGGAACGGGTGGGTGTTGAAGAACTCCAGGTTGTGGCTCATGGAAGCCGCGAGGTCGTTCTTGTTGGTGTGGATCTTCTCCAGACCGGGGATGATGGAGTAGAGCCAGCCAGCGGCCTGCATACGCTCGTAGTTGAACGAGGCCTGCAGGAAGCAGGAGCGCCAAGCCATCTTGTTGAGGGTCTTCTGGTCGAGCTGCGGAGCAGGAGTGAGATCCTCGTAGTGCTCCGGGATCACATACTCATTAGATGCCATCTTCGAAGTCACCTCCGTCAGAAACAGCTGCACCCTTCAGCTCGGTCTGCTGCTGGAAGTCCCAGAAAGCGATGCCGAAGCCGATGAGAGCGAGGATGAGCAGAGCAGGGGTTGCCAGAGAGTCGTTGGCAACGGTGATGAGCGCGAGGCCAAAGCCCATGAGGAAGAAGCCCCACATATCGCGGTTCATCATAACCTTGAGCAGGACGGCGAAGCCGACGAAGCGCATCATGCCGCCTGCAGCGGAGAGACCGGTCTGCAGCCAAGTCGGGATGGCGGAAGCGATGGTCTGACCGATGGTAGCGCCAGCGATGAAGAACAGGGTGACGACGACAGCGAAGATCAGGCCGAGCAGAGCCATGGCGAAGTAGTTCAGACGCTCGATACCCTTGGTGTCAGCGTTATGAGCCATGTTGTCTGCAGAGGACATGAGGGGCGACATAAGCGTGAAGACCAGGGTAACGCCGAGCTGACCAAGCAGAGCGAACGGAATGGCAAGGCCGACTGCCGCGTTGGGCTCGAGGCCCGTAGCGATAGCGAGAATGGCTGCCATGATGCCGCCGATGACGGCGTTAGGCGGCTGAGCGCCTCCGATCGGCATGTTGCCGATCGTCATGAGCTGATAAGTACCACCCACGAGAAGACCGGTGTTGAGGTCGCCAAGGATAAGACCGATGACGGCGCCGGTGACGATGGGCTGATAGAGAGACTCGAGGAAGTTGAACTGGTCGATTGCCGCAACGAACGTGACGATGAAGACCAGAGCGACCTGGATGATCGAGTATTCCATCTTGCTCCTCCTTTCAAAATGTATGTACGCACTTTGGATATCACGTACAGAACGTCAGGGTTTCACTCCTGACAACGTGGATCACGAGGATTACGAGAAGAGCTTGCTCGTGTCCTCAACAGGCGTGCTCGGAACGCGCCTGATCTCCAACTCCACCCCCAATTCCTGCAGCTCTTTAAACGCAGCGACATCCTCGTCGTTAACTGCGACGGAGGTGGCGACTTGGCGCTTTCCTTCCGACATGTGCATGTTGCCGATGTTTACCTTCTTTATAGGCACACCGCCCTTGACGAGCGTAAGCACGTCTTCCGGTGTTTCGGCCACGATGAAGATCTTCTGGCGCGGGCTCGCCTTGCCGATGACGTCGATGGTCTTCTGCAGGGAGAAGAAACGCGTAGCGACGCCGGTGGGAGCGGCCATCTTCATGAGGTTCTGGCGCATGGTGTTGGTCGCCACGTCGTCGTTGGCGACGAGGATGAGGTTGGAGCCCAGAGTGGAGTTCCACTGGGTGGCAACCTGACCATGAACCAGTCGGTTATCGATGCGGGTAAGAAGAATGTTGGGTTCTGCCATGTTGATCAGCTTCCTTTCGATATTTGCTGACGACAGTTACTTGATCTCCTGAATCGCGTAACGCGAAACATCTACGACGGCTCCGGATCGGACTTTAATCTGGACCTTTTCGCCTTCGATGCCTTTGACGGTTCCGTAGATACCGCCGGCGAAAAGAACCTCCTGACCCGGCTTGAGCTCGGTGTGGAGCTCCTTGAAGTACTTCTGCTTCTTCTTCATGTTGATTTGCGACCAGATGGTGTAAATCAAGCCCATGATGACAAGCAAACCTAAAAGGGCGACCGAGGAGCTCAGGACGTTGGCTCCGAAATCGGCCATTAGATGCCGTCCTCGTCGCCGAAGATATCCTCTTCCTCGGAGCCGGCAACGGATGCGACCGTCTGGGCGGTGATGCCCGTCTGGCCAACGGTCACGGCCTGCTCGCCAAGCTCAGCGAGCGTGGCATTGCCGCGGAGGAACAGAAGCTCAATAACCATGGGAAGGTTGGTGCCAGTCAGAACCTCGACGTTGTCGACATCCTGGGCAATCATCATCGACTGGTTGAACGGGGTACCACCGAGCAGGTCGGTAAAGACGAGCACGCCATCGCACTCCTCGCGCATGGCGGTAATAGCGGCGCGGAGATCCTCACCGTAGGAAGCAGCCTGGTCGCCCTCGAAAGGAACGACGGTAAAAGCGGGCTGGTCGCCGGCAACCATAGCGATAGCGCTTGCAAGGCCGGGTGCGAACTGTCCATGACCGGTAAGAATAAAGCCAACCATTCAAATTTCCCTTCCGAAGGTGTGTACGATCTGAGTCCGATGATTTTCGGAAGCCAGCGGGCAATCGCCCTTAAAGCTTCTTGGAAAGCGTTCTTTAAAGACCAGTGGTTTCTCAACTGGTAGTAACCACGTGACGTGTTGTTGCCACTATATCACCACAGAAGAGGTCGCTTTCGTTGATTCATACGGTAAAACGTTTTTGCACCGCTCACGGTGATAAATCGACCGTTTACCGGTCGTTAATACTTCTAACTGCGGTTTTGAAACCGTTTCGAAACGCTTTGGCAAAAAATCGGAACTCTTTTCGTGTCAATACAACGCAGGGCGGCTAAAAATAGCGTAAAGAAAAATTGCAGGTCATTGTGAAGATATGTGAATTGGTCTTTTTGACTTAATACCAGTTAGAACCAGTTTTGAGATTATCGGTGAACGGTAGTTTTCGACCGTTCACCGATTACTTGCAATCGTTTGCAGTTGTTTTCCCAGATGAATTAGGGGAACCCGATGGAGCATTGTGCGGGCTCGAGGCCTACCCCAGTGGTTTCGGTAACAAAAAGCCCGCTAGAACGTTGTCCGTTCTAGCGGGCTCAATCAGGTAGATCGGTTAGCGCGCAGTAGTGCAGGCAAACCTTACGCAAACAGGCCGTAGATGCTGATGTTGGCCTTGGCATAGAGGCCGTTAGCATACTCGGTCCACTTGGAGCTGGCGCTCGAAGCCTGCGAGGAATACTGCTGATAGGCAGTGTAGTAGGCGGTCATGGCCTGCTTGTAGGTGGCGCTATCGGTCGTAAAGGCATCATCGGCAAAGGCCTTGGCATAGGTGCTGTCGGCATCCTTCCAGGTGCCCTTTGAGCTATCCCACTCATCGCCGGCAAGGTTGATGATGTAGTCGGCGTAGTCCTTGCTCGCGGTCTCCTCGTTGCCGTCAGCAGGCTCGGTCGGGGCGGTCGGCATGCTTGCGGAGCTGTCGCCGACCTTCTTCTTGTAGAGCTTCTGCAGCGTCGCGGACTGACGGACGATCTGCTTGGCCTGATCCTTGGACACGCCGTACTGCTTGGCCATGGTCTTGTAGTCGGAGGTGCCGATGGAGTCCTCGGCGTACTTCTTCATTTCCTTGGAAGAGACGGTAATGCCCTCGTCCTCGGCAGCGTCCAGCAGAATCTGGTTGCGTACGTAGGACAGGATAACGTCGGCAGACGGAGCGGTGTAGTTGCCGTCGTCGTCCTTGACGGTGTCGAGGCTATACTGGCTCTCGATGGCCTCGCGCGCGGTGATGTCGCTCTTCTTGCCGTTGTAGCTATAGCTTGCCACGGTCGAATCGAGCTGGTCCTCGGTCAGGGTCGCCGAGCCAACGCCCTTGCCACCAAAGCCGCCATTGCCAATAAAGAAGCCAACCACGGCAGCGATCACGACCGCAACCACAAAGGCGGCAATCATCGTCTTCTTGTGTTTAGATGCGTGGTCGTCCTCATCGGAACCCAGAATATCGTCGTCCTCATCCTGGACCTCGGGCATCAGATTCTCGTCAGCGGCATCCGCGGCAATCTGAGCCTCCAGGCGGGCGTCCTCCTCCTCGGCCGTCGTACCGGCAGCAATGTGCTCGGCAGACGTGCCGGCGACCAGATCGATCTTCTCTTCCTCGTCACCGTCGGGGCCTTCGCCGCGCTCGATGATCTGGATACCGTCGATCTCGTCCTTCTCGTCCTTCTTTTGAATCAGACCCATATCAATTACTCCTTGTTAGGAAACATAGTCCCCAATAGAATACGCCCGACAGAGCGCCGGGCGTATTGATTCTTAGGTTATACGCAAACACTTAAGTACTATTTAGGCGTTTGCAGCGGGCATGCCTTAGGCCAGGTGCGCGATAACGGCATCGGCGAAGGCCTGCGTGCCCACGGCGCCCTCGACGGAACCGGTCTGGGCACGACGCACGTCACCGGTAACCTGCTCGCCCTCGTCAAGCGTGGCAGAGACGGCGGCGCGGATACGATTGGCCGCATCGTTCTCGCCCAGATGATCGAGCATCATAGCCGCAGACAGAATCTCGGCCGTGGGGTTGGCAATATCCTGGCCCGCGATATCGGGCGCGGAGCCGTGCGTTGCCTCGAAGATGGCGCAGTCGGCGCCGATGTTGGAGCCGGGGGCCATACCCAGGCCGCCCACCAAGCCGGCGCACAGGTCGCTCACGATGTCGCCGTACAGGTTGGGCAGCACCAGGACATCGAAGTCATTGGGGTTTTGGACCAGACCCATGCAGGTGGCGTCGACGATCTTGTCGTTGAACTCGATATCGGGATAGTTGGAGGCCACCTCGCGCGCCACGCGCAGGAACAGGCCGTCGGTCGCCTTCATGATGTTGGCCTTGTGCACGGCCGTCACCTTTTTGCGGCCGCAGCGGCGGGCATACTCAAAGGCATACTCCACAATGCGGCGGCTCTTGACGATAGAGATCGGCTTGATCGAGATCGCGGAATCGGCAGCGAAGGTCTTTTGACCCGAACGCTCGACAAGCTGTGAGAGCTCCTCGACCTCGGCAGCGCCCTCATCGAACTCGATCCCGGCGTAGAGGTCCTCGGTGTTCTCGCGCACGATGACCAGGTCGACATCGCGAAAGCGCGAGCCGTCGCCCGGCTGCGACAGGCAGGGGCGAACGCAGGCATACAGGTCGAAGTGTTTGCGCAGGGCCACGTTGACGCTGCGGAAACCCGTGCCGACCGGCGTGGTGATGGGGCCCTTGATGGCAACCTTGGTCTCGGCGACCGCATCGAGTACGTGTTGGGGCAGCGGCGTGCCAAACTCGTCCATGACGCCGGCACCGGCCTCCTGGACGTTCCAGTTGATCTGGACACCGGTGGCCTCGACCACGCGGCGCATGGCCTGCGTAATCTCGGGACCGATACCGTCACCGGGAATCAGGACTACATCGTGCGCCATAATCTGTTACTCCTCGTCTTCGGCGGCCTCAGATTTTTTAACGCTAGCACGCTTCTTCTTTTTGGAGAGATCCAGGCCAAAACGTTTAACAAGCATTTCGCAAATCTCACTCGAACGGGCTTTGAGATAGCTGCCCTTGCCGTTCTCGGCATCGAACTTAAGGCGCAGCGCGAGCTTCTCGGCGACCTCGGCGTCGATCTCGCCCTGGCTAAACTCGTACAGGCAACCGAGCATGTCGCGATACTCAAGGTCGCCGTGGTAGCACTGGATGGCCTCGTCCAGGATGGGCCAAGCCTCGCGCGAACGCTCGACACTCGTGGCACCCCACACGCACAGCAGGCGGAAGGCGGCATAGCGCAGCGTGGAGGAAATCTCGTCGAACAGCGCGGTCTCGGCACCCTCAAAGGCATCGCCCAGCTGCTCGGGGCAGGTGGTGGCGAGCGCCGCCAGGGCATCGAGAGCCTCCCAGCGGGTCTGAGCCTCGGGGCGATCGAGTGCCTCGATCAGCGCGGGCACGCAGGGCACGACGCGCTGCGGGTCGCGCTCGGCCAGCAGATGCAGCACGCGGGCGGCAAACTGGCGGATGCGGCGCGTGGGGCAGCCGAGCTCCTTGACCAGGCGGTCGACGGCGTTCTCGTTCTCCTCTGCCAGCTGAAGCTGTGCCAGCTCCTCGTCGGTGAGCTGTTCTTCCTTGTTTTCTGCCATAGTTACCTCTTCTTACTATTTCTTAGCGTGCTTGCCAGCACCCTTGCTGTCATTGGTGACCGAGATGAGCTGTCGGTCGGCAGCGCCATTGCGGCGTGCGCGACGGCGGTCCTCAGCGTCGTCCGCATCGGCGGCGGCGCGATGGGCCTTGTTGACATTAAAGACCTCGTCGTGCTTGCGCCACGGGCCGACGGACTCGCCAAAGCTCATCTTAAGGCCGGCGATAAAGCCGCCGAGCCAGCCGATCGGCGCAAACTGCACCAGTGGGAACAGCGAGAACACCCAGGTTAGCAGGACGACTGCCGCCGCTCCCGCAAAGTTGGCAATCCAGTAGTCGCGTTTGGTGATGACGCGCTTTTCGCACGCCCACTGGCCGCACAAAAAGCCAATATAGATCGCAAAGATAAAGAGCACCAGCGCGAGCACCACGAACGTCCAGCTCATGGGCGCTACTCCCCGTGATGGTGGCCGCAGCAGCACTCGTGGCCGTCGTCATGGCCGTGGCCGCCGCAGCACTCGTGGTCCTCGCCATGGTGGTGGCCACAACCGCACTCGTGGTCGTCGCCATGCTCGCCGCAACCACAGCCGTCCTCGTGGGCACCATGCTCCTCGGGACGATACTGAGACCAGTCCAGACCGGCGGCAATGGCGTCGGCCTCCTCCTTGTAGAGCACCGTGATGGCCTGGGTGCCCAGCTTGGCGCCACCGATGGCATCGAGCATGTCGTAGAGCGTAAAGGCGACGTCGGCGCCGGGCAGCGCAAGCTCGCGGTCGTCGGCATAGGCGAGCGCCAAGCGCAGGTCCTTGATGAAGTGCTCGACCATAAAGCCGGGCTTGTAGTCACCGTCGAGCGCCTTGGGCGCCAGGCTCTCCATGGCGCCGGACTTGCCGGTGCCGCCCAGGATCATCTGACGGGTTTTCTCCAGATCGAGGCCGCTCAGCTCGGCAAACGCCATGGCGTCTGCCATGCCGACCATGCAGGCGCCCAGCGACACCTGGTTGGCAAGCTTGGCAGCCTGGCCCTTGCCGGCGCCATCGAAGCAGCAGATGTTAGCTGCAAAGGTAGAAAGGATGTCGCGGACCGGGGCAATATCGTTCTCGGTGGCGCCCACGATAGCCGTGAGCGTGCCGGCGATAGCACCCGACTCGCCGCCGGTGACGGGGCAATCAAACGCCATGCGGCCGGAAACCTGGGCGGCCTCGGCAATGTCGCGCGCCAGCTCGGGCGAGCTCGTGGTGAGGTCGATCAGGACCGCGCCGGGCTTAGTACACGCGAGCAGACCGTCGCCCGCCAGGTAGAGCTCCTCGACCTCGGAGGGATAACCCACCATGGTAAAGACGACGTCGGCGTTCGCCACGGCGTCGGCCGGCGTATCGGCCCAGACGGCACCGCGCTCAACGAGCGCTGCAGCCTTGGACTTGGTGCGGTTGTTGACCGTGACGGGATAGCCAGCGTCCAGAATGTGGCCGGCGATGGGGGCACCCATAATTCCGGTGCCGATAAATGCGACAGAGAGCTTGTTTGCCATGAAACCTTTCCTTTTAGGTTGGGTGTTATTACCAGGTTGAATACTCGGTGCCAGCGTTTGAGCTGTGAGTCGAGGGCGATTACGGACGCGTTACTTGCCTACTGACCGCGCACGCGGCGGGCGATGCGATCGGAAAGCGACGCCTTGTCGGCGCGGTTCTTACCCCAAAACGCGCAGGCCACCATGCCGGGGCCCACGTGCGAGCCAATGGTGGGACCCACGGAGCTGCGAATGATCGTAACGTCGGCGCAGCCCTCCTCCTTGCGGATGGCAGCTTCGAGCCAGTCGCCGTCCTTCTCGGCATCGGCCGTCATGATTGCGATGGGCATGGTGCGGTCGGGCACGTAGTTCTCGCGGAACGACTTGAGAATGGACTTGAGCGCCTTCTTGCGGCCGCGGTTGACGCCGATCAGCGACAGCGAGCCGGCAAGGTCGTAGGAGAGCTCGGGCTTGACATCGAGCTTTGCCGTGAGCTGCGCCGCCGCGGGCGGAATGCGGCCGCCGGCAGCCAGCGCGTCGAAGCTCTCGAGCGTAAAGTAGCCGTGCACGTAGGTCTTGGCCTCGTTTGCCCAGTCGACCAGCTGCTTAGCGGTCAGTCCCGCCGAGCGCTGGCGCACGGCCTCGAGCGCCAAGAGCTCGCCGGTCGCGCAGGGCAGGGCGTTGTCGACCACGTACAGTTCAAAGTCGGGATACTCGGCGCGCACGGCATCTGCCGCCTGGCACGCGGAGTTGTAGCTCGACGACAGCGCCGAGGTAAAGCACAGGTAGACCGTGGGCGTACCCTCTTTGGCGCACTCGGTAAAGAACTCGATATAGCGACCGAGCGACACGGCGGAGGTAGACACGCGAGCGCCGGCGCGCATGCGGTCGTAGAACTCCTTGGGTGTGATGCTCGACCAGATGTCATCCGTGCGCTCCTCGCCATCGATAATGAAGGGGAAACCCAGGATATCGACATCGAGGTTCGCGGCGACCTCGGGGCTAAAGTCGCAGCAAGTATCGACGACGATGCGGCAACGGTCCGAATGACCGGCGGATGCGGCCTTGTCCATCAAAGCGACTCCTTACGTAAAAAGGCGGCCACCCGCATGGGATGGCCGCCAACCGTTAACTCATGCAAGTTAACGTATTTTACTCGTCAAGTGTTTCGATGCGGGGCTTGATGATGCCATATCCACCATTCTTACGGTGATACACCACATTGATGAGGCCAGTCGTCGCGTTCTCGAACACGTAGAAGTCGTGACCGAGCAGATCGGTCTGCACCAGCGCCTGCTCCTCAGTCATCGGGGTGACATCGACGACCTTCTCGCGGACGAGCAGGTCGTCGTCCTCCTCGGGCAGCAGCAGGTCGGCCAGATCCTCGACACGCTCGACCGGTGCAACATCCGCTGCGCTGGCACCGCCCTGGCGGTTGTCCACAACCTTGGTCTTGAACTTGCGCAGCTGGCGGGTGACCTTATCGGCGGAGAGGTCGATGGCGGCGTACATATCTGCACCGTGCTCGGCAACGCGAATCACCGAACCGCGGGCGCGAACCGTAACCTCGACGATTGCCGGGTTGGGGTTCGAGGGGTTCTTCTCATAGCGAAGTACAACGTCGACCGTCATGGGCTCGATATCGAAAACCTTGAGCGCCTCGCCGATCTTCTCATCCACATGCGCACGCAGAGCATCGGTTACCGTCGTCTTGCGTCCAGAAACCTTGATATCCATACGTGGCTCCAATCTGCCTCGGGGACTTACTGTACTGGCTATGTACCCATTGCCGTGCATTTAATCACGCGGATTCCCAAAGACCCGAATAACGATTGCTTGATACCGCATACCGAAGTCTCGCACTTTTCTGTGGCAAAGTGCGCTATAGGAGGGAGCCGGCGACTTTGTATTTGGTCCCGAAAATTGTCTTTGACCTGCTGGTTTTATAGAGATGAAAAAGCCGGGCTCCCCTATTGGGGAAGCCCGGCAGTGCGTGTTGAAACCGTGAAGAGGCGTCTCTCCTAGCGCATAGGAGAGACCACCCCTAGCAATAACTAGCTATTAAGCTTGTTAATGTCGTCGTCGGTGATGGTGTCTTCCTGGCTGGACGATTTGTCTTCGGAGGATGCGGTCTCATTGTTGGAATCGGAGGACTCGCTGCCGGAGGATGCGGTCTCACTGGACTCAGAGTCGCCCGGCTGCACGTTAGCGCCCGAAACCGTCTTAGTGGTGAGGTCGTAGGGCATCCTGCCATACCAGACAGAGTGGACCGCCTCGAGCGTGCCGTCGGCCGTAATACCGTCGAGGGCATCGCTCACGGCACGGCACAGTTCGTCATTGGACGAGAGGCCCGCAACACCAAGCGTCGAGGGCGCCTCGAGCGAACCGGCATAGGAGACCTCGCTCATCAGGCGTGCAAGGTAGCCGCCGGCCGTGGAGTCGCAGATTACATAGTCGACCTCGCCGGACTCGAGTGCCTCAAAGCACTCGTTGATGTTGGAGTAGGTCTTTTGGTTGGCGGTGATGCTCTGCTTAGCAAGCGCCTCCTGCGAGGCCGAGGACATCTGGACACCCAGAGTAGACGTGTTAAGGGTATCGGTGGAAACGCTTAGCGACCCACCATCGCTGGTTTTACCGAACACGGAAGCGGCATCGTACAGGCAGGTGCCGAGCGAGCTAACGTCCCCATCCGTGGAGTTGATCTCGCCGATAAAGATATCAGCCTTTTTGTCACCGAGCGCGGAACCTTCCGAGGACGCATCGACAAAGGCGACCTTAAGGCCCATGCGGCTTGCGAGGGCGCGGGCAGCGTCGACTGCATACCCCGTGAGCTCGCCGTCAGCGCCCTGCATGGCCTGCGGCGCATCGGAGGTATCGAGGGCAACCGTCAGGGTACCGGGGGTGACCAGGGCATCATCCGACACCGCGGGCGTGACGGTCTCGTACTCGATCTGGTCGATCGTGGGAGTCGTGAACGTAGACAGCGGGTTGAACGCGCATCCGCTCAGGCCCAAAACGGCGATGACCGCTGCGGTCCCAGCACCTAACCGAGCCGCGTGCATCAAGCTGCCCCTCACCATGTCCACTACCCTGCCTTCTGTGTCGTATACGATCCGTGCGTTGCACGAAATATCAGATTGTTCCCACCAGCTGACCTGGTATTTGACCCCACACTTGCGCACCGGGGTGTTTGCTCGGGAGGCCGCAGCCACCTTCACGACTGGCCCGCTCGCCCGCGAGGCGGTATTGCCCCAAAGAAAGTAGAACGGACGGTGCGGCTTACATCTAGGACGCGCCATGATCGCGCCGCGCGCACGCGGTCGCTTACGTGGATCCCTTTGACCGCGTCTGTCTTGGACTAGGACGGGCATTTCGTCCGTCCGCAACCACAGCCTGGTAGGAACGTAGCGCATTATAGCTAAGTTCAAGCTAAAGTTTAAGGTTAGGGGCGTCATTCGCATCGCGAGTACAGATTTCGCAGGTCGGAGTGGGCTATTCGTGCCTCTGTGAAGCCCGGAGCTCCCCTATGGGGAGCTCCGGGGCACCCTTCCTAGGGTGCCGTGGCCAAAAAATGGCAAATATGAGTACTGTCACCAATTTAGTAACAGGCAATTTTGGCCTCTCGGACAGATTTTGCGCTCAATGTCGCTAACCTGATGCTTAGTTATTCCACATTTGTTTATTATCTTCTTACTTTATGCCGCCTCCGAGTCCTAAATTCCTTGATTTTGCTGTTACTGATTTAGTGACAGTACTCATATTTGCCATATTTTGGCCAGGGCATATGATTAACCCCCTATTTTCGACGTGAATTAGACCGGCTTAAGCCCAAAACACGCCCGCAGCGTGTTAAGCAACGCCTCTTGCTTCTTCCTGCGGGCATCGACACGATTCCGGTACCGCTTTCGCATACGCTGGTGGATGCGCCATGCGAGCGCTTCCATCGCTTCCATGTCGCAGAGCATTTCGTTGTTGACCGTCGCGACCTCGATTCCCATAGTAATCAAGCCCGTGTTGCGTTTTTCATCATGGATACGTCCCCTCCGGGAGGAATGGCCCAGCTCACCGTTGTATTCAAGGTCAAACCGGGCTGCTTCCTGATACGCATCGCAAACTGCATGCGGCATCCCCGAGATTGCCTGCGCGCGGTCATCGAACTCGATCTTGTAGTCGGTCTTAAAGGGACCGCAGTCAAATCCGCCATAGGAAAACGGAAGCGAAAACAGAGCGAGCATGATGCACTCCATGGGCGAGAGCAGGTTTTCTGACAGGTAGGGACACAGACGCAGCAGCTGTTTGGCCACATTCCCCTTGCATGCCGCAAGGTAATCTGCCAGGCGATCGGGCGTCAGCGCCGGCTCGACTTCAAAGTAGCCTACGTCTGCTGGCTGGTCCTTGTCCTTTGCAAGTTTATTCGTAACAGGCGAGGTGTAGGGAGGCAGATACTTCCCGCGGTCGCTCAGTGAAATCTTAGAGCACAGCTCCTGGGCCAGGGCAAATGCCTGGATACAGCCAAGTTCGCGCGCAACGGCAAGGCAGAGGGCCTCGGGAGACAAGCTGTACACCCCCGGTTCCACCTCTAGAATCGAGCCGGCGGGCAATCCGGAACACACGGACCAGCCTACGCTAGGCATGCGGCGGCGCTGCGCCGCAGATCCCACCAGCAAGCACAAATCCTCTTGCACCTCGCCGCTTGCGGCTCCAATTCGCACCAAGTCGGGAAGATAGATGTCCTCGGTCGAGGGCGACGACGTGCGCAGCACACGGCGCTCTTCATCGGGATTGAGGTCCTTCCAGCTGATATAGCCCATCTGCCGGCGCTCGGCGCGCATCATGCGCAGCGCTGAAGCGCCTGTTAGGATTACGGAAGCCGCTAGCTGTTCGCCTGTCGGCTCGTTGCGCCGCTCAATCTTCACTGCCACAAAACCACCCCTACCAAACACATGCGATAGCAAGGCCATCGACTGCCGCAGCGCCGGCACGCTTGAGCTCCGCCGAGGCTGCTGCCATGGTCGCGCCCGTGGTGATAACGTCATCGATAAGCAGTAGGCGGCGGCCGTGCACGTCCTCAACCGTCTCGTACATGCCTTGGGCACGCTCGCGACGCTCCTCACGACCGAGTTCGCGCTGGTCGCCATGCCCGTACTTGACGAGGGCATCGAGCAGGGGAACACCCGACAGCTCGCAAAATGGGCGCGCAATGGCCTCCATATGATCAAAGCCACGCCGCCGAAACGCTGCCGCCGTCGCAGGCACAAACACCACCGCATCCGCACCGGACAGCACACCTCCGTAGCGATCGGGCGCTACGACCTGGGCATGCAGGGCGGTGTCGTAGAGCAGCTCCGCCAGATACGGCGCCAGGCGTCGCTCGCCCGCGTCCTTGTACGCTTTAATGATGCGCGGCAGCGGATGCGCATAGACGGAGCACGCCAGGCAGCGGTCGAGCGCCTCCGCCATTGCCGAAGACGTGCCCTCGACCGAACACTCAGTGCACAGCAAATCCCCAAACGGGGCGCCGCATCGGGTACAGCTATGACGTGGGTCGATGAGCGTGAACGCAGCCAGGCAGTCTTGGCAAATAAGCGCACCGGCGCGCTCGCAGCCGGCACATCGTGTTGGCGACAACGCCTCAAGCGCCTCGTGCGCCGCCTGCTCGGCAAACGATAGCGATTCGTCCGCAAACGGTAGGATGCCGGCACCTTGCAGACGGCTCAATATGTTCAGATGGCTCTTCAAGACACAACCCTCCCTACGTTCGGTCGCAGGGAGGGTTGTTGATTCAGCGCTATGATACCCCGATGCGCTCGGGGCAAGGCGAGCAAAATCCGCTCGCGGGCGTTATTCGCCGGCGGGCGGTTGTGGTGCAGACGAAGACGGGGTCGAGCCCTCGCCACCATCTTGGCGCGGCTTGCGGGAACGGCGACGGCGACGGCGCTTTTGACCCTGGTCGGCCGAGCCCTCGCCACCGCGATCCTCGCGCGGCTCGCGCTCGTCGCGAGCGGCGCCACGCGAAGCCTTGGCAGCAGCTCCCCCGCCATCTCCGGGACGACGGCGCGTGACCTTGACCTCGCCATCCGAGACCTGATCGGCCACGGAGGGCACTGAAGGCTTCTGCTGTGCGCCCGAGGAATGGCGACGGCGCGGACGCGGCGCGCGCTCCTCCTCGCCACGTGACTTGCCGCCCTTGTCGACAGGCGCATCGGAGGCCGAAGGACCCTTGGAAGCGGCACCAGCCTCGCGAGCAGCTGCGGCGCGGAAGGCGTCCTCGCGCTCCTCGCTCGACAGATGACGGCGACGACGGCGCGTGGGATTCATGCCACCGCCGCGATTCTGCTGCTGGGGCTGTTGAAGCTCGCGCTCGCGGGAGGAGTTCTTGCCTGCAGCTGCAGCCTCGCCGACATCGCCCGAGCCCGCGCGCTTGCGACGACGACGGCCACCGGCGGCCTCCTCGGCCTCAGGCGTTGCGGCATTGCCACGGCCCTTTCCGCGGCCACGACCCTCGCCCTGCCCCTGACCGGCGCGAGTATCGGATTCAGCATCGCGACGACGGCGCTTGGGCATCGACGTGCCAGCAAGACGGTCGGCACTCGACAGGCCATCGCCCACGTCGACGCCGTTCTCGCGATCGAGCTCCATGAGCGCCAGGCGCATCTCGGGCGACTCGATGCGCTCGAGCACGTCACGCGTCACGCAGTCGGGGCGGCAGTTGCAGCCCTGCTCGGCGGCCTTCTTCTTGCAGCCCTCCGAGCAGGTCATATCGGCCAGGTTGACCTTAAAGACCTTGCCGTTCTCCAGACGCAGCACCAGCTGCTCGCGCGGCGTGTCATATTCCTGAATACGCGCCTTGCCGAGCGGCGTATCGATGAGCGTCTTCTTTTTGGGCGCGCGGCTCTTAAAGTCCTTGTACGCCTCGAACTCATAACGCAGGCAGCACATCAGGCGGCCGCACACGCCGCTGATCTTGGACGAGTTGAGCGGCAGGTCCTGCTCTTTTGCCATGCGAATCGAGACGGGCTCAAACTGTCCGCCAAAGCGCGTACAGCAGAGCTCCTGTCCGCACTGGGCATAGCCGCCCACCAGGCGGGTCTCGTCACGCACGCCGATCTGGCGCATATCGACGCGAATGTGCAGCGTCGAGGACAGGTCCTTGACGAGCTGGCGAAAATCGACGCGCTCCTCGGCCGCAAAGTAGAACACGGCCTTCTCGCCGCCAAACAGGTACTCGACGCCGACCGGCTTCATCTCGAGGTCGAGCTCCTTGACCAGGCGGCGGAAGTCGACCATGGCCTCGTCGCCCTGGATGGCCAGGTCGTCGGCAAGCTGCAGATCGATGTCGCTCGCCACGCGCAGCACGGGCTTGAGCGGCTGACCGATCTCATCTTGCGGCACCTCAAAGGGATCGGCCGTGACCATGCCGATCTCGGTTCCGCGCTCGGTGGAGCAAATGGCATAATCGGCCTCGAGGATATCCAGATCCTGCGGATCGAACCACAGGTCGCGCGAGGCGTAGGTAAACTTAACGGGTACGACTAACGGCATTTCAGTGCCTTCCTGATATCGAACAGCATGACCTCGATGGCCAGCTGGGGAGTAACGTTTCTGGCGATGTTGCGCTCGGCGGTCGCAACTGCCTCGAGCGCCCGGGTGGCACCCGCAACATTCGTCGCGGCGGCAAGCCGCCCGATCGTGTCGCGCACGTCTTCGTTCACTACGTCGGCTGCCTTGTCCTGAAGCGTCAGCAGCACGTCGCGCATGAGCGTCCGCGCGCTCGCCAGCGCTTCCATGATACCCGAACGCTCGCGCGCGTTGAGTTCGCGCTTGTTGCGGTCCTCAAGCTGCTTCAATGCTCCACGCGACAGGTAGTCGGCGTTTTGCTCGAGCACCTTTTCCTGCGTGGACTTGACCTCGGCGAGCGGCGCCTTAACGGCGACGATGAGCGACTTGGCGCGGCTGAGCACGTCGGCCTCGTCGGCGGCGATGAGCGAATCGATGGCGCGAACCACCTGACGGCGGGCATCCTGGCGCTCGGCGCTCTTGAGGAACTCGATGCCACGCGCGGGGCTTCCCGCTACGGCGACGGCCATGCGGCAACGCGCAGGGTCCTGACCGGTGGCGCGGCTCACGGCCTGCGCGGCGACGGCGGGCGATACCAGCCGAAACGGCACGCACTGGCAGCGGCTCACGATGGTGGGCAACATCACGTCTGCCGAGGTGCCCAGCAGGATGAACATAACGCCCTCGGGCGGCTCCTCGAGCGTTTTGAGCAGTGCGTTGGCGGTGTTGGCGCGCAGCTGCTCGGCACGGTCGATGATGTAGACCTTGGCCTTGGCACGGATGGGCGCCAGCGGCACGTCGTCGAGCAGCTCGCGGGTCTGAGCAATGAGGTAGCCCGTGGCGCTCTCGGGCGTGTAATAGTGCACGTCGGGGTGCGTATGGCGGGCGACGCGCACGCAGCTATCGCATGAGCCGCAGCCATCCTGCTCGCACAGGAAGGCTTGGGCGAGCGCCCACGCGGCGTCGAGCTTGCCCGCGCCGGGCGCGCCCAAAAACAGGTAGGCGTGCGACGCGCGACCGCTGGCGACGGCATTGGTCAAAAAGTCACGCACGCGCTCTTGGGTGTCGAGCTTGGCCAGCAGGCTTGCCTGAGCGGGGGCCATGTTACTCGGCCTCCTGGGCAAGCGCGGCGGTGACGGCATCCTGGGAAATGTCGAGGCCGTAGGCGCGAACCTGCTCGACCGTCTGCGCGAAGACGTCCTCGATGGACGCGGTCGCGTCGATGAGCTTTACGCGGTTTGGTTCCTCGGCGGCAATGGCGCAAAATCCCTGGTAGACACGCTTTTGGAAGGCCATGCCCTTAGCCTCCATGCGATCTGCAGCGCCACGGGCTGCCATGCGCAGCGCCGCCTGCTCGGGCGTGATGTGATAGACGAGCGTGAGCGCCGGATGCGTCCCCGCAACGGCCAGGTTGTTGGCATCGCGCACTATCTGGCGGTCAAGGCCGTCGGCAAATGCCTGATAGCAGGTCGTGGAATCGTAGAAACGGTCGCACAGGACCACCTTGCCGGCCGCAAGGGCGGGGGCGATGACCTCGTGCACCAGCTGGGCACGCGCGGCCTCGTAGAGCAGCAGCTCGCAGGTGTCGCCCATCGCTGTATTGGCGGGGTCGAGCAGCAGAGCACGGATCTTTTCGCTGATGGCGGTACCGCCCGGCTCGCGCAGGCTCACAACCTGGTAGCCAGCGAGTTCAAGAGCGCGGGCAAGCAGGCGCGCCTGCGTGGACTTGCCGGCACCGTCGACGCCCTCGAGCGTGATAAAGCTATGTTGAGCGGGCTCAAAAGCCATGGGCGCAGCCCCTTCCTACAAGGCGCGTAAATGCAGATATATCAACTAAGCCATGATACCCCAGTGCTCGGCGCGTCCCAAATCCCGCCTAGTCAATGGCTACTCAGGCGGCAGTTAGGGACGTTCCTAAACTGCCGGTCGAAAAGGAACGTCCCTAACTGCCGGCTTTTTGGGGTGCTGGGTATAATCGTCGTATTGCATTGAAATGTGGCGAAAGGAGTGGCAATGTCTCGGTATTGCGCCTCGTGCGGCAAGCTTCTTGCAGATAATGCCAAGTTCTGCACCTCGTGCGGTGCATCCGTTGAGCAAACAACCGCGAGCGATAGGCAGCCCGCTTTTGAGCAGACCGGCTCCCTTGATACGCCGCAAGCCAAGGCGGACGACCCCCTCGCCTATCGCCCCGACCCCGCCGCAGGCCCCGCGGCCGTCGAGACCACGCAGCGCATACCCGTCGCGAGCGGCTCGCCCCAACAGCAGCCGGCTCCCGCATACGCGCCCGCTTCGCCACAGACCCCCGCTCCCAAAAAAAGCGGCACCGGGCCGCTTATCGCCGTTATCGTTGTGCTGGTGGCGATCATCATCGCCCTGGTCGTTTTCTTTGTGATCAAGCCTTTCGACAACGCCGCCACGCAGACGACTGCCGAGGTAGCTAAGCTGCACCATGACGTCGATGACGATGACCTAAAGCCTCTCGGCGATCCCAACAGCCTGTACGACGATGATGACGATGACGACGAGGATGGCGGCGAAGCAACGCTCTCCGAGCAGAACCTCTACCGCCGACTGAGCGAATACTACGACTTGCTCGAAGACCTCGACAACTACGTCCGTGGCTGCGCACAGAACTTCAACGGCAGCTATCTGGAAGAGGATCGAACCACCCGTCAAAATCTCGCCGACGTCGCCGAGCGCACGGAGGACACCATCGAGCAGTATTACGACATCGTCGAGGACCTGGACGTCCCGACGAGCTCCAAGAACTACAGCTCCTGGAAGGACATCATCGCCCTGTACGACGACCTGGACCACCGCATTGACGCAATCTGTGATGCCTGGGAGATCAGCCTGAAATACGCCAAGCCTGCGGACCACAAGAATGAGATCGTGGCGCCGCTGTCACGCGACAACGTGGCGGGCACCAATGACAATAAGTACCGCCTAGACTTTGAGGAGCGCTATCCCGGCGCCAAACCCGTCGAAGTGAACTAGCGCTCTGCCGGTCTAAAAAACGAGCGAGGATCGCGGGGTCCTCGCTCGTTTTTGTTTTAGTCAATGTTCCGACTGCGCCGTTACTTGTCGGCGGCTGCTTTCTTGGCAGTCGACTTCTTCGCGGTCGCCTTCTTGGCGGCAGTGGCTTTCTTAGCCGTCGTCTTCTTGGCCGCCGTCGTCTTCATTGCCGTGCTCGCCTTGGTCGTGGTCTTGCGGCCGCGGGCGGGCTTCTTCTCCTTGGTCGGGCAGTCCATGTTCACGCAGATGCGCCACGGGCCGCGCGCCGTGTTGACCACCACGATGGGGGCGCCGCACTCGGGGCAGGTCTCGCCCGTCGCCTCGAGCTTACCGCGCGCCGGCAGAGGATAGCTCACACCGCAGTCATCGTAGTTGGTGCAGCGGATAAAGCGCTTGCCGCTCTTCTCGCTCTTGTGCGCGATCAGGTCGCCATGGCGTCCGGCCTCGGCGCACACCTTGCACTCGCCCACCTTAAGGTCGGGCTCGTAGTTGGTGGGGCACGTAGGGTTCACGCAAATCTCGAAGGCCTTCTGGCGGAACGGCTGGCACTTAATGCGCGGTGCGCCGCACTCGGGGCACACGGCCGCCTCGCCCTCGAGCGGGCTCACCTTGACGCCGCTCGGCACCGGATAGGTCACATCGCAGTCGGGCCAGCCCATGCAGCCGATAAAGCTGCCGCGGGTCTTGGCGCTCGTCTTCATAACCAGGTCCTTGCCGCACTTGGGGCAGGCGCCCACGCGCGCATCGGCCGTGACGGCGTCGCTGATGGCGTCGCCCAGCTCCTGCGTGTGCTTGAGCAGCTCGTCGAGCACGCCAGCCAGCAGCGCGCGAGAGTGCGTCACGACATGCTCTTCGGTGTCCTCGCCGCGCTCGACGCGGGTCATGTCGCCGTCGAGCTCACTGGTCATATCGGGGCTCGTGATGCGCGGGGCAAACTGTGACAGCGCATCGATGATGGCAATACCCAGCTGGCTCGGCTCAACGGGATCGTTTTTGAGATAGCGCACGGCATACAGGCGTTCGATGATGCTCGCGCGCGTGGACTTGGTGCCCAGGCCGCGCTTTTCCATCTCCTGCACGAGCTTGCCCTGGCTGTAGCGCGCGGGCGGCTCGGTCTGCTTTGCCTCGAGCTTAATGTCGAACACGTCGACCGTATCGCCCTGCTCCAGCGGCGGCATCTGCTCATCGCGCTTGAGTCCGTACGGGTACGCCTCGCGGAAGCCCGGAGTCACGAGCACGTCGCCCGAAGCCACGAACGGCTCGCCGTTCACATCGAGCTCGAGCTTGGTGTTCTCGATGGTCGCGGGACCCATAAGCGTCGCCAGGAAGCGGCGAGCGATCAGGTCATAGAGCTTGCGCTGGCCGCCGTCGAGCGTGGACGGATCGCCCTCGCCCGTGGGATAGATAGGCGGGTGGTCGGTGGTCTCGACCTTGCCGCGCGTGGGCTTCATGGGACCGGCGAGCACCTTTTTGCACACGGGTGCCAGCGCCGGGTTGATCTTTGCCAGGTCGCTCACCACGGCGCCCAGATCGAGCGTCGCAGGGTACACGGTATTGTCGACACGCGGGTAGCTGATGAGACCGGCCATGTAGAGGGACTCGGCGATGCGCATCGTACGCGCAGGCGAGATGCCCTCGGCTGCGGCGGCAGCCTGCAGCGAGGTCGTCGCAAACGGCGTGGGCGGCTGCTGCTTACGCGAGCGCTTGGTCACCGCGGCAACGGTCGCCGTCGTGGCGCCGTCAACATGGCCGTACGCCATCTCGGCAGCATCCTTGTCGGTGAAGCGCGCCGTCTTGTGCGCGATCTTAAAGCGATCGTCCTCGGCAGTGCCTTGCGCGGCGCCCATGCCGCGAATCTGCCAATAGTCCTCGGGCACAAACGCCATGCGCTCGCGCTCGCGCTCGACCACCAGGGCAAGCGTCGGCGTCTGCACGCGGCCGGCGGAACGCACGTTGCCAAAGCCGCCAAACTTGGCGAGCGTCAGGTAGCGCGTGAGCACCGCACCCCAAATGAGGTCGATGTGCTGACGGCTCTCGCCTGCGTCGGCCAGGTTCTGGTCGAGCGAGACGAGATTATCGAAGGCCTGCGTTATCTCGGCCTTGGTAAACGAAGAGTACTGGGCGCGGGCGACCGGCAAGTCCGGCGCAACCTCGCGCACCTTGTTGAGGGCGTCCGAGCCGATCAGCTCGCCCTCGCGGTCGAAGTCCGTGGCGATAATGACGCTGTCGGACTTTTTGGCGAGGTTCTTGAGCGAACGAATGAGCTCCTTCTCGGCCGGTAGCTTAATGACGGGCGCCCAGGTGAGGTAAGGCAGGCTCTCGAGCTTCCAGCCCTTGATGGAAATGCCATCGGCAAGGAACGGCTTGCGCTTGGTGTCGTACGGCGGGCGGGCCAGGCCATCGGGCATATCGGCCGGCAGCATCTCGCCGTCTTCGGTCACCGAATACCAACCCAGCTTTTTATCGAACAGCACGCTGTCGCAAAAATCGGGCGCAAGGATGTGACCGGCAAGACCGATCGTCACGCACTCCTCGCCCTTCCACTCAAAACGGTAGATGGCGGTGTTGTACACCTTGTCCTTTTTGGGCTTACCCGTGGACAGACGCTCGGCGATCTGACGCGCGGCGTCGTTTTTCTCGGCGATGATGAGCTTCAAAAGAGGCTCCTATCTCGTATCTCTGCGGCTACGCCCGCCTTTTGGCGGCCGACTTACGCCCTTGCTTGCTCAATCTGCCCGATGAGCCAATCGCACCAGGCATCCATGCCCTCGCCCTTGCGCGCGCTCACGGCAAACCGCGGCGCCTGCGGATTGAGGTCATCGAGTGTCTTAGTATACCTATCCATGTCAAAATCGAAAGCCGGGGCAACATCGACCTTGTTGAGCAGCTGCGCGCCGGCGTGCTGGAAAATGCCCGGGTACTTGATGGGCTTGTCGTCGCCCTCGGGCACCGAGAGAATCATGATGGACAGGTTCTCGCCCAGGTCAAAGTCGACCGGACAGACCAGGTTGCCCACGTTTTCGATAAAGATGACGTCGATGTTCTCCAGACCCACAGCCTGGTCGAAGGCATCGACGGCCTCCATGATCATGTTGCCCTCGAGGTGACACAGGCCGCCCGTGTTGATCTGAATGGCGGGCATGCCGGCTTCCTTCATGGTGATGGCGTCGACGTCCGAAGCGATATCGCCCTCGATAACGGCGCAGCGCAAGCCCGCCTTGTCGCGCAGGCGCTCGTTAGTGCCCAGAATCGTGGTGGTCTTGCCCGAGCCGGGGCTCGACAGCACGTTGATCACATAGGTGTTTGTCTCTGCAAATCGCTGACGCAGCTGATCCGCCAGGCGCTCGTTGCGCGACAGGATCGGCGACGCGATATCAATCGTTTTCTCGGCCATATTCGGCGCTCCTTACTTTTGCCCCTTTATACCCCATCACTAGATGGCTAGCGGGCTAATCGTCGGGGGTTTCGATTTCGATACTCGCGATATCGAGCTCGCGGCCGTGCAGTAGGCGCACGTTGGCACCACCACACTGGGGACAGCGACAGTGGAAACGATCGTGGTCGAAAACCTCGCCGCAGTCCAGACACTCGCTTTGTGGATGGACCTCCTCCACGGAAAGCTCGCAGCCTCGCGTGAGCGGGTCCTCGTCGCGAAACGTCTCCCACGCAAAGTCAAGCGCCTCGCGCACGACCTCGGTCATATCCCCGATACGCAGCGTTACCAAAACGGCGCGCGAGGCCCCCGCCCCACGCGCCGCGCGAATCACTGTATCGAGTATGCCGTTGACAATGCCAACCTCGTGCATACCGATTTACTCCTCGTCGTCCTCGTCGTCCGAGAACAGGTCCAGACGGCTCACGAACAGGCCCTCCTTGCCCTCGCGCGCGGTAATGACCACGCGAGCGATGGCGAGCGAAATCTCGTAGAGCGAGAGCAGGGCGCCATACATGAGACCCAGCGTAACGGGCGAGCCGTCGGGCGTAATCACAGCCGAACCCACGAGCAGGCCTACGTACACGTAGCGCCAGGCGCTGCGGAAGGCCGCATAGGACACGATGTGGAAAACGGACAGGTAGAAGATGATGAGCGGCAGCTCAAACGCCACACCAAAGCCGATCATAAAGAGCAGCTCCATGTTGACGTAGTTCTCCAGATCGGGCAACGCCGTAGCGACAGCCGAGGTCTCGCCGATGAGCCACTCAAAGCCCGCCGGGATGATGATGAAGTAGCAGAAGATGGCACCCAGGAAGAACAGCACCGTCGAGGCGAGCACCGTGGGCACAACCCACTTGCGCTCGTTGGGGCGCAGTGCCGGCAGGAAAAATGCCAGAATCTGCCAGATGATCATGGGCGTGCACATGACCACGGCCATCTTGATGGCAAGCGAGAAGCGCAGGCCAAAGCCGCCGAGCGTGGTGGTGATGTAAAACTTACCGTCCGGCACAAAGGAGCGGATGGGGTCCTCAAGAATATCGAGCACCACGGGCGTGGCAAAGTACAGCACGATGGCGGCGGCAAACACCGAAACGACCACGATGGTCAGGCGGCGACGGAGCTCTCCCAGGTGATCGAAGAGCGGCATGCGCGCAGGTCCGATCGGCATTACTCATCGCCTCCCTTCGGGGCGTCGGCGGCAGCAGCCTCGGCATCGTCCTCGACCTCGAGCTCGCGAGCGAGCTGGTCGACGACGGCCTTGCGCTTGCGGGGACGACGGGCGTAGAGGTCAGCCGTCGTGGGCTCTGCCGGCTCGGGCTCGGGCTCTGCAGCAGGCTCGGGCTCGACGGCAGCAGCAGGCTCTGTACCCTCGGCCTCATCAACAGCGCCTTCGCCCTCAGCAGCACCCTCGCTTGCGGCCTTCTCGGCAGCAAGACGGGCGCGACGCTCGGCAAAGGTCTCCTTCTTGGCGGGCGCTGCCGTCTCGGCGGCATCCTCGTCCACATCGGAATCGTCGTCGGTCGCAGCAGTCTTCTTGGGCTTGACCGGGGCCGACGCGGCCTCGCTCACCGGATCGATAATCTCGGACTGAACAACGGCCGTCATCTTTTCCTGCGTCTCGCGGAACTGACGGATGGCACGGCCGATCGTGCGGCCCATCTGCGGGAGCTTATCCGGGCCAAACAGCAAAAAGCCGAAGACCACGATGATCGCGAGCTCACCCTCTCCAATACCAAACACACATACCTCCAAGGCTCGATGTGAGTCGAGCCCGCACCGCGCCATTCGGCCGGAACTCGTCTATTTATTCGGTCAAGTATAGCGCCCGGACGCCAAAACGTCCGAGCGCATCACAAACATATGCCAAACGGCACGCCCTTTTGGGGGCAAAGATTATGCAGCGGTGATCGAAATCTCCTGGTCGACGCCCAACAGCTGAACCACGCGCATCACCGGGGGCTGCACGTTGACGCAGCTAAAACGCTTACCATGATCAGCTGCGTGGTGTGCGGCGCCCACAAGCACGCCAATGCCCGTCGAATCGATGTAGCTCACCTGGGCAAAATCGAGCTCAACGGCCTCAGTGGGCTGCTCGAGCGCCAGGTCGATGGCATTGCGCAGGCTATCGGCGTTAGAGATATCGATCTCACCGGTCACCTTAATGGTGTAGAGCTCTGGCGTGGGGTTGGTGGAAATACCCAAATCCATGTATACGCTCCTTTACGTATCGAAAGTGCGGATAGTACTAGGCGCGGACTTGCGGGGCCCTACGCGTTAGGCGCGCTCGGCACGCGCAAGCTCGGCAGCGACGAGCTTGACAGCCAGCACCAGCACATCGAGCGCAGCCTCCAGGTCCTCGACCGTGGGATAGCTCGGCGCGATGCGGATGTTGGTGTCGCGCGGATCCTTGCCATAAGGCCAGGTGGCACCAGCCGGCGTGAGCTTGACGCCCAGGTCGGCACAAAGCGCGGCGACCTTCTGGGCCGAGCCCTCGGGGCCATCGAAACTCACAAAGTAGCCGCCATGGGGATGAGTCCAAGTGGCGCAACCCGTGTTACCCAAGCCCTCGGTGAGTTTACGCTCAACGGCCTCAAAGCGCGGGCGCAGGAACTCGGCATGCTTTTTCATGTGCTCCTTGACCGCCTCGATGGTGGGAAGGAAACGCACGTGACGCAGCTGGTTGAGCTTATCGGCGCTAATAAGACCGGCCTTCAGGCGCTTGGAGAACTCGGCGATGACCGCGGGGCTCGCACCGATAAAGCCGATGCCGGCGCCCGGGAAGGTGATCTTGGACGTCGAGGCAAAGGCCACCACGCGATCCTCGGTGCCCGCCGCGCGAGCGAGGTCAAAGATATTTGCGAGCTCGTCGGTCTCGTCGTACAGGTCGTGCACGCAGTAAGCGTTGTCCCAGAAGATGCGGAAATCGGGCGCAGCCGTGGGCATCTCGACCAAGCGGCGCACAGTGTCCTCGCTAAAGGTGATGCCCGTGGGGTTGGAATACTTGGGCACGCACCAGATACCCTTGATGGAATCGTCGGCGGCAACCAGGCGCTCGATCTCGTCCATGTCGGGGCCGTTGTCGGTCATCGCGACGGGGACGTTCTCGATGCCCAGATCGGCGGTGATGCCAAAGTGGCGATCGTAGCCGGGAACAGGGCACAGGAACTTGACCTTCTTGCCGTCGTGCGCTGCCTCGTAAGCCTCCCAAGGGTCGCTGCCGCACGAGCCGCAACGCCAGAACATACCGGCGATATCGTGCTCGATCAGCAGGCTCGATGAGCCCAGTACGAGCGTCTGCTCGGCAGGACAACCCAGGAACTCCCCCGCCAGCTTGCGTGCCGAGGGAATGCCCTCAAAGCAGCCGTAGTTGGAGCAGTCGACGTTGCCGTCATGCAGATCGGCATCGGCATTGAGGATATCGAGCATGGGTCGAGAGATGTCCACCTGGGAGGGCGACGGCTTGCCGCGGGCCATGTCGAGCGCCAGGCCCTTGGCCTTGACCTCGGCGACCTCGGCTTTGAGCGCCTCGATGGCGGCATCGAGTTCGGTGGTTTCCATCTTCTGGTAGATCGTCTGCATGGGGTGCGACCTTTCGCGAAGCGGTACGTTGCAGTTCGTCTAAGTATAGACCGCCATCGTCGCAACGTTATGAAGCCGTGATAGATTAAGTTCATCGCAATCAATTACGAATCGCCGCGCATGCCGGCGTGGGGCGCCCAAGGAGGCACTATGGAGTACGGATCGTTTCAGGCCGAGGAATTCGGCGACTTGCAGCGCCTGGTCGACGGACTGTTTTACGACCGCCACGCCATCGACCGCCTGGATCTGATCGTACAGGCCGAAATCTTGGACCTGGCGCCCGACCTCATGGAAATCGTGAACCTTTTGCCGCCCGGCTACTACGACCGCCAGTCACTTTGCGACCAGCTCAACTCCGCCTTGGCCGCCCACGGCTGGGGCGCCGTCTACGGAACGGTGGAATAAGCCTCGAGGCCGGCGATTTGGCCCGCTTCCCGACCTTGGCGAGGCTTGTTTTAGGGCTTGTGGCCAAAAAAGGGCAAATATGAGTACTGTTACCTTTTTAGTAGCAGCGATTCTTGGTCGAAATCGGCAAAACTCGACTTGAAACTTCCTAATCACCGTCAGCTAGCGCCAAATTGGAAGTCGATGGTCACTCATTAACGTACAGTTCTTATAACTTTGTTCATTATTTTCCGCACCTAAAATGATACGCCGTTTGTGACAGTACTCACAAACGGCGTTTTTTGACCACTGGCGTGTCTGGCAGGCGGCAAGCACCGCCCGAATCCGCATTTTGAACGCGCCCGAATCGGTTCTGGAGCCGGTTTTCGCGCTCTTACTCGTCTTTGGGCGAGGGATGCTTGCAGACCACGCTCATGTAGATCATGCCGAGCACGGCTGCGGTGACCGAACCGGCGAGAATAGCGGCCTTGGCTGCAAGAACCTCAAACTGGGCCGTCGGGAAGGCAAGGCCGCTGATGAGAATCGACATGGTAAAGCCGATACCGCCCAGAATGCCCACGCCGGCAATCATGTGCCAGTTGACATTGTGCGGCAGCTCGCAGGCCTTAAGCTTAACCAGGGCAAACGTCATACCAAAGATGCCGATCGGCTTGCCCAGCAGCATGCCAAAGTACACGCCGAGCGTCACCGGGTCGGTGAGCAGCGTGCTCATGTCCACGCCCACTAAGCGAACCTGAGCGTTTACGAACGCAAAGATCGGCAGGATCACAAAGTTGACCGGCGTGGAGATCAGACGCTCCATGCGGATAAGCGGCGGGGTCACGCGGTGCATGACGCGCTCGACCTTGGTTGTCGAGACGGTAAAGTCATGCTGGCCCAGGATGTGTGCCTCATCATCGTAGCGGTCATCGAGCAGCGGCAGGCACTCGCCCAGCCAATCGGTGAGGCTATCGAGCTTGACGCCACACTTGGCCGGGATGGTAAAGGCCAAGATGACGCCAGCAAGCGTGGCATGTACGCCGCTCTTGAACATGCAGAACCACAGCAGCAGCCCCAGTACCGAATACGGGGCAAGGCGGTAATGCTGCGTCTTGTTGAGCCACACGAGCGCGCAGGTCACAAGCGCGGCGGCGCCCAACCAAAACGGATTGGGGCTCTGACCGTAGAAGATGGCGATGGCGGCGATGGAGATCAGGTCGTCGGCGATAGCGAGCGTCGAGAAGAACACGCGCACACCGTTGGGAACGCGGTTGCCCAAAAGCGACAGCACGCCCAGCGCAAAGGCAATATCGGTTGCCATGGGGATGGCCCAACCGTTGCGGGCGCCGGCATGGTTAAAGATCAGGTAGATGCAGGCGGGAACGACGACGCCGCCCACCGCCGCCAGCATGGGAAGCATGGCCTGACGCGGATTCTTGAGCTCACCGACCGTCATCTCGTACTTAAGCTCGATGCCCACCAACAAAAAGAAAATCGCCATGAGGAAGTCGTTGACGAAAAGCTCAACGGTGAGACCGGCCGTAAGGTTGCCCAGACCCACATACAGCGGGGTCTCCAAAAAGTGATGGATGGCCTCGTAGGCATCGGTATTGGCGCAAATGACGGCGGCGATGGCGGCGAAGACCATGACGGCGGCGGAAATCGTACCGTTCTCGGCGATGCGCTCCCAGATGTCGTGACGTTCAAAGCGCTTGCGCTCACGAACGTTGAACAGCTGCTCAGTTGCTGCCATGGGCGGCTCCTTTCACGGGAAAGCTCCCGTCTTAAAAAAGCACGGCCCGCCCAAGTGGCGGTGCCGCGCTCTAACGTATTACGCTTGCATCTAGCCTACCCTGCACGACAAGCACGCAGGCGTGGCCGAAAAGCGGAACCACAGGTTGAACATTATTTGCTCAACGGCACGGGCACGCCTGTCCAAGAGACGACGCGGCGCCGTGCACAAAAAACGACCGGAGCGCGGGGCGTCCGCGATCCGGTCGTGGCGTTCGGTCAACTAAACCTAGCAGGCGGCCATGATGGGGGCAGCGACCTGCTTCTTACGGGAGAGGACGCCCGGCATCCAGACGCCGTCGTGCTCGTCGGCAATGCCCAGGCCCTTCTGAGCAGCCTCGGTCTCGCCCTCGAGCAGGACCTGCGAGCCCTCCTCCATGATGTCGGTGATGCACAGGACAATGCCGTCGGCACCCTTCTCGGCGGCGTAGGCGCGCATGGCCTCGCGAATCTCGTCGATCATGCCGAGTGCGCGGCTCTTGTCGACGGTCTCGTACTGGCCGATGAGCAGCTTCTTGCCAGCGGGCTCGAACATCTTGATGTCGTTGCCGACCATCTCGGCTGCGGTGAAGGAGCCGGACGGACGGGTGAGGAAGACCTCCATGCCAAACTTGACCGGGTCGACGCC